>JAIRPE010000092.1 GCA_031257175.1 Eubacteriales Family XIII. Incertae Sedis bacterium | reverse complement strand
GGCCAGGCGTCAGAAAATCACCGGGCTTCAAGTCGGCCTTCGTGCCGTGGTAAAACACCCTGGCGGCCTCGCGCGATTCTGATTTCATGGTTGCGCGCTCCTTTCGCGGCCTCGCGCCGGCCTTGCCGCTAGGAAGCCGTCACCAATAGACAGCTTCCCAATCCCCTCCCGTTTCGCGGGCCAGTACGAGCATTCCCGCGTGGCGCGCCTTCTGGCCGTCCTCCGCCTCCGTTTCGTAGGCGAAGGCCGCGGTTTCTTTGGGATTCTCGCTTGTTTCGCCATAATCGACGTCTATGGCCCTGAGGGAAGTGACCCTGTAGCCTTTCGCCGAGAAGAAGCCCGCCGCCCATTCCGCCGCCGACGAATACGGCTCCCCTTCCGCTTCGGGCCCCCGTATCTCCAAGACAGGCTCCTCCCCGTTCGCGGGGGAGGATGTTTTATCGGGCTCGTATACGGCTTTGGCCATTTCCGTCTGATATTCCGTCCCGTCCGAGAGGGTGGCGACCGCCCAAACTTGGCCGAGGAAAGCCTTTGGGAAGGCGTCGGCGACGGGGAAATCGACCGACAGCATTTCCATGTCGTATTTCATCGGCTCGCCCTCATAGGCGGCCGCGATTAGGCGCGGGGCCTGTTCCGTGCCGATTTGGGCGCAGAACGCCTTTATTTGGACGGCGCCCTCAAACTTGCTGACAAGAATTTTCCCGTTTCCGCTGATTCTGTGCCAACCGTCCCAATCCGACGCCAATGTCTCGGGGTAAGCGCCGCCGCCCGCGTCCACAGGGGCGACCAGAAACTCCTCCGTCCACCCGTCGCCGTGCCTGACCCGCGAGACTCGGCTCGAGTCGTCATACGTGAAGTAAACAGCCGTGCCGTCGCTGAGGGCGTACCGCTCGCCATAAATTCCCGAGGTCGCGCCGTCAGGTTCCCCCAACAACTCGTGAACCGCGTCGTAAGAAGCCCCGATGTGAACAGTCCGCCACAGCTCAATATCAGAGGCCCCCACCGACGGCGAACCGCTTTCCGCCGAGCCTCCCGTCCCGCACGCCGCGAGGCCGGCCGTCAGGGCGGCGGCAAGGGCCGCGGCGGCCATGATGCTCGCCCTCGGATGTTTTTTGAAGTCAGCCACGTTTTTAATCCTCCCCAATCCAAGGCTCATATTGCTCCGCCGGCGTCCGCCAACAATTTCAAAAAAGGATAAGTATCACGTCCCCGCAGGCAGATATTTCGGCAAAGGCAGATTTTTCTGCACGTCGAGCGGTATGCCGCGCAGAATCGGCAATTTATACGCGCCGCCATCGGCGAAGGTCCATACATCGGTAAAATTCCAGCCACGAGCGGCGTAGGCGCTCTTTTCGCGCGACTGCGCGGCGGTGATTTCGTCAAATGTCGTCGAGCCGAAGCCAGTCGTCTCATTGACGAAGAAAATGCCGTCCTCGCGGAAATCCGCCGTCTGCGTGACTTTGCCGCCCTCGCCTCGCCGTGAGCCTATTACTATATGACTGCCGTCGGCCGGCTTAACGTCACCCTTGCTCGCATAAGCGGCGCAATTGCCCACGCCGTAGCTGTTGATCACCTCGCCCTCCAAACGGCCCGTCAAGGCTCCGATCATTGATTGCCAGCTGCCGTATTCCGTGACGTTGCCCGTCGCGTAGCAATTCTTGATGACGCCGCCGCCATACGCGCCAGTGGCAAAGCCCCCCGCCACGTTTATCGCGCCCTCGTAGTTGCCGACGGACACGTTCCCGCTGGCAAAGCAACTTTCAACCGTCGCGTTCTTGATTTGCCCGAAGGCCCCGCCGCCGTCGTTTTGGAACCAAGCGCCCTCGGCGTGGGCGTCGCCCGTGGCGTAGCAGTTTTTGATTGTCGGGCGTGTTTTGGAATCGTCAGAAACGACAACGTGCGCGACAAGCCCGGCGGAGCCTGAGAAATAACCGCCCGACGAAAATGTTTTCGCCGAAGAGTGGCAATTTTCCATATTGCCGCCCAACCGCCCGGCCAGCCCGCCGACGGCAAGCTCGAAGCTTACGTTTTGCGCTTTAGGCCCCGTCGCGCGTATCGTGCCGGCGGCGCTGCAATCTTTAGTGACGCTGCCGGGCAGCAAATCCCCGACCAAGCCGCCCGCGATAACCTTCGGCGAACCTGTCACGGTGATATCCACCTCCGCGTGGCAATTGGTCAGTGTCGTTTGACTGTACGTGTCTCCTGCGATCCCTCCGACAAAAACGCCGGTTTTCGCCCTGCCCTCGTCCGTAACGGGCGCCGTGTAGCCGTTGGGCATTTTTACATTTATTCTGCCCTTAACCGTGAGGTTTTCCACGGCGCCGCCCCATAAGTTCGCGAAGAAACCGACCGACGCGTAGTCCGCGCCGTCAATGTTGATATCCAGCCCGCTGACAGTGTGGTTGTTGCCGTCAAACACAGCGCTAAACATGCCGGCGGGATATTCGCCGAAGGACGCGCCGAGCGGCATAAACGCGCCTGAGAGCGTTATGTCGTTGGCCAGGGCAAAATGCAGGTCTTTGAATTTAGCGCTCATATAATAGCGCATGTTGTCCAACTCGGCTTGGCTGGTGATGAGATACGGCTTTTCCGCAGTGCCGTCCCCGCCCGCAAAGCCGGAAACGACTGTCTGCTTCGGGAAGCCGCCCGCAAACTCGGTCTCGTCCAGTTTAAGGCTTCTAAAATACGAATCGCCTTTTAAGGCTCTCTCCGACAAGTTGCTCGTCATCCAGCTAACGGTGTGGCCGGCGCCATATGCGCTCCACCCATACATCGGCCACGACTTGTGGTTGGCGGAGTCAATCGTGACGTTTCCGTTCATGCAAGCGCTTGCCGCTATAATCATGTAATCGCAGTCCTGATTTTCAAAGCGAACGTCATCGGCGACGACTAAGACGCGTTTGCCAAGGGGCGAGGAATATGTGCCGGGCTTGTCGGCGATAGAGTCAACCGCATTGTCCAGTATGGTGACAATCTGCGCGCGCGTGAACTGCCCTTTGGGGGCAAAAGTGCCGTCGGCGTTGCCGTTTACGATATGCAGCTCAACCAGCCCCAGTATATCGTCCGCCAGGCTGGCCGATATCTTATCGGCGTCGCTGAACCCGAATACTTCCTTGCGGTCGCCATTAAAATTTTTTCTTGGCAAGCCGAAGGCCCGCGATATGGTCGCGGCGGCTTCTTCCCGCGTGACGAATTCGGAAGGGAATATCTCGCCGTCTCTAGCCACTCCGCCGGATTTCGTAAGGAGCGCGTCTTGGTAGCCTAAGGAAGTCACGTCCGTGTAGTACCATTTGCCAGGCGCCACGTCCGTGTAGCCGTTCCACGTCGTGGCGGGAAATTTAATCACCCGGTTCAAAACCGCGCACAACTCGGCGCGTGAAATAGGGTCGTCAGGGCGGAACTTGCCGTCATTGCCTTTCAGAACGCCTAACGCGCTCCAGCGCTCAATAGCGGCTTTCGCCCAGTGGCCGCCAATGTCCGTGTACATATCCGTCGCGGCGAGCGCGGGAGCGGCTCGCAAAGCCGACGTGCCCGCAATCAGCAATGCCGCGACCAAAATGGCAGAAAATAGTTTGCGCATGTCGCACCTCTGATTCGATGATCCGCTTAAATATTTTTTACTGATATCAATTTTCATTATACGCCGCGCGCGCGAATAACTCAAGATGTAAATTGCAGATATGTAAATTATATATTTAAATTGTTAAAATATGGATAAAACTACCCTTTCTCGGGCTTGGGGTAGGGAAAAAAACAAAGAAAATTTTCATTTCCTACCCCAAATCGGCTCTTTGGGTAGGGACGTTTGCGTTCCACAGTATACAACAGGTCTTGCCATGAGTCACCTTTTTTGATTCTGCCGACACTTAATTTTACAACTTACCAATTTTTCGCAAATGATTAAAAAGTCCTTGACAAATGGCGTGTGGAAACGCCCGTTTTTCTCATTAAAATGCTGTCCCCCCTTGCGGCCCGCGCCGTTTCGTCGTATAATGTATTAAGCCGATATGAATTATATGATTATTGCCCCGCCGAATAAATGTCGCGCTGAAACCGCTTCGGCGAGGATTTTTTCGTATCCCTGCCAAACCTATTGGGCGGGCGTCGGAGGATAGTATCCGCAAATCCGCTTCAAGGCAACGTTTTAGGCGCGGATTGGCACAAGGAGGCCCAGCCATGAGACCGATTGACACGACGACTATGTCCCCTTTCCCTTCACGCCTGTCGACGCTTCTGATTCCGCTGATTTGCCTCGCCTTGCTTTCGGCGGCGCTCTGCGGTTGCCATGACCGCGCCCCCGCCGCCGCGGAGTCGACCGACGGCGCGGTCATAACGGATGCCTTGGGGCGGCGGGTCCCCGTCGGCGCCTACGGGCGCGTGGCGGCGGGTTCGGGCAGCCTGGCGCACATCTGGGTTCTCGCGGGCGGGAGCCTGGCGGGCGTAACCGACGACGCCTTCGACGGGCGTTTTGAATTGCCCCAGGACGTCCAAAACATCGGCAAGCTCAACCAAATCAGCCTGGAGAAGCTAATAGCGCTCGACCCTGACTTGGTCATACTGTCCTCGGAGATAGCCAGCCAGGTGAAGCTGCTAGAGGGGCTGGAGGCGGCGGGGATACGGGGCGTCTGCCTTTCCGTGGAAAGCTTCGGAGACTACCTCGCCGTTCTTAAAGACTTCACCGACATAACGGGGCGGGAGGATTTGCGCGAGCAAAACGGCCTTGCCCTCAAAGCGCGGGTGGACGGCGCCCTGGAGAAGGCGAAAGGGGCGGGCGCGCCGAAAATCCTGCTGTTGCGGGCGAATTCCGGGAAAACCCAGGCGCGGAACAGCGACTCCCTGGCGGGGGCCATGCTCCGCGACATGGGCTGCGTGAACATCGCGGACTCTAGGAACGGGCTTTTGGAGAATCTGAGCATGGAGACCGTCATCAAGGAGGACCCCGACTATATTTTCGCCGTATTGCAGGGCGCGGAGGAGGAAAAAGCGCGGAAGTCGCTCAACGAGGCGTTGACGGGAGACCCGGCCTGGGCCTCCCTGAGGGCGGTGGAAAGCGGGCGCTTCCTCATCCTGCCCAAGGACTTGTTCCACGAGAAGCCCAACGACCGCTGGCCTGAGGCTTACGAAATGCTGTTGGAGATATTGTATGGCAAGGGATAAGCGGTCGGCGGGCCTGGCCGCGGCGGCGGCTTTTCTGCTTCTCTCCGTGCTGCTGGCGCTGCGCCTGGGCGCGGAGAACCTGGCTACGGGGGAGCTTCTGCGGGGGCTGGCGGGCGCCGATTCCGTCGGCGGGCGCATACTGCGGCACGTCCGTCTGCCCCGCGCCCTGGCCACCGTCCTAGCGGGGGCGGGCTTCTCCGTCTCGGGCGTCTTGATACAGTCCGTGCTGCAAAACCCCCTGGCCGGCCCAGGCGTGATAGGCGTCAACGCGGGGGCGGGGCTGCTCACGGCGGCGGCCATGGCGTTCCTGCCAGGCTCCGCCCCCATCCTGGCGGGCGCGGCCTTCCTGGGGGCGCTGCTCACGGTTCTGCTGGTGTTCGGGCTGGCGCGGCGGGCGGGGGCGTCGAAGCTGACGGTAGTGCTGTCAGGCGTCGCCGTCGGCAGCCTGATGACGGCGGGCGTCCAGTCACTGGCCACCCTGTACCCCCACATACTGGTCGGGATGCGCGATTTCCAGATAGGCGGCTTCTCGGGAGTGTCCATGAAGGCGCTGCTGCCCGCCGGAGCGCTCATTCTGGCGGGGCTGGCGCTCTCCCTGCGGTTCGCGGGGGAGCTGGAGGTACTGGGGCTGGGCGACGAGACGGCCAGGGCTTTGGGACTGGCCGCGCGCCGCTGGCGGTTCTTTTTTCTGGTATTGGCGTCGGCGCTGGCGGGGGCTTCCGTCAGCTTCGCGGGGCTGATAGGCTTCGTGGGCCTCATAACGCCCCACGCCGCCAGACTGCTCTTCCCAGGCGCGGGCAAGCGCGTCCTGCTGTCGGCCTCGGGGCTGATGGGCGCGGCCTTCCTGACCCTGTGCGACGCGGCGGCCCGAACGGCCTTCGCGCCCTTCGAGCTGCCGGTCGGCATACTGGTCTCCTTCATGGGCGCCCCCTTCTTCCTCTGGCTGATTTATCGCGAAAGGCGGCGGCGCCATGATTGAGATGGTCAACCTTTCAGGCGGCTATGGCCGCAAAACCGCGGCGCGCGACGTCAGCCTGGCCTTCCGCGACGGTGAGGTGACGGCTGTCATAGGGCCTAACGGCTGCGGGAAAAGCACGCTGCTGAAGCTGTGCGCGGGGCAACTGGCGCCCGAGGCGGGGACGGTGCGCGCCGACGGGCGGGATTTGTCGGGGCTGCGGGCCCGCGAAATCGCCCGCAGCGTCGCCTACATGCCCCAAAGCCGCCCCGTGCCCGACATGACCGTGGGAACCCTGGCCCTGCACGGCCGCTTCCCGTGGCTGGGCTACCCCCGCGTTTACGGGGAGGCGGACGCGCGGGCGGCGGAGGAGGCAATGTCCCGAACGGGGATTTTGGGGAAGCGGGGGGAGATGCTGGCGCGGCTTTCGGGCGGCGAGCGGCAGAAGGCGTACCTGGCCATGACGCTGGCTCAGGGAACCCCGAACCTGCTGCTGGACGAGCCCGCCACTTATCTGGACGTGGCCGTGCAACTGGAGCTGGCGGCCATCATGCGGGAGGCGGCCGGGGAGGGCAAGTGCGTGGCCGCGGTCATGCACGACGTGGCGGCGGCCGCGGAGCTGGCGGACCGGCTGGCGGTGATGAAGGACGGGCGGCTGCTGGCCGCAGGGGCGCCCGAGGAGGTGCTGGGGAGCGGCGCGGTGGAGGAGGCTTTCGGGATAAGGCTCTCGCGGGGGGAACGGCTGGTGTTCGGGCGGTAGGGGCGTGGGAGGCGTAGCCAAACTCGCGAGCGCATTTAGGGACTTCCCGTTCCGCCATCGGTTATTCCCTCTTTTTTTATTCATGTTATTCATGCGGATTTCAGACATCGCGCCTTCCGCAGATGTCTCCGAGGGGGCAAGCAGTGCAGACGGGCTTCTTTCGGCAATGTTCCTTCGCGTTGATCACTATCAGGGCGTGGTAGTTGTTATATGTTTCCGCATTCTTTGGCAGATGCTCCTCAAAGTAAGCCTTAGTCGCCGCGTAGCTTTTGCCCGCCTCAATCGGGTAACGGGCACACAGACGATGGGTGTACGCGTCCACCACGAAAGTCGGGAAGCCGAAAGCGTAAAGCAGTATCGAGTCGGCGGTTTCCTGGCCGACGCCCTTTGTGGCGAGCAACTCAGCGCGAAGCTTGCCCAGCGACCGCTCCCGAACAATCGAAACGTCGTAGCCGTACTTTGCGAACCAGGCCGTGACCTCCTTCAGATATCTCGCCTTCTGGTTGAAGAACCCCGCAGGGCGAATAAGCTCCGCCAGCTTTTCAGCATCCATGCCCGCCAACACTTCCGGCGCGAGATCGCTGCCTAAGTTAGCTATTGCTTTCTCAACGTTGCTCCAAGCGGTGTTCTGAGTGAGAATCGCGCCAACGATGACCTCGTACGGAGTCTTCGCGGGCCACCAGCGCGGCTCGCCATAACGGGCGAGGAGCGCCTCGTATACAGATAGCAGTTTGTTGCCCATCTTAGCCTCCTTTTGGTTGCTTTTGATAGTCCTTGAAATATGGATAAACGTCCTGCCCTGCGGTTTTCCGCAGGGCAGGACGTTGGGCAATTAGAATGTCTAAGGATGTGACGTATCGCCTGTAACAATAATATGCGATGTGCTAAATGTCAATCCTTTTTACGGATTTTACTCGTCAAATACTGCATGAACCTTCTCTTTGCCGCCTGATAGGTGTTCTTCCCCAGAAGTATAACCTCGCCGTCGTCCATGGTCACCACGTTATCCTTCATGCGAATGATCCTCTCAAAATTCACCAACACATTGGAGTGACAAATGTAAAACATCTCGCCCAGTTGCTCCGCCAGCTCGCTTAGTTTCCCATAATATCGATAATTCCTGTCCCGTGTGTGGATTATCACTGTACGCATTTGGTTTTTTGCGTAGACTATGTCTTCTTCTTTGATGACACATATCTCGTTTCTTGTAAACACTGGTATCGTTTTTGACATGGCAGCCCCCTTCTTAGATAACTGCGTTTGTATTAATCTTATAACATAATTATATCAGAATCCATATTTCGATCAATACAATTATCACATATGTTTTTGTGATTTTTCAATGTTTTTCACTTTAAGGCTTACATTTGCGCAAACCAGTTTTTATATTTTAATTCGATACCAGCGTGTACTATTTCACCTCTCTTCCTTCCTCAGCCTGGCGGCCAAGCCAGCTTTCGCTTGCCCAGCAAATGAAAATGCAGATGCCGGACGCTCTGCATCGCGTCCTCGCCGCAATTGCTCACCAATCTGTATCCGTTTTCCAGACCCAATTCTTTGGCCAGCGCCCCGATTTTTCCCAAAAGATGGCCTAGCACAGCCTGATCTTCCGGCAAAACGTCATCAAGCGAAACGATGTGCTTTTTAGGAATGACCAGAACATGGACGGGAGCTTGAGGCGAAACATCGTGAAAACAAAAAATATGCTCGTCCTCATAAACGACATCCGTAGGCACTTCTTTGCCGCATATCCGACAAAATATGCAATCTTCCATATTAAATTCCCTCCTTGATAATTTAAATCAACATTAAAAGAGTTCTTGCCGTTGTCAATCCGAATTTTGCCCCGTCCCATTCCCTATACTGGAACTCCGCCTATTCTGCCGTCCATGTAAGAACACAGTCTAACCTTGACAAAACCGCCGATCAACTCTTCGCTGCCTTTGAAAAACACTCTGAGACCATTGTCCGTCAAACCTTCCAGTAATCCTGTGCCATTATCGACCGCCTCAGGCAACACAACGCGCTCCTTCCCCAAGTTTCGGTCGATAAAGCATGAGGCGGAGACCTCCCCGGCGGCAATAAGCGCATCGCGTCGCCGCGACTTCATCTCGGGAGCGATTTGCCCCCCCATGTCGGCCGCCTTCGTCCCTTCACGAATGGAGAAAGGGAACACGTGAACATGTAAAAACGCCGCCTTGTCCACCAAGCTCAAACTATCGGCGAAATCCTCGCACGTCTCGCCTGGGAACCCGACAATAACATCCGTGCTTATGCCAAAATGTGGGTTGAGATTTCTTAGCGCCTCCACCATCTCCATATAGCTCTCCCGCGTATAGGCCCTGCCCATGGCTTTCAGCACACGATCGCTTCCGCTCTGCAGGGGAAGATGCAAGGCAGGGCAAAGTTTTTCGAAACGCAACAGTCTTGACGCGTATGCCGCGTCTATGACCGTGGGTTCTAAAGAGCCCATCCTTATCCTGAAATCCCCTTTTATGTCATTTATTCTGCCAATGAGATAATCAATATCCCCATTGCCTAAAGTCTTGCGGTTCAGGCTCACGGCGCCGCAAGCGATTCGTTTTTCCGCCTTGCGAAGGCTCGAGCTGTCCGGATCGCGGAAATCCGAACCGTACAAAGCCATGTTTATCCCCGTCAACACTATCTCCTTGCATCCAGCCGCCACCAGGCGCCGCGCCTCATCCAGAACAGTGTCGGCGTCTACGCTCCTAACTGACCCTCTGACATATGGAATAACGCAAAAGGCGCAATATTTATCGCAGCCGTCCTCGACCTTTATCATAGCCCGAGTGCGCGAACCCATAGCTCTTGCCGTTCCGGCGCCATCTAAAAATTCAGGCTTGGATTTGCCCAACGCGTACGTCGCCTCAGTTCCGACACCGCGTCGCGCTCCTGGCTCATTGCCGTCACAAGCCTCCGTGCCTTCCGACACGCTTAAGCTCCTAGACGCCATTGTCTCTACAGCTTCAATAATAAGCTCCGGCAATCTGCCTTCGTCTTCGTTTCCCAGCACGATATCCGCGCCTATATCAGCCACCTCTTCCGGCTTGAGCCGAGCATAACAGCCCACCACCGCCACAATCCCGTCAGGGTTCATCCTGCGCGCGCGCCTGATAAGTTGACGGGATTTTCGATCGGCGACGCCAGTCACGGCGCAGGTATTGACTACGCACACGTCCGCGCGCGCGCCGTCCGCGACGCTAACGTAACCTCGTTCGGCAAGACGTTCTCTCAACGCTTCAGTATCATATTGATTCACGCGGCAACCCAAAGTGTAAAACGCGACAGTACCCGTATTTTTTCTCATAACTCCAACTCATACATGAGCATCGCCAAAGTGGCGGCGGCAGCAGTCTCAGTCCGCAATATTGTCCGACCCAAGCTTACAGGCCAGCAACTCAAAGCCTTGAGCGATTCGGCTTCCTCGTCGGAGAATCCCCCTTCCGGCCCTATCATAAACGCCACAGAACCGACGGCTCTACTCAAAACCTCGTCGCGACGCTCCCCTATCCGTGAAGCGTTCGATCCGTCGCCAAAACACCCGTCGGAATCCGAGCCGTCCGGCAATCTTCCTCTAAACGCGTAAGAAGGAGCAATGAACCGTCTAAGAAAATCCTTTATGGTAATTTCATTCTCGTTCTCATACGGAAAAAAGCGCAAGTCATGCCTAGCCATTTCGCCCGCCGCCTCGCAAAACCCCATGACGCCGGCAACCTCGGGCACAATGCCCCTGCCGCACTGTTTGACAGCCTCCGATGCAACGCGCCGCAACCGTTCCAGTCTAGCGCCATAACCGTCGCCTCTTACCGCCACAGTTCTGGCGCAAAGAACAGGCACTATCCTGTTAATGCCCAATTCCACGCATTTCCGCACTATATCCTCCATCTTGCCGCTTTTAGGTATAGCCTGGTACAACGCGACCTTGACCGAAGGTTCTCTGGCAAAGCGACGTTTATCCATGATTTTCAGTCTTATCCAATCACGGCCAATTTCATCGATCACGGTCGCGTACTCCCACGAACCGCTATCCGAGATATCAACCCCGTCGCCTATTTTTGCCCTTAACACGTTTTTAAGATGATTTATGTCGTTCTTATTTTTTACGTAGATATTACCGCCTTCAATTTGCGCCGCGCTCACAAAAAACCTACTCATGTCCTATGCCCGTCATACGCTCCGGCGGCGGCTCAACCGCCACGCTTCGTGGCAAAGCCGCCAACGCCAACCATTCCCCGCACTCTATAGCGTCAATTATATCAAACCCGTTCTCCTCTAAAGCGGCCTCGGCTAAAGCCTTCTTGCTCGACAACACCCCCGAGACGATAAGCCTCCCGCCAAGATTAAGATGGGCCGCCGCGTCCCCCGCCAATCTGGCTATAAGGTCAACGGTCAAATTCGCGGTTATTATGTCCGCCTTGCGTTCGTTGTCTTCCAAAAGATCGCCTTTGACCACTTTTGCTTTGTCTTCAAGCCCATTTATATTAATATTTTCTCTGGCCACGCCAATGGCGTCCTCGTCGATCTCAATGCCGAGAGTATCCTTCGCGCCCAACAAACAGGCTGTTATGAGGAGTATGCCTGAACCGCAACCAACATCCATCACCGACATGCCTGGCTTCAATGCCCGCGACAACAATTCCGCGCACATTGCGGTGGTCTCGTGCCGTCCGGTTCCAAACGCCATGCCCGGATCCAAGGTTATAATGCGAATGTCGTCGTTTTCAGGCTTAAACACCTCCCAACTAGGCCTCACCCAAATATTCTCCGTCAAACAGAAGGGCTTGAAATACGCCTTCCAATTGTCTTTCCATTCTTCGTCTGAACGAATGGCGTTTTCTACTTTCAAGCTTCCGAAAGAAAAATCGGAGCCAAAAACTCCGGCATCGGCATCAATAACTAACTTTGCCAACTCTCGACGTATTTCAGACAAGAACTCGGCGCTATCCGGACTTTGTTCGAGATAAAACGTCAAAACCGCCTCTCCCCCGGTATAATCAAACAGGTTCGGATCACAGTAATCCCAAACGTATCCGCTTTCCCGTCCCAACAGGTCGGCGATATCTTTAGGATCTTCCAACGAAACCGCAGAAACGCCACGTGATTCCAGCAGGGCCGTAATAACCTCGGCGCCTACGGTTGATACGTGAATCTTGACTTCTAAATATTCCATTTCTAAATAATTTCCTGTAACAGCTATTGCAGTCGGAAAACTCTCCTCGCAAAAAACACCAAAAGAAATCCCAAAATGTCGTCAGGTCACTAATTCACACAGCTTATCCCAGACAAGTGGTTGTCCTGTCCCGACATTCTGCCTTCCGTAAAAAACGGCTTGGCATCTGTGTCGGGAACCCGGGTTCCCGTGAATCATAATGTTGGATAAATTACATAACCTTAACGTACACCTCAGGATTTCAGTTCATACCCATAATATATCACATAAGAACTAGCTTTACAAGAGCGGGCGCGTCTTTTTTTGCGGCGAGCATCCAATCAGGACACTATCGTCCACCCTTCGCTCGCCATAATATCCGAAAACCCCCTGGCGCGGCCCCATACGGCCTCCACGCGGCTGATCGCCATCGGTGCCTCGCGTTGCCTTTTTGCCCCGCGCTTCAGCGCGGTTGGCAAAACGGACAGCGAAGCGAGCGAGGCGAGCGTAGGAGCGAGGCGCAGCCTCGCGTTGCCTTTTTGCCCCGCGCTTCAGCGCGGTTGGCAAAACGGACAGCGAAGCGAGCGTAGCGAGGCGTAGCCTCGCGTTGCCGGAACCCGCTGATATTCCTGGTATCAACGGGTTCCGCCGCCTTGTCCGACGGAAAAAATCATCGCCGAAGAGGTTCCGGCGCAACATTTAGTCGGCAGAGCAACAACCCCCGGGAACAACAGGCAGGCCCAAAAATCAGAGCGAGGCTTTTGACCCTGCCGCCCATGTCCCGCGCTCTCAGCCGGCCACCGAATTTATCGGCGCGCCTTCCATGAACGCCTTCAAATTCGCCCCTGCGGCCTCTATCAGCCGTTGCCTCGACTCCTTCGAGGCCCAGGCCACGTGGGGCGTGACAATGCAGTTGGGCGCGTTCAGAAGCGGGTTCCCGTCCCTGGGCGGCTCCTGGGAAAGCACGTCCAGCGCCGCGCCCGACACCTTGCCCGAAACCAGCGCCGCGGCCAAGTCCTCGTCGCGGATCAGCGGCCCCCTGGAGGTGTTGACTATCATCACCCCGTCCTTCATCCTGCCTATGGTCTCCTCGCGGATCAGCCCCCTGTTCTCTTCCGTGAGGGGACAATGGAGGGAAATCACGTCGGAATTGGCCAGAAGTTCCTCAAGCCCGCAGAACCGCGCCCCTTCAGGCACGGGCTTCTCCGTCCTGCTATGCACCAGCGCCCTCATGCCGAAGCGCAGCGCTATGTCCGTCACCCTGCCGCCGATGTCCCCGTAGCCGATGACCCCCAGCGTCTTGCCCTGAAGCTCCACGATGGGGAAATCCCAGAAGCACCACTCCTCCTTGCGCTGCCATCTGCCCTGGGCGACCGCCTGGCTCTGATAGCCCACCCGATGGCAAAGCTCCAGCAACAGGGCGAAAACGTGCTGCGCCACCGAGGGGGTGCCGTAGGCGGGCACGTTGGTGACCGTGACTCCCATCTCCCGCGCGGCCTCCACGTCCACCACGTTGTACCCCGTGGCCAGCACCCCTATGTAGCGCAGGCCCGGACAGGCCGCCATCACCTCCCTGGTTATGGGCGTCTTGTTGGTCATGACGGCCTCCGCGCCGCCAATCCTCCCGACCGTCTCGCCCGGCGGCGTCCTGTCGTAAGACACGAATTCCCCCAACCCCGACACGGGGGCCCAGCTCAAGTCCCCCGGGTTGGCCGTGTAACCGTCCAATACCACTATTTTCATCGTATTCCGCCCTCTCTCCTTCATACCTTGGCCCAGGCCCGGTTAAGATACCGCTTCGCGTTGGCGATGACCATCTCAGGGTCTTCGTCCCCCCAGGGCTTCACCTCGAAAGAGACTATTCCGGGCTCACCGTCCTTCAGATAGCCAATGCTGATGAGCTTCCTGATAAACGCCGCTATCTCGTCCACCCCGTTCTCGTCGTTGGGGAAGCCGAAGCGCGGGTGCTGGTCTCCGAAGGCGGGCGCCCCCTCCAGCAGAACCGCGTTGCCGATGTGGGCGTGGCGGACGTAAGACGCCACCGGGTCTATGCTCTCGTCAATGCTCTCGTGCAGCTGGGGGATGTGGGACAAGTCCACCATAAGCCCGAAATTCGGATGTTTCGCCCCGACCTCCGCCGCGAGCCGCGCCGCGAGGGGCGCCGGGCCTATCAGGGATTTTTTCTCAATATCGTAGTCAAAAACCTCCAGGTTCACGGGCATCCCCCCCTTTGCGGCGGCGTACTCGCAAAGCTCCGCGGAGGACGCGGCCAAAGCCTTGTAGCTCTCCTCCTTCGTGGCCTCCTCGTATTTGCCCGACAAAAATGCGAAACCCGCCGCGCCCATCTCATGGGCCTCGTCAATGCAGGCTTTGAGCCTGGCCAGCGCCCTCTGCCTGGCGTCCTCGTCCAGGGAGTTCACGTTCTCGCCGTTACGCAACAGCTGCGGCTGGGCGCCGTAGGTCAGCGTCATGCCCGAATCATGCGCCATCCGCGCCACCCTCGCCCGAAGGGCGGGGTCGTTGACGCGCGTCAGCTCTATCACGTCGAAATAGTCGTCCGCGCACACCCTCCTGACGGTGGCCTCGATATCCCCCTCGCCCGACATGGCGAAAGGGTAAGCCATAAAATACACAAGGCCCACGCGCATGTAATTCTTCATTGGATCAGTCATCTCAATCATCTCCTTATGCCAACCCGCATTTAAATCATTGCCTCGAAGCGGATCAGTCCCTACATCCGCCCAATCATTTTGAGCGGAATTTAAAAAAGGGCAAGTATTATTTCAACAACAGGCAAGCTTCAACGACGGGCGGGCGTTAGACGAAGGTGCGGCAATTGTCCAGGCTCCCCCCCATGTCGCACATCTGCTCCCGCGCGCATATCGCCTCGATGACGTACGTCCTGCCTGACGCCTTCGCCCTCCCGATGGCCTCCGCCAGCTCTTCGGGCGTGAAGGCCCGCTCCGCCAGGCAGCCGAAGCCCTCGGCCACCTTCAGGTAGTCTATCCTGCCGTCCTGGTTATAGGGCATGTTCACCTCGTACTCGTAATCGTAGGCCACCATCTGGTTCTGCCTTATCAGGCCCAGGTTCGCGTTGTTGATGATAATCACCACTATGGGCTTGCCCAGCGCCGCCGCCACCGCTATCTCCTCGCCCATGAAGGTGAAGCCGAAATCGCCCAGCACCGCGCAGACCGTGTTCTCGGGCATGGCCACCTTCGCGCCGAAGGCCCCCGGTATCTCGAACCCCAGGGTGCCCGCGCCCCCCGAAGGCAGGTAATGCCTGGTCTTTCCGATATCCTGGAATTGGCCCGACCAAATCTGCGTTATGCCGCAGCCCGTGGTGAAAATCGTGTCGTCATCGAAGCATCTGTTTATCTCGTGGAACGCCCTGTGGGGCAGCATGGGCAGCACGTCGAAATCCGTTTTCCTGCGCAATGCCTCCCTCATGCCCGCCACCTCCGCGCCTCTGGCGGACACGGGCTTCATGCCTCTGCGCTTGGCCTCGGCCAAAAGCGCCTCCGCCGCCAGGCCCGCGTCGGCCAGCACCGCCAAATCCGGCTCGAAGACCTTGCCGAATTGGGATTTTTCTATGTCGATGTGTATGAATTTGCGCTCGCCCCTGTATACCGCCAGATTCCCCGTGTGCCTGTCTGTGAAGCGGCAGCCTATGCCCAGAACCAGGTCGGAATCCAGGAACACCTTGTTCCCTATGGGCTGCCCCACCTGGATGCCCGCGTGGCCGGCGTTCAGGGGATGCTCTTTGGGCATTCCGCCCTTGGCCATGTAGGTGGTGATGACGGGGATGCCCAGATACTCGGCCAGCGCCGTGACCCGAGCCTCGGCCTCGGCCAGCACGACCCCTCCGCCCATGATGATGACGGGCGCCTTCGCGTCGCCCAGCATGTCCAGCGCGGCGGATATCTTGGCGGCCTCAGGCGCCGGTTTCGTCACGGGCGCGGGCTGATAGTCGTCAATGTCGAAGTCTATCTCGGCCTGCTGTATGTCCAGAGGCAGGTCTATCAGCACGGGGCCTGGCCTGCCCTCCCTCATGAGGAAGAACGCCTCCCTCATTATCTCGGGAATCTTCGCCGCGTCCGTCACGCAATAGGACTTCTTAGTCACGGACTCGCATATCTTGGCTATGTCCGCGCATTGGAACGCCTCCTGCCCCAATTGCCAACTGTTGGCCTGGCCCGTTATGGCCAGCAAGGGCGTGGAGTCCGCGAAGGCGCTGTAGAGGCCGGTCACCAGGTTCGTGGCGCCGGGCCCTGAGGTGCATATGGCCAGCGCGATTTTGTGGGAGGCTTTGAAGTAGCCGTCCGCCGCGTGGGCGCAGGCTTCTTCGTGCCTCATGAGGTAATGGGCGATGGGCGCCCCGTCCAGATACTTGTACACCACGTTGATCCCCGCCCCCGGAATGCCGAAAGCGTCAGTAATCCCCTCTTTCACCATTATTTGGACGATAGCTTCAGCTGCTTTCATACCGCAATTCTCCTTTTCAATCGTATTACTGCTCCGCCCGCGCCAAACCCGCCAAGCCTGCGGAGGCGCGGGAGGACGTCCCTAAAACGGGGCGCGGCGTCACGCCTCCCTGCGGCTGTAGCCCAGCTCCGCCGAGAACTCCGCCGCCACTTCTTTAATCTTCCCCGCGATTTCCTCCACTCTGCCCCTCATCCTGTTCGTCGGCCCGGAAACGCTTATGGCCGCCACCGCGTCCCCGAGGGAGTCGAACACCGCCCCCGCGACGCAAAACACGCCTATCTCCCGTTCCTCGTCGTCCACGCCGAAGCCCTTCTCCCTGGTCTTTTCAATCTCCCTCATCATACTTTCCATGTCGGTGATGGTGTTTTCCGTCAATTTCTCGAAATTCGCCTGTCTCAGCATCGCCTCCAATATCCTCTTGGGCTGGTAGGACGCCAGCAGTTTGCCGCCCCCCGTGTTCTGGAACGGCGCGGCCACGCCGGGCCTGGTGAACAGGCGCAGCATTTGGCGGCTCTCAGCCTGAGCCACGCAGACCATGCGGTCGCCCTCCATGACTGCCAGGTTCGCGGTCTCCCCCAAGTCGTCCCTGAGCCGTTCCAGGTAATGCATGGCCAGGCTGCCCAGCAGGTTCTGCTCCTTCGCCCTGCTGCTTATCCGAAACAGGTTGAACCCGATGTGGTATTTCTTGGTTCTGGGATTTTGCGTGACCATGCGCCTCAGTCTGAGGGTGTTGAGGATGTGGTAGGTGGAGCTGACGCTCAGGCGCAGCTTGTTGCTGATTTCCGTTACCCCCAGCCCGTCGTCGGACTCCGCGATGCTTTCCATTATCTCTATGGACTTTATGACTGAAGCGATGCTCTTTTTGGATTTCTCATCCATATACGTGCCTCCATTTCCGTTAAGCGCGCAACGAAGTCCCTGGCGCCGTCGCGACGCGACCCCTCCGACAAGGCGCGCGCGGCCCGGACGTCCAAGCGGCAAAGGATCCGCCCGTAAGGGCGCCGGCCATGCTAGATATTGCTTCTTTACTTAGAGTAAAACATTTTTTTCGTATTGTCAATAAGTTTTTCTTTTAAATGCCTGATTTATTTCTTATTCGAAACCTTTTATACTGCGCATATTCGCCGTTATACTTATCCTTTTTTTAATTTCGCCCAAAATTATTGGGCGGATGTCGAAAGATAGTATTTACTAATTCGCTTCTCAGTCTGTATTTTAGTGAGGGAGCAGTATTAAATGCGGATTAGTATTAGATTTCAAAAGACAATGCTTTCAAATGTTGACGGTAGCTTCCATCCGTCCCGCCGCGCCCTTCGGGCTTGCGGTGCGGGGAAGCCTCACAGGGCGCCTACCAGACGCTCACCGCGTTCGCGTGGCGCACGTTCGCACTAGCTTGATGGCCACAGAATATTTGAGGATATTTGAATTGTTACAATATTTAATTTTGCTACTTGTTGATTTTTGCAGCATAATATTGTATGATGTAGAGAACAGGTATTATTACAGCCCATTTATATGAATACTTTAGCGAAAGGGGGAATTCTTGATGTCAACGACGGATATCAAGTTTCTTACGATTGACGATGTCAGTGAGATGCTACAAGTCACAAGAAGTACCGTTTACAATCTGAAAAAGCGAGGCTTGCCATTCATTAAACTGGGCAAGAATATCAGGTTCGACCAAAAAGAAGTGGTCGATTGGGTGAAGGCCAACCGCACGGAAGGCGATTTGTAAACATAACCCGCCCGTACAGCCTGCGTCGGGTTCTCTATGGTTCGCTCCATGGGACGCCGAGGAATTCCAGTATGCCCTTGGCGTCCATTATCGCCAGTTGTTCCCTGTACTCCGGGGATTTCAGCAACGCCACTTCGTCTTTGTTCGTATAAAAAGCATGCTCTATCAATACTGCGGGCATGTTCACGTTCCGTATGACGTAGAAACGTTCCGCCTTTATTCCTCTATCCGTCAGCCCATTGGCAGGTATGCTGTGGTTTTGTATGGCTTTGGCCAGTCCTTCAGAATAGCTGCCCTTTTTGTACACGTAGATTTCCCAACCGTGGCTGCTAGTCCATGATTTTCCCGTGCCTGCGGCGTTCGCATGCAAACTGACAAATACATCGGCTCCGCTTTCATTGGCAACCTTACATCTGTCAGCCAACGACATGTCCGTCTCGTCATAGACGGTATAAACGGTAGCCACGCCATGACGTTCCAAATGCCATTTAATTCGATCTGCCATCTCCCTTGAAAAGCTGTATTCGACAAAGGAGCCGTCGGGGCTGCGTTTGCCTGGAGTCTCAATTCCGTGCCCAGGATCGAGTATAACGCGCAACACGCCGTCACCCCACGGATTAAAAGGCGCCACAGGTTTTGAAAAAGCCAACCATATGACATCCTTGCCTTCTGACACGGTCACGACGGGAATATCATCCTCACACAGGTCGAACACGAACCGGGTGACGCTCACAGCCGCATCATTGCCGCCATTCGTATTCGCGACGCCTCCATCTTCTAACCCAAGGGAAGCGGAAGACGACCGATTTAAGGTTTCTTGACCTTCTCCTAGGCTGTATGGAGCCACAAGCCCGATACCGCCTTCGGACGCGCTAAGCGAGTATTGTGAGACGCTTACGCCTCGCACTTGCGATATTTCCCGTTGCCACTCCAAAGAACCGGTGGTAGCGACAAAAGCGGCGCCTTTCACTTCCAATATATAACGTTTAGATTCGGCATGACCTGTATAGCTTTCTACAATGCCTGCCGCGCTGATCTTGACGACCGTGCCGTTTTGATCGGCAGTAACGTCTATTTTTTTTATTTCCGCGCCTACAGGTCTCGACAGATATTCTGGCGTGTATATATCGACTACTCTGTTGTTTTCGTCCCATTCGACTTTAAAATTTATGGATTCGGACACAAACCTGACCGGAATGAGAGTCCGATCGTTAACGATCTGCGCGGGCACGTCCAGCACGGCATCCACGTCGTTTACCTTAGCCACGGCGGAGTCTATGGTGAGGTTGACTCTGATCCCCGCATAGGACACGGTTACTTGCGGGGGCGTTAAGTATTGATGCCACAGAACTTCGCCGCCCACTGACTCAAACACGGCGCGGGCGGGAACCATGGTGCGATCGCTTATTATTACGGGCGGCACGTCTGTGGTCACGTTCGCGCCGTTCACGCGCAAGGTCACTTCTGTAGATTCCGTAGTGTCGGAAAGAGCATGAACGGCGACAGTGTCATCCGCCATCATTGCCGTCGCGATGATTATCATGGCGACGATGGCCACGTGTCGAACCAGGTGAGCGAAAAACCAAGATGCAACGTTACTTGACCAAAATAAAAACGTCTCTTTGTCAAACGATCGGAACGATGCTGTCATGTTATTGCTCCACCGACTAAATGTTGCGCTGAAACCACTTCGGCGAGGATTTTTTCTGTCGGGCAAGGCGGCGGGTTCCGTTGATACTGGGAGTATCAGCGGGTTCCGCCAACGCGGTCCGACGGAAAAAAGACCGGCGAATGCGCAATGTTTAGTTGGCGGAGCAATAATACACGCGCTGTGCTTTTGAACCATGTTTTCCCCCTATACGAACGAAACCGCCGCGTGACCGCCAGACCGTACCTCCTTGTCCGTCGCGACGAGCCTCACGAACTTCTTGTAATATCATGCCACACAATATTATACTACGCATATTTCCGCATTATAAGCCGTTATTAAAAATTTAACACAAATGTCATGTCCAAAGCGCGTAAAGAGGATTTATTGGAGCCCTCCTCTGCCCTCCTGATGAGGTTTTTCGTCTGCCTATGCTACATCTCCCACGCCCCGACCCGGCGGCCGCCCCAAAAACCCGCGAGGGCCAGGCTCGCGCCTGGCCCCACAGAAACTGCTAACAAGGATTTTTAGGAAAAGTACCTCTGCAGCAGGCCGTTGAAGGCGCTGCCGTGGCGGGCCTCGTCTTTGCACATTTCGTGGACTGTGTCGTGGATGGCGTCCAAGCCCAGTTCCTTCGCCTTGGTGGCTATGGCCTTCTTTCCGGCGGTGGCGCCGAATTCGGCCTCCACCCTAAGCTGAAGATTCTTCTTCGTGTCCGCGTAGACCACCTCGCCCAGAAGCTCGGCGAACTTGGCCGCGTGTTCCGCCTCTTCGAAGGCTATGCGCTTATAAGCTTCAGCCACCTCGGGGTAGCCCTCCCTGTCGGCCTGGCGGCTCATGGCCAGGTACATGCCGACTTCGGCGCACTCGCCGTTGAAATGGGCCCTCAGCCCTTCCAGCACCTCCGCGTCAACCCCTTCGGCCACGCCGATGCGGTGCTCGTCGGCCCAGTTAAGCTTGCCTTCCGTCTGCTTGCTGAACTTCGAGCCCGGCGCCCCGCACTGCGGGCAACGCTCCGGCGCCTCGGCGCCCTCGTGGACATAACCGCAAATTCCGCATACAAATTTTGCCATAATCATCCTCCTGATCCATTAACCCATAAATATAAACCATGCGCCGCGACGGAAGCGGGACTGCCGTCTTGTCGGCGGCAGGCGCCTCGCCCCGCCCTCGGGCGGGAGCGCGACTCGCCGCGCCCATGCCGCAACGCTCCAATACTGTATACGTTACCCTTTTATACTAAAATCAAACAGAGGCCGCCCCCCTTCGCGGCGGCGCCCTATCGCAGGAACGTCGTGGCCAGGTCTTTTAAAAATGCCGCCGACTCCTTCGTGAACCCTTCCTTCGGGGCGGCCCACGCCCAGTTGCCCTCGGCCACGCCGGGGGTGTTCATCCGCGCCTGGGAGCCCAGGAACCAGACGTCCTGCAACGGCAATATGACCCACATGGCGTCCGAGCCGTACAGCCCCTCTATTATCTCCACGCACTTGGCCTTAACCGCCGCCCGCGCTTCCGCGTCCAAAGGCGCCCCGCCTTCTTCCGCGCCCTTCTCGCGCCGCGAGGGGGCGAGGGCCTCCTCCGCCCAGGACATCAGGGCGTCATTGTCGTGGGTGCCCGTGTAATACACCTGCATGACGCTTCCCGCCGCTTCCCGCGCTTCGGGGACGCCGGCGCCGGCCGTAGCCTCGCCTGCGGCTTTCGCGCCCGCCAGGGCTTCAAACTCCTTGCGCCCGCGAAGGGCCATTCTGTCCGCGTGGAACTGGTAAACCCTCATGCCGGGCCACATGAAGGTGTTCTTCAAATCTTCCACGTTGGAGGTGATGACGCCCAAATCCTCGGCCAGGAAGGGCAACGGGCCAAGCTCCGCGGCCGCCGCCTCGAACAGCTCCTTGCCGGGGCCTTTGATCCACACGCCGCCCTTGGCCGTCAAGTCGTCCCCGGGTATCTCCCAGCAGGCGTCGAAGCCCCTGAAGTGGTCTAGCCTGAGAAAATCGTAAAGCTTGAGATTGCGCCTGAAACGGTCTATCCACCAGCGCCAGCCGTCGGCCTTGCAGGCTTTCCAGTCGAACACCGGCGTTTTCCAGTTCTGGCCGTCCTCCGTGAAGGCGTCGGGCGGGCACCCGCCCGTCTTGAGGGGCCTCCCGCGCCCGTCCAGGGCGAAAAGCTCACGACGCGCCCAGGCGTCGCAACTGTCGGCAGCCACGTAGAGCGGCATGTCGCCCAGGACGGAAATCCCCTTGGAGCGGGCGTAGGCCCTCAGCCCGCGCCACTGCCTGTCGAATTGGTATTGGAGGAATCTGTGGAAATTTATCGAGTCGGCCAGGCGCCTCGAATAATCGGCCAGCGCCTCAGGCTTGCGGTCGCGTATGTCCTCGGGCCAATCCTGCCAGGCCGTGCCGCCGAAATGGGCGGTCAGCGCCCTGTGGAGGGCGTAATCCCCCAGCCAGCAGGCGTTTTCCTCGCAGAACGCCCGAAATTCGGGGTCGGACAGGTCAAAAGCGGCAAAGGCCCTTTCGTATGCGGGGCGTTTGGCCGTCGCGGCCCTCTCGAAGTCCGAGAGGCATTTGCCCCCTGGTATGATGTTGCGCAGCGCCTGGGCGGTGAGGTTCTGCTTGGGCAGGTCTTTCTCGCCTATCAGCCCGTCCCCCACGAAAGCGGCGCAATCCAGCAAAAGCTCGTTCCCGCCGAAAGCCGAGCAGCCCGAATAGGGCGAATGCCCGGCCCCCGCAGGGGTCAGCGGCAGTATCTGCCATATCTTCTGCCCCGCCGAAGCCAGCCAGTCGCAAAACTCGCGGGCGGCGGCCCCGAAGTCCCCGCAGCCCGTGTCCGAGGGCAGGGAGGTCACGTGGAGCAGCACCCCCGCCGCGCGGGGACGGTCTTTCATGGTCAGGGAGCCTGAGGGCGCCTTCCTGGCGTACACGGCCCTGCACTCGAGAGGGCCGACGGACAGGCGCAGCGTCTCGCCGCCCTCCCGCCTTTCAGGCGCCAGGACGCCCCCTGAAAGAAGCTCCAGGAACACGTTCTCTCCCTCGAGGACGGGTATCTCCACGTCCTCCCCGCAGCTACGGGAAGGATTCAGGAAGACCAGAACCCGTTCAAGGGGATTGTCCCGAACGAAGGCGTAAATATGCTGATAGCCCCCGAGGGAGGTGAAGCCGCCCTTTCTCAGCACGTCGTACTCGGCTCTGAGGCCGGTGACGATCCTGTACCAATTGGACAAGTCCTCGTCCTCCTTGCCCCAAGGGAAGGGGGCTCGGTTGTAGGGGTCGGAGTAGCCCTCCACCCCCGCCTCGTCCCCGTAGAAGATGTGGGGGGCGCCGGGGAAGGCCATCTGCCAAAGGGACAGCAGCTTCATCCTGCGTCGCGCCAAGTCCCTCTGCCCGCAGTCCAGGCGGAACGACTGTTTCTGCCAGTCGCTGAGGGAACGCTCGTCGGGCGCCTCGCCCAGGACGGAGAGGACGCGCATGCGGTCATGGCTGCTGATTAGGTTCATGCAGGCGTAAAAATTCTCGCGAGGGTAATTCTCGTATATGCTCATGACCCGCGAGTGGACCTCGGCGGGGGAAATGCGGTTCAGGGCGAAGTCTATGCTGAAATCCCTGAAGGGGTAATGCATGGTGGCATCCAGCTCACGGCCCAGCAGATATTCCCGCATGACGCCGTAGCTGCGCTTGTTGGACGCGTCCTCCCAGACCTCCCCCAGGAGCAGTCCGTCGGGCTTGGTCTCTTTCAGCGCCGCCCGCAGGTTTTTGATGAAGGAGTCGGGCAGCTCGTCGGCCACGTCCAGCCGCCAGCCTCTGGCCCCCGCCCTCAGCCAATGGCGTATCACGCTGTCTTCGCCGCTCACGATGAACTCCTGGTAGTCGGGGTCGGTCTCGTCCACGTTGGGCAGGTCCGCCACCCCCCACCAGCACTCATAGCCTACGGCGCTGTAGTCGAAGCGGTACCACTTGCGGTAGGGGGAGTCCTTCGACTGCCACGCCCCCTGCGAGTCATAATTGCCGTATTTGTTGAAATAGACGCTGTCCGCGCCCGTGTGGCTGAAAACCCCGTCCAGCACCAGGGACATGCCCGCCGCCTCCGCCGCCTCCGCCAGGGCGCGGAACCCCGCCTCGTCGCCGTAGCCCGGGTCTATCTTCATGTAGTCCCCCGTGTCGTACTTGTGGCTGCTGGCCGCCTCGAATATGGGGTTTAGGTATATGGACGTGACGCCCAGGCTCCTCAGGTACGGCAATTTCTCCCTCACGCCTTCGAGGGTTCCGCCGAAGAAGGGCCAGCGCATGACCCAACCCCTGTCGTCTTTATACAAAAATGGGGCGTCTCTCCATTCGGCCTGCAGGACGCGGGTGGGGCCCTCCCGCCCCTCGTCCCCGATGGAGTCGAAAAAGCGCTCCTTCCAATCCTGCCCTCTGGCGAAACGGTCAACGTAAATCTGGTAGACCAGCCCTTCCTTCCACCAGGCGGGAACCTCCGTGGGCTCGTAGACGGTCACCTGGTAGGAGGGCGGGGGCGAGAACGCCTCGGCGCCCACCCCGCCGCGATTTTGCGGGTTGTTGCCGTAGTACCTGGTGATGCCCACGCTCTGGACTATGAAATAGTACCAGGCCAAGCCGACGCAGCCGGGCGTCTTGTACTCGGCCGCGTATCTGCGAACGGAATTGGTCTCCGCGAAGGCCGTCGCGTCCTCAGTCTCGGGCGCCTCCCTGGGCTCGGATTCCAGAACCATGGGGATGAGGGTCTCCCCCGAGTCCTGGAACCAGACCCGCAGGCTGACCTGGCAGTCCGTAGACAGCCCCGACACGTCCAGGGCCAGCCGCACGGCCGTCCCGCAAGGCACCGCCCCGAAGGGGGAGCGGTACTCGGGCTTATGCGAATCATGGTGCAAAGTGATTTTATTCATAGGTAAACATCCTAACGGCGCCGCCGCGGGCGGCTTCCCAAACCCTGTGGCTCGACGGGGACGCGCCTCTTACAGGCGTATCTCTTTGCGCGTGACCTTCGGCCTCTTGTACAGCCCTTCATAAAGCTTGATATAGCGCCTGGCCGAAGCCTTCCAGCTGAAATCGGCGGACATGCCCGCAAGCTGCATCACGCGCCAGGCCTCCTTGGAGGCGCGGTAAAGGGCGCAGGCCCGCTTGACGGCGAACAGCAGCTCGTGGGCGTTGTAATTCACGAAGCCGAAGCCCGTGCCCTCGCCGCTGAACTCATTGTAGGGAGCCACCGTGTCCTTCAGCCCCCCCGTCTCGCGGACTATGGGCACCGTGCCGTATTTCAGAGCTATGAGCTGAGACAGGCCGCAAGGCTCGAAGCGCGACGGCATGAGGAACATGTCCGCCCCCGCGTATATCCTGTGGGCAAGCTTCTCGTCAAAACCTATGCGGGCGGAAAGTTTGTCGGGGTAGCGGCTCATGAAATAGTGGAACTTTTCCTCATAGAACCAGTCCCCGTTCCCCAAGACCACCATCTGCACGTCCTCGGCCATCAGCTCGTCCATGACGTGGGCCAGCAGATCCACTCCCTTCTGCTCGGTCAGCCTGCTGATGAGGGCCAGCAACGGCACGTCAGGCTCGGCGGGCAGACCCATCTCGTCCTGCAGCCCCGCCTTGTTCAGCGCCTTGCCCTCCCATTCGCCGCGCTTGTAGGCGCCGTATATGGCCTTGTCCGAGGCGGGGTCGTACTCGTCGTAGTCAACGCCGTTCAATATGCCGAAAAGCCGATCCTCCCGCTGCCGCAGCACGCCGTCCAGGTTCTCCCCGAAAAACGGGGTCTTTATCTCCTCGGCGTAGCTGGGGCTGACGGTGGTTATGGCGTCGGCGTAGTAGAAGGAGCCTTTCAGGAAATTGATGGCCTCGCCCCATTCCCAGGACAGATAGTCCCTGGCCGCCGAATGATGCTCCATGGACAGCAGGTCGCCCAGGTGGTATCTGCCCGTTATGCCCTGGAATTTCAGGTTGTGTATGCTCACCACGCTCTTGATGTCGTAATAATAGGGATGGTCGCCGAAATACTCCTTGAGCATGACGGGTATCAGGCAGGTGTGCCAATCGTTGCAATGTATCACGTTGGGCTTGAATTTGTCCAGCTTGGTCAGGCACTCCAGCACGGCCTTGCAGAAGAAGGCCGACCGCTCGGGGTCGTCGTCGTAGCCGTATAAGGAGTCCCTTTTGAAATATTGCTCGTTGTCGATGAAGTAGAAGGTGACGCCTTTGTATTTAAGCATCTCCACGCCGCAATACAGCTGCCGCCAGGCCAGCTGCATCTGGAAGTTGAATATCTTTCGGAATTTGCTCTTAAAGCGCTCGGGTATGGCGTCATGCTTTGGCATGATGACGCGGACGTCCACGCCGCCTTCCTTCAGGAACTGCGGCAGGGCGCCCCCCACGTCTCCCAGGCCGCCCGTTTTGGCGAAGGGCGACGCCTCGAATATCGCATACAAAACGTTCATTTTAGCCTCCAATACCGTGACTCCGAATGCCGCGCGCGGGTCGCGCCCGCCACGCGCCTACTTAAAACCGCGCGTCCGCGAAGGGATGGGGCCCCGTCACATGGCGCTGCGTTTTTTCAGCACCAGGGGATGGTCATGGCTCCCCATTATGATGGCGCCCTCGCCTATATTCACGAACTTGTCCGCTATGACGTTCTCCACCACGGCGTTCCTGTTCACCACGCCTCTCTGCATTATCACGCTGTTTTTCACCACCGCGTCAGCCTCCACCAGCACTCCGGGGAAGAGTATGCTGTTCTCGACGCGCCCTTTTATGGTGCATTCGTTGGGCACGAGGGAATTGGTGACGTTGGAGGATTTGCAGTACCTGGTGGGGACGCCGTCGCGCACCTTCGTCAGCACCGGCCGCCTGCCGTAGAACAGCTCGTCCTGGTTTTCGGGCATGAGCGCCTCCATGCTGCACCTCAGGTACGAATCGATGGAATCCACCCTGCCCAGGTAGCCGTTGAACTCATAGCCGTAGACCTGCAGATTGCCCAGGTTCTCCGACAGCACGTCCAGCAGGTCCATGTGGTCCACCGCCTGGTACCAGCCGATGAGGTCAACCAGCTGCTCGCGCCTGATGATGAGGCAGTCCGCGAACAGCGCGGGCGGGGGGGCCTCCTCGTTCGTCTGGCCGCGCCTGACCAAAACCATCTTGGTCACCCGCTTCTCGAAATTCAAATCCAAAAACAGGCCCCGCGCCCGCTTCGCCGGGTTCTCGCTGCGATAGACCAGCGTCACGTCGGCGGCGCTGTTGGCGTGGGCCTCGATGAACCGCTTGTAGTCCATGTTGTATATCTGGTTCGCCGTGGTCAACACGACGTATTCCTTGGAATCCCTCACAAGATAGTCGAGGTTCCTGATCATGTCCTTGACCAGGAACTGGGTACTCATGTGGCGGAACCCGTATATGGAGCCCGGCAGTATGAACATGCCCCCCAACTTGCGGTCGAGGAACCAGGACTTGCCGGCCCCCAGATGATCCAGCATGGAGCGGTACATATAAGGCATGACGACGCCCACGGTGCGTATGCCCGCGTTCACCATGTTGGAAAGCACAAAGTCAATCAGCCGGTAACGGCTCCCGTAAGGCAATGAGGCCAACGGCCTGTCCTCGGTCAAGGCGCCCAGCCTGTCAGTGTTGTAATTGGCGCATATAAGGCCCATCACTTCGTCTAGCATGGTATTTACGATTCCCCCTCTCGTGTGCCGCTTGTCTTTTTCCCGCATAGCGTCGGCGCTGCTCGTTCGGTCGTCAGTCACGTACTGCAAGTACGCTCCATGGTGGAGCGCCACGCGCTGAAGCGCTGCGCTCCTCAAGGGCGGGGCACGACGGAGCTAAAGCTCCTGTGACCCCAGCCTCCTCCCTCTCTTCGCGTTCCTAGCCCTGCGGAAAAAATCCTGCGCGGCGTCCGCCTGTCTTTTTTCCACATAGCGTCGGCGCTGCGGAAACCTGTTGCGGAAAGCCCACTTGCGTTATCCCCCTCCTTGCCGTCTGTTTCACAATCCCCCCTCACGCTTCTTTTCCCGTCCCGCCGCCGTCGGCCCTGCCCTCAGCCGCCGTCGCCTTGGCGCCTGTTCGCGCTTATCGGTCGTAGTACACGTTGTCGCCTTCCACGACGCGCGTGCCCTCGGCTAAGGACATGTTGTCGGCTACCACGGTGATGCCCTGCTGGGGCGGTTCTCCGCCCTCATGGGGGGCGCCCAGGAAGCTGTCCTTGTTTATCAGGGTGTTTTCCCCCACGATCACCTTCTGCAGGGTGCAGCCCCGCTCAATCCTCGTCTCGGGCAGTATTATGGAGTTTATCACGGAGCAGCCCTCGCCTACCTTGACGTTGGGGCTGAGTATGGAGTTTATCACCGTGCCCCTCACGCTGCACCCGTTGCAGATGAGGCTGTTCACCACCTTCGCCTCGGGCCAGATGTATTGGGGCGGGTAGATATTGCTGTTGGACAGTATGCGCACCTTATGGTCGAAGATGTTGAAAGGCGGGTCGTCCTGCAACAGCTCCATGTTCGCGTTGTAATAACTTTCTATTGTACCCACGTCTTTCCAGTAGCCCTTGAATTTGAAGGCGTACAGGGATTTGCCCTGCGCCAGAAGCCGCGGTATCACATCATGCCCGAAATCCTTGGAGGATTCGGGGTCGTTCTCGTCCTCGGTAAGCGCGTCTTGCAGGAGTTGGGCGCCGAAGATGTAAATCCCCATGGACGCCAGGTTGCTGTCGGGGTTCTCGGGCTTCTCGGCGAACTTGGTTATGCGCCCGTCCTCGGCGGCGGTCAGTATGCCGAAGCGGGACGCCTCGTCCCAGGGCACCTCCATCACGGAGATGGTCACGTCCGCCTTGCTGTTTTTGTGGAAAGCCAGCATCTTGTCGTAGGCCATCTGGTATATGTGGTCGCCCGAGAGAATCAGCACATGCTCGGGCCTGTAGCTGGCGATGAAGTCCAGGTTCTGGAAAATGGCGTTGGCCGTGCCCGTGTACCACTCGCCGCCCCCCTGCCTGAGATAAGGGGGGAGTATGTGGACGCCCCCTCCCGTCTCGTTCAAATCCCAGGCCGCGCCGGTGCCGATATAGGCGTTCAGCATCATCGGCCTGTACTGGGTCAGCACTCCCACCGTGTCAATGCCCGACGCTATGCAGTTGCTGAGGCTGAAATCGATGATTTTGTATTTGCCCCCGAAGGACACCGCGGGCTTGGCCACCAGGGCGGTTAGGGCCCCCAGCCTGCTGCCCTGGCCTCCTGCCAGAAGCATGGCGACGCAATCTTTTTTGGTCAAGGCGCTTCACATCCTTTCCTATGTATCAAAGCATATCAAAGCCTGTTCCATATGTCGCTCTCATAGCGCTTTATGGTCTCGTCGCTGGAGAACTGCCAAGAGCGGGCGATGTTCCGCAGGGACGCCGCGTTCCAGCGCCGCTTGTCCTCGTACCAGCTGTACAGCCTGTGGCAGGCGTCCGTGTAGGAGTCGAAGTCCTTCAGGACGAAATACTCGTCGTTGTCCCTGAGAAGGCTGTTGTAAATGTCCTTGAACTCATTGCCGGCGCCTGAGAAGAAGCCGCTTATCAGCTGATCCAGCGCTTTTTTGAGCCTCGGGTCCTCGTGGTAGGCGTCCCAGGACAGATAGCCGCCCTTCAGGTAGAAACTCATGACCTGGTCCACCCGCAGGCCGAACAGCCCCATGTACTCCTCGCCCACCGCGTCCCTTATCTCCACGTTGGCGCCGTCCAGCGTGCCCAGGGTGATGGCGCCGTTCATCATCTGCTTCATGTTCCCCGTGCCTGAGGCCTCCTTCCCCGCGATGGAGATCTGCTCGCTTATGTCAGACGCGGGGTAGATCATCTCGCCTATGGTGACGTTGAAATTTTCCACGAACACCAGCTTTATGAAGCGGCTGGCCACAGGGTCGTTGTTTATTTTATCGGCCAGGGAGCAGATGAGTTGAATTATCATTTTCGCCAAGTGGTAGCCCGGCGCGGCCTTGCCCGCGATGATGAAGCTGCAGGGCGTGTAATGGCCGTTCGGATGGTCCTTTATGTTATTGTACAATGACAAAATCTGCAGCACGTTCAGAAGCTGGCGCTTGTAGCCGTGTATGCGCTTGACCTGAACGTCGAAGAGGGAGTCGGGGTCCAGGGCCACGCCCGTGGATTCCTTCACGTATTTGGCCAGCCTCACTTTGTTGCCCCGCTTGACCTCGCCCAGCCTGTCCAAAAGGCCCGCGTCCCCCTCGAAGTCCAGCAGGCCCTCCACGCGGCTGAAATCCTTCGCCCAGCCCTCGCCCACGCATTCGGTGATAAGCCCCGACAGGCCGGGGTTGGCGCAGAGCAGGAAGCGGCGGTGGGACACTCCGTTGGTCTCGTTCTTGAACTTGTAGGGGAAGCTGACGTAAAAGTCGCGCAGCAGGTCGCGCTTCAGTATCTCCGTGTGCAGGGCAGCCACGCCGTTCACGGAATGGCTGCCTATGACGGCCAGGTTCACCATGTGCAGCTGGCCGTCGCGGATGATGGCGGTGTTCGCCACCTGGCTCTTGGTGGCCGCGTGGCTCTCCAGCAGTATGCGGTGGCGTCGGTCTATCTCGCATATTATCATGTATATCCTGGGCAGCAGGCGGCGGAACATCTCCTCGGGCCAGCGCTCCAGCGCCTCGGGCATGACCGTGTGGTTGGTGAAGGAGACGGTGTTCACGGTGATAGTCCACGCCCGCTCCCAGTCCATGTCCTCCTCGTCCACCAGTATGCGCATCAGTTCCGCCACGCAGAGCGCGGGATGGGTGTCGTTTATGTGTATGGAGATATTGTCGTTAAGCTCCAGAAGGTTCCCCCGCTTCCTCTTGTACCTCTGGACGATGGCGGCCACCCCCGCGGCCACCAGGAAATACTCCTGCTTCAGCCTCAGCTCCTGGCCCGACTGGTTGTTGTCGTTGGGGTACAGCACGTACGATATGGCCTCCGCGTCCGAGCGGGAGTGCAGCGCCTTGGCGTAGTCCCCGCGGTTGAAGGAGGCGAAGTCGAATTCCTCCCCCGCAGGCTCCGCGCTCCACAGGCGGAGGGTGTTTATCTGGTCGTCCCTGGCGTAGCCGATGATGGGCACGTCGTAGGGCACGGCCAGCACCGCGTCGTAGTTTTCATGGACGAATCTCAGACGCTGCCCGTCCTGAACCCAGTTCACGTTGCCGTTGAATCTGACGACCACGGATTTCTCGGGCTTGCGTATCTCCCAGGGGTAGCCCTGCTGCAGCCAGTTGTCAGGCAGCTCCACCTGCTGGCCGTCCACTATTTTCTGGCGGAACAGGCCGAATTTGTACCGGATGCCGTTGCCGTGGCCCGGTATGCCCAGGAAGGCCATGGAGTCCAGGAAGCAGGCGGCGAGCCTTCCCAGGCCGCCGTTGCCCAACCCCGCGTCCACCTCCAGGCTGACGATGTCGTCCAGATCCACCTTCAGCTGGGCCAAGCCATCGCTCACTATCTCGCGTATTCCCAGGTTTACCAGGTAGTTGTTCAGCAGCTTGCCGATGAGGAACTCCATGGAGAAGTAGTAGACCTGCTTGTCCCCGTCCTTTTTGCCGTACTGGGTGTTGGTGTACACCCACTGCCTGCTTATATGCCTGCGAATCAGCCGCACCAGCATGGTATAGCGCTCCAGCGGGCTGCTTTCCTCAAATGCTTTTCCCAAATGGTCCGCGAACTCGGCGCGGTATTCTCTTATGAATTCGTTGGTGTTCTTGAAAATGGTTACCACCTCCAATGGTATGCGTGTTGCCGGGCGTGATGGGGAGGCGCCCGGATAACCTAATTATATCACAAAAACTGGCGGGTGGTGGGGAAGTTATGCATTATTTTTGCCAAAATACGAGAAGCAATATTGTAAAAACTCAGGATGATGATATAAGTTATACCATAGAGCTTGGCGTTATGGTATAATTTAATGGGGTTGCCTGTTGCCATATCGGCTGGATGTTGTACGCGCGCCGGTCTTTTCCCCGTTGGGCCGCATTGGCTTTTGCCCCGCGTTTCAGAGCAACCTTTGAATGAACAGTTACCGCTTAACTGCGTTTATCGCGAGAAGGAGTCAGCGTATGCGTTATTCACGGCAAAACAAAATATTGGATATTATCAGCACGCACCAAGTAGACACGCAAGAACGGCTCGCCGAACTGCTGAAGGAGAACGGCTTCAGCGTGACTCAAGCCACGGTGTCTCGTGACATTAGAGAACTGCAGCTGTTAAAGACGCTCACCTCTGACGGAAAATACAAATATGTCGCAAATTCGTTCAATGTTCAAAATTCCGTTGATCGCTTCGCGAAAATATTTCGCGAGACGATTCAGTCTGTTTCTGATTCCGGAAATATCATCGTGATAAAGACTCTTTCCGGATGTGCCAACGCGGCGGCCGAGACCATAGATTCCATGAGTCTGCCCAATATATTGGGTAGCATTGCCGGAGACAACACGATATTTTTGGTCGTTAACGAGCCGCAAAATGTCGCCTCGCTGGTTTCCCGTTTCAAGGAAATGTTGAGATATCCGCTATGATAAGAAACATCGCCATTCACGACTTTGCCACAATAGAACGCTTGGATATGGAGCTTTCAGAAGGCTTGTGTGTCATCACCGGCGAAACAGGCGCCGGCAAATCCGTTATCATTGAAGCGATAAGTCTGGCTCTTGGCAGTCGAGCCGATAGCGCCATGGTTCGCAGCGGCAAGGAAAAGGCGATCATACAAATGATTATAGAGTTGCCCGAACACTTTCCTCGCGACGACGCGCCCTATCTGCGCGCAAGCGACGATTCAGAGGCAATACTGACTCGGGAGATATCCGTCAACGGCAAGAGCACGGCCAGAATCAACGGAATGATCGTCACCTTGTCGCAACTCTCCTCTCTTACCTCAAAATTGGTCGATATTCACGGACAATATGACCATCAGTCCCTATTCAAGACGGAAAAGCATCTGGAGCTTATTGATTTTTATCATGCGCCGATCATTCTCCCCTTAAAGGAAAAAATCGCGGCAAATTGGAAATCATATAAAGCCTCAAGGGATAAACTGGCCGATTTGCTGAAACGCGAGGAAGAAGCCCGGCGCAGACTTGATTTCATGCGCTATGAGCTGGCCGAAATCCGGCAGATCGATCCCAAGCCCGACGAGGACGTGATTCTGCGGGAGCGCTTGGCCATACTGCAAAACAGCGGGTATATATTCGAAAAACTAACCGTGGCGCGCGACGCCTTATACGATGACCGCTTATCGGCTCTAAGCGGTCTCGGGAATGCCATGCGGGCTCTTCAAGATATATCTGAATATTCAAAAGATCTGGACGACATCAGAAATACAATATCTGATTGCTATTACGCAATTGAAGATCTAGCAGGAACCATACGAGCCAAAGCGGAGCATATTGGATTTTCTCACGAGTCTCTTGATGAGACCATTTCCCGGCTGGACAAGATCGAAAACCTCACGTCCAAACACGGCGGATCCGTAGTTACCGTTCTGAACCACAGGGACAGACTCGAGCGCGAACTTGAGGATATCGAAAACGTCGATACGCTGAAGACAGAACTAAGTTCCGTCGTCTCCGAACAAGAGACCGCGCTCAGGACGCTCTGCAAAACCTTGACCGCCCTAAGGAAAGAAGCGGCCTCGGATCTGGAGACAAAAGTGAACGATGAATTACTCCGTCTTAATTTCAACAATGCGCATTTTTCGGTCGTATTCGATGAGTCCAGCGACATTATCTCACAAAATGGCGTAGATTCCGTTGAGTTCTATATCTCCACAAATGCCGGGCAACCCTCCTTACCCTTGGCGAAAGTAGCGTCCGGCGGCGAAATGTCACGTATGATGTTGGCTTTCAAAGCGATCATCGGGGACTTCGACAATATCCCCACCATGATATTTGACGAAATTGACAGCGGCATCAGCGGCGTGACCGCCAGCATAGTGGGAAAAAAGCTGCTGGCAATGGCAGAGAAGCGTCAAATCGTGTGCGTCACGCATCTCCCTCAGATAGCGGCTTGCGGCAGGACGCACCTAATGATAGCCAAAAGTTCCGACGACTCGGCCACATACACCTCTATCACGACTCTCAATGACGACGAGCGAGCGATCGAAATCGCCCGGCTTCTGAGCGGCGCGAACGTCACGGAAACAACCCTAAAAAACGCGCGGGAATTAATTTCCCTGTCCAACGTCAGCAGAAGCTGACAAATATGCCAATATCACGTCAGCAGACGAATCCCCTGCGGCTTACACCGGGATGAAAACGCACGACATCCGTCCGATATCCGCCCTATTCGCGCCTCGAAGAACCAGAAGCTGAAAATCCGCCGTTCATGGCGCCGAACACTTGATGCCTGTCAAACGTTTCTCTTCAACTTATTAACCAGCTTATACGTGTCCCGAGCTATCATAAGCTCCTCGTTGGTGGGGATGAGCAGTATGGCCACGCGCGAGTCGTCCTTGCTGATCACGCTCTCCTTCCCTCTCACCTTGTTCTTCACCAAATCCAGCTTAATGCCCAGATTGCCCAGCTCGTTGCAGATGATGGCGCGTACCTCCGCGCTGTTCTCGCCCAGGCCTGCCGTGAACACGATGGCGTCCACCCCGTTCATGATGGCTATGTAGGCGCCTATGTAAAACCTCACTCGGTGGGCGAACACCTTTACGGCCAGGGCGGCCCGCTCATTGCCGGCCTCCACGGCCTGCTCCAAGTCCCTGAAATCGCTGCTGACCCCCGAAAGCCCGTACACGCCGGACTCCATGTTCAGGACGTTCATTATCTCAGGCAGCGACATGTCCTCCTTCTCGCAGAGGAACTGGATGATGGCCGTGTCGAGGTCTCCGGCCCTGGTACCCATTACCAGCCCTTCCAGCGGCGTGAAGCCCATGGACGTGTCAAGGCTCTTCCCCCTCTTTATGGCGGTGACGCTGGCGCCGTTGCCCAGATGGCACGTGATTATCTTCAAATCTTTGATATTGACCCCCAAAATATCCGCCGTGCGCTCCGCCACGTACTTGTGGCTCGTCCCGTGGAACCCGTAGCGGCGTATGCGGTATTTCTCATAATATTCGTAAGGTATGGCGTACACATACGCCTCGGGGGGTATAGTCTGATGGAACGCCGTGTCGAAAACCGCCGCCATGGGCGTGCCGGGCATGATGGCCTGACATGCCTCGATCCCCGTGATATTGGGCGGGTTGTGCAACGGCGCCAAGTCCGCGCAGTCGTTCAGCGCCTTTATGACCGACTTGTCGATCAGGACGGATTTGGAGTACATCTCCCCCGCGTGGACTACCCTGTGGCCCACGGCGCCTATCTCATCCATGGAGCTGACCACCCCATGGTCTTTGTCCAGCAATGCCTGTATGACGTGCCTGATGGCGTCGTTGTGGTCCTCCATCGGCGTCGCCAGAGTGAACTTGTCCTTCCGTCCCGTCTTCTCATGAGTTATGGCGGAACCCTCGATGCCGATACGCTCGACGAGGCCCTTCGCCAGCAACGTCTCGTTGGTCATATCCAGCAATTGATATTTCAACGAAGAACTCCCACAATTGATAATTAATACCTTCATTCCAATTTCTCCTTCTCGAAAGCGCCCGTCCTACGCGGCGGCGCGGCTCCCCAGGGCGCGCCAGCCAACTAACACCATTATACTATTATACGCCATGTAGGCTCCCTAACACAACCGTCAAGCCTCACTGGAGCATATAGGGCCTGGCGCGGTAATCCGACCTTCCCCCGAAAGACCTGCGGAGCGCCAGGTTGTACAAATCCGCCGCCAATACGTCCAAAGCCAGCATCTCGGCCCCCTCAAGCGAGGTCGGCCTGCCCCGGCTGAGGTTCGTGACCACCGCGCCTGCGGACGCGCCCTTCACCCGTCTCAGGAGCGCCCGTCCCCTGCCGTTCAGGGCGAGAACCCTGAAATATCCTGGCGAGGGCGGAGCGGACAGCCGTCGGAACAACTCCTTCGTAATGCCGAAGGCGTTGTGCAGCAAGAACCTGCGCACCCGCGTCTCCGTGTAGCGTCTGGACTTCACCGCCTTTATCAGCCCTTCCATGTCGCCCGCCACGTCCAGCGCGGACTTCAGCCTATGTTCAAGCCCCTCCGACGCGGAAAGCGTCTCCCCTATCTCCTCCGCGCTTTTCGTCCTGGCGGCGTACATGACTATGGAAAAAAAATCCTCCATGCGCGCGAAAGCAGCCCCTTCGTAAAGTTCCCTGCCTTCCTTCGGCATATACGCCAGCGCCTCGTCCCTCCGTTCGGACAGGAACAGGCTCCTCACCGCCGCGGCCCCCGCCATGCCCTGTTCAGGAGCCGCCTCGCCGTAGCCCGCGCCCCGCCGCTTGACCGTGACAGGCGCCAATGCCGCGCCCTGCCTCTTTATCTGCTTCAAATACTCTATCGCCAATATATTGTTCGGGTTTAGCAGCAACCCCGCCGCGGCCCCGCCGGCCACCTTCTCCACCGCCGCCTGCCTGGCCGCCGGGAACGAAAGCCCCGAATCCGCGGCCTCCTTTAAATGCCTCTTGAACTCCTCCGTCTCGCGGCTCAGTATTTCCGCGACCTCCCACAGCGCCGCCATGTCCCCCGACTCGCTGCCGAATGAAATGAAGGAAACCGCCCCCATGGCCGCCAGCAACTTGACCCCGCCCATGGCGAAATGCTCCGCGCTGTTGCAGGCGTGCAGAAACGGCAGCTCCACCACCAAGTCCACGCCGTTCCTCACGGCGGCCTCCGCCCTCTTCCACTTGTCCAACAGCGCCGGCTCGCCCCGCTGGGCGAAATCCCCGCTCATCACCGCCACCACTGTCTCCGCGCCGGTCAGCTCCCTGGATTGCCTCAAATGGTGCAAATGCCCCTTGTGGAAAGGGTTGTACTCGGCAATAATGCCCACCGCCGCGTTATTGCCGCCGCTAATACTCATTCTCCTCCATGTGGGTCTTATACGCCAAATCCTTTATTTCCATGCGGTTGCCCTGAACGGTGCGGCCGATGTCCTCAAAGGTTTTCTGGAGCGCCGTGAACATGTCCCCGAAATACACCGCGTTCATCTGCTCCATCTTTTCCTGGAATTCAAACAATATCTTGTCAATATAGTTATATGTGTCCAATTTGAGCTGCTTCACGCTGGCCTCCGTCTGCTTGCTGATTTCTGAGGCGCGCGCCTTCGCCCTCTGGGTGATCTCGCTCTCCTCGACCAAGGCGTCGGCCTGGTTCCTGGCGTCCGTCATCACTATCTCGTACTCCCGCTTGGCCTCGTCCAATATGTGCTGCCGCTCCTGTTTTATCCATTGCGCCTGGGTTATCTCGTCAGGAAGCGCCACGCGTATCTCTTTCACTATCTCCGTTATCTCGCCGCCGTCTATGAGTATCCTGCCCGTCAACGGCACTCCCGAAGCGGTCTCGACGATTTCGTCTATCTCATCCAACAGTTCCAACACCTTCATGCCACGCCTCCATTCTCTTCGCGCTCATCCATGTATTCCGACACGCCGTTTCATGTATTCCAACACCCCGTCAGGCACCAGCCCGGCCACGTCGCCCCCCAGCCCGAACACCTCGTTCACCATGCTGGAACTGATGAAAGAGAACTCGGGGCTGGCCATCAGGAACACCGTCTCCGCCTCCCCCTTGTAAAGCCGCGCGTTCATGTGGGCCATTTGCATCTCGTACTCAAAATCCATCGAGGCGCGCAATCCCCTCAGCACCGCGCCTACCCGCCTGGCCGCCACGTAGTCGGCCAGCAGGCCGTCAAAACTGTCTATCTCCGCATTGGCGATATGGACGGTGGCTAGCGCTATCATCGCCTTTCGGTCCTCGAAAGAATACCTGGCAACTTTGGATTTATTGACAATGACGCCTATTATCAACTTGTCGCACAGCCCCGACGCCCTGTTGATAATGTCCAAATGGCCGTTAGTTATGGGGTCAAAAGACCCCGCGTAAAGCATCGTGCCTCTCATCATCCGCCCTCTCCCTCAGACGGGGCCCCAAAAACAGGCGCTTTTTCGTCCTCGCCCCGCGTCGCCGCCCCTTCGTCCTCGCGCAGCAACGTCACTCCAGTGCCGCCGTACCTTTTAGTCTTTATTTTCACGAACCCGGCGACGTCGGGCAGCTCCACGCCGCAATCATGCTCCGCCACGACTATTCCGCCGCTTTTCAGCGTCCCCTTGTCCCTTATCAACGCCATGCACTCGGGATAATGCCCCTCTCTGTAGGGCGGGTCCAGAAATATGACGTCCGCGCGGGAGCCGGGCTCGGACAGAGCCTTACGAAAATCCCCCAGGAACACCTCCGCGCGGCTTTCCACGCCGCAGACGGCGACGTTCTTCTTTATCAGCGCCACGCTCTCCCGTGAATTGTCGCAGAAACGGCACCGCGACGCCCCTCGGCTCAACGCTTCCAGCCCCAGATTGCCCGAGCCTGAGAAAACGTCCAAAACGGCGGCCTCGCCCACATAAGCGCCTATCATGCTGAAAATGGCCCCCTTGACCTTGTCCGAAGTGGGCCTTATCCTGTCCCCTGACGGCGAGTGCAATTTCCTCCCCTTCAACTCTCCCGCGATTATACGCAAAACGCACCTCTGAAGCCTGCCCGACCTCCATGGCGTGACGCCCCTCATTGTGGTATAATAACCGTATGGCGCGCCGCCGCGCGGCCTCGGGCGGATTCGCCGCCGCCACGCCCCCTCGGGCTCCCCTGCGGCGTCCCCTGGGCGTCGGCGGCAAGTATCGACCCACGCTCCCATAATTATATCAAAAAAGCGGCAAATTGCAATTGCTTTTTGAACTTGCCCGGATAATAAGCGGATGAAGAGCAGCATATCAAAAAAAACTTACAAAGCCATATACAGGCTCCTCAACAGGGTCTCTCCCATCGACGGCGACTGCGGCCGGCTGTGCGGCAGCATCTGTTGCACCTGCGACGCCGACGACGCCGGCGACAAGGGGTTCTCCATGGGCATCTATCTGCTGCCTGGGGAGGATCGAGTGTTCACCCGAACCGAGGACTGGCTGGAATGGAGCTACACAAAGGTCTCCGAAGCGGATTTCCCCGACAGCTGGTCGGGCATAGCCTATTTTGTCAGGTGCAAGACGCCGCCCCTCTGCCCCAGGGAGACGCGCCCGCTCCAATGCCGCGTTTTCCCGTTGGCGCCCCACATCACGGGCTCGGGCGAGCTGAGGATGATACTCTTCCCTGCGGAAGGGCTGCCCTACAGATGCCCGCTGGCGGAGAACGAGGCGCCCCTGTCCCCCGCCTTCGTGAAAGCCACGAACACGGTCTGGAAACGCCTCATCCAAGACAGGCATATATACGACCTGGTGAAATACGACTCCGATTTCCGTGACGAAAAGAGCCTGGTGTTCCTGCCTTAACCCCCCGCCCCTACCCATGCCGCCGCCGCTTCATGGCGGCTATTTCGGCTTTGATGTCGGGCAGGTCTATGGGCGGCACTGACATGGGGCGGCAGATGTAGAAGCCTTGGAGGAGGTCTATGCCCGCGCTGATTAGGTATTCCATCTCCTCTTTCACTTCCACGCCCTCGGCCAGCATTCGGATGCCCGCGTTTTTGCCGTAGGCTATCAGCTTGCTGGTGATGGACTTGCGGTTTTCGTCCTCGTGGATGTTCCTTATTATGCTCATGTCTATCTTTATGAAGTCGGGCGAGTAGTCCAGCATGGTGCTTTCGTTGCTGTAGCCCACGCCGAAGTCGTCCAGCGCCAGTTTTTGGCCGTATCTGCGCATGAAGGCCAGTTTTTGGCTCATGGCCACCTCGTCGTTGCGCTCTTCTTCCGTTATCTCCAGCACCAGGCGGCCCATGAAGTCGCCATGCAGTTTTATGAACTCGTCCACTTCTTCCTCGTTGAGGAACTGGCTGGCTATGGAGTTGATGAAGAGTTTGCAGTTGGTCTCCGTGGCCGCCTTTAGGGTGGAGAATTCTTCCAGCGCCTTGAAGAAGGTTATGCGCTCTATCTGGGGCAGCCTGGAGTGGGCCCGCGCCAGGGACACCAGCGCCGCCGGGTTCTGTATGGTCTCGCCTCCCGGCCTCATGAGGGCCTCGTAGGCGTATATCTCGCCGTTGGCGGCGTTTATGATGGGCTGGAATTGGTAGGAGATGAGCTCGTTGTCTATTATCATGTCCATCTCGTTCTTGCTGTACCGCAGATAGGAGTGCTTGTTGTAGAAGCCGTAGTCGAATTCTTTGAACTGCCCTTTGTTGGTTTTTTTCACCATGTACATGGCGAAGTCGGCGTAGCGTATCAGCTCCTCGCTGTCCGCGGAGTCGTGGGGGTACCAGGCTATGCCGGCCGATATTTGGATGCCCGTGTTCGTGCCGTCGGGCAGGTTTAGCGTCCCTCTCTTCATGGTCTCTTTGATGCGCTCGCAGATTTCCCGTATCTCGTCCTGGCTGTCGTAGCCGAAGAGGAAGATGATGAACTCGTCCCCCGCCAGGCGGGCGACTATGGACCTCTCCGAGCCGAAGGCGCGCAGGGCGTCGGCGGTGAGGCGTATGTATTTGTCCCCGTAGTCGTGGCCGAAGGCGTCGTTGACGCTCTTGAGGTTGTCCAGGTCCAGCATGATGACGGCGGCCGTTTTCATTTCCTTGGGGCTGGCGAAGCGGGTTTTCAGGAATTTGTAGAAGGCGCGGCGGTTGTAGACGTCGGTCAGTATGTCGTAGTCCCTTTCATGCTCCAGCCGCTTCCTGTCCTCGATTTCCTTCGTGACGTCCGTTATGACGCCTGTCAGGTGGGCGGGGGATTTTATGGGCAGGAATCTGATCCAATGGTTTTTGCCGTCGAAGTATATCCTGTAGACAATCTCGCCGTTTTGGGGGCTGACCGACTCTTTTTCCGGCGCGTTGCGGCGCACGTGGCTCAGGAAGCGGCGCAATTCCATGGCGTTATTCTCTGTTTCGGGGAGGTCGAACATCTGGGCGAATTGCCTGGTGTAGATGACCTGGTTGTTGTTTCTGTCGTGGTATTCAAAGACGGCGATGGAGGTTTCGGCCATTTCCAATATGTCCGCGAGTTTTCGGTTCACGTCGGCCACCTTGGCGCTGAGGGTCTCGATGGCGTCGGAAAGCTCGTCTATCTCCAATATCCCCAGCTTGTCCAGCTCTATTTTGCTGTTGGGGTCTTTGAGCTTCAGTTGGCTGGCCAGGACGCCCACGGGTATGGTTATCATCTTGGCCACTATGACGATGCCCGCCACGCCTATGGTCAGCGCCGCCAGCAGTATCAGCAGGACGATGTAGCCCGAGCGCTCGGCGTAGCCCAGCAGCGCCTCCTCGCTCCGAAATCCGAGGACTGCCCAGGAGTCGTCGGCGAAGGGGGATTCCGGGGCGTACAGGCTCAGGACGCTTAGGACTCCGTATATTTTCCCCTGAGCGGCCAGGCCCTCCACTATATAGGCGCCCTCGCTTTTGTCGGGCTCCAGCGTCAGACCCCGCACGGGGCCGTCCACGCGGCCGAAGGCTTCCCCCTGGGCGGCCACCAGCATGTTTTCGCCGTCCTTTTCATGCAGGACGCCGCAACCGGCCTCGCTGAGACCGCTCATCCCGCCTGTTTTCAGGAAGTCGCGCAAGGCGCCCCCGTCTATGGCCACTCCGCAGACGCCGTAGACCAGGCCCATGTGGGAAAGGGGCTGGGAGTATATGAAGGCGCCGTCCGCGAGGGGCAGGCCGCCGCCGTTCCCGTCGTGCCAGCTCCAATAGCCCAGCTCGGCCACGTCCATGTCGGGGTTTTCCGTGGCCGCGCCGTAGGGTTTGTAGTAGAAGTCGCTGGAATCCGCGCCTTTTTCCAGGAGGAAGCCGCCGTCCAGGGGGGTGTCGTGGTAAAGCCCCAGCTTGTCGGCCAGGGCGGCGGGCGCGGTTTTCATGATGATGTCGGAGAAATCGCCCCGACGCGCGCCAGGGTCCTCGTCGAGGAAGTATATGCCTGGTTTTTCGGGTTTTTCGCCTTCCAGTATGATGAAGGCGCCTGACACGTCGTTGCGGTAGATGAGGTGGGCTAATTCGCCTGACATGGACTCCAGGAAGCTGTTCTGGGTTTTCTCGTCCGTGAGCATGGCGTCCGTTTTCTTGTCTGTGCCGTTCAGGATGTTGGAGAAGTGCAAGTTGGCGATGTCGCGGAGGTCGGAAATCATCCCCCAGCCGTCTTTCATTTTGTTTTCCAGCCCGTCGGCGCAACGCAGGGTTTTTTCGTCGAGCAGTTCAAAGGCGCCCGACTCCAGCTCCTTTGATATTCCAAGCATTTGATACATCCCAAATATAAGGAATGTTTGGAATATAATTACAGTAAGCAAAGGCAGGAGTATCTTAACGAATATTGATCCTCGTCTGTAAGCGTCCCTAAGCCCCATACGCCCTCTTATTCCTCGGGACTCCCGAAAACTTCCGCGCCGCCCCGAGGGCGGCCTTATCCCCCCGACGGGCCGGCGGCGGTTTTCAGAAGGCTCGTGTTTCGGATTGCCGCGAAACGCGACCGCCGACAGCCCACGCTGTCGGCGCACCGCGCCGCGGGTCTTTGTATCATGTCCGCCGTCGGCCCCCGATGAGGGCCGACGGCGGGTAAAGTCCCTCGAACGTCTGATTTTCTTTCCTGTCTCGAACAGGCTCACTCAAGGCGCCGGCGAGGCGCCCCCCTATCTCGACGGCGACTTCGTCAGCGTCAGCGTGTAATCGCTGCCTAACACGTTGGCGCGGCTTACGTTTATCTTCACCGTGGTGGAGCCGCTGTCCGCCAGGGGCAGGGTGTAGGCCCCGCTGGCCTCCGTCACGGTCTCGAAGCCGCTCCCGCTGTCGCACTGGACGGTGACGGCGTCGCCCGGCTGTTCCGACGAGAGGTTCATCAGCACGGACGCCCCTGTGGGCACCGACACGTTGTAGCTGAAGGTGCTTGGGCTGAAGCTGAAGCTGGCGTTGCGTATGCTGAGGCTCGCGAGCTTGGCCGCGACGGGCGCCTGAACGGTTATGGCTATGGAATATACCTTGTCGGGCTTGCCCGTCTGGGTGACGATGACCCTCAGCATGTGGCTGCCCGCGCTGACGTTCATCTCAGTTGAGCCTTCCGCGTTGTTGGACGCGATGAAGGTGGAGCCTGCCCCGTCCAGGGAATAGTCGGCGAAGGTCGAGCTGGCGGGCTTCACGGTGAGCCTCAGAGCGTCCGTGGCGGGCACGGTCACGCTATAGCTCCAAACGCCGGGGGTGAACGCCGGGCTCAGGGCCATGGTCGTGTAACTCGCGCCGCTGGTATGGTAGGCGAGCCCCAGCGAGACCAAATCCGCCGCCCCCGTGTCAGTCTTGGTAGTGAAGTCAACGGTTCTGACGCTGGAGTAGGTGCCGTTGTAGTACACCACGCCGTAAATCCTGTAATTCTTTCCGGGCGCGAGCCCGCTCAATTCAATGGCCTGGGTGCGGCTGCTCACGTCAACCTCGCCGTAGACCGCGTAAGCGCTGTACGTCGACCAAGTATGGTTCCTTATCTGGGCGGCCGTGGGGGCCGTGGGGCTGGTGGTGGGGCCGTCGGAACGGTTGTAGACCACCCAGTCGAGCTTGTAACTGCCGCTGGTGCCGACATTGCTGCCCAAATTGGCGTAAACCCTCGCCGTGGTCGTCGTTTTGTTGGAGTCGCTCGGCGAGGTCAGGGATGAGAGCCAGTCCGCGCTGGAGGCCGCCGTAGTGCTGAAACTCACGTTCTTGACGGTGGAGTAGGCGCTGGAGCTGCTGGTGTCCTCATAGACGCACCCGTAAATGCGGTAGGAGGTGCTGGGGCTCAGGTCGGTTATATCAGTAGAATCCTCCACGTTGCGGCTGACGTAGATGCGTCCATACGTGATCGGGGTCTTGCCGCTGTAATCCCTGTAGTTCCGTATATCGCTGGCGCGAGGGGCGGTGGACGAGTTGCTGGAATCCAGCACCACATAATAGAGGTATCCGTCCCTGGTGGACTTGTAGGTCAGCCTCACGCCGCTGGAGTTCTGGCTGGAGTAACTGAAGGTGGTCAGCCACGCCTCCCCCACGCCGCTCGTCGTGAAGGTGGTGGTCTGCACGCCGCTCCTGGCGCCGCTGGTGTCCACCAGGACGCCGCAGATCCTGTAACTCTGGTCGCTGTCCAGGGAGCTGAGGCTTCTGGTCTTGCTGGAGTTGGCGTACACGCTGTCGTCGCCGTAGTTGTCGGCGGTGCTGCCGCTGGCGTTCCTGCCGTTGACTATCTGGTCGGCGCTGGGGGTCGATGAGGAGCTGCCCTTCAGAAGCACCCAGTACACCCTGCCTTCCTTGTTGGCGTACAGGTTCAGGGTGGCCGACGTGCTGGACACGCCTGTGACGTTGAAGGTGGTCAGGGAGGGCGTCACCGCGCTCGGGTTGGTCGTGCCCGTGCCCGGGTTGGTCGTGCCTGAGCCTGTGGAGCCGCCCGTGCCGCCCGTGGCCACGGGGCTGACGCCCAGCATCCTGTTTATGATGGTGACCGCCTCGCCCCGTTTGAGGGGGTTGGCGGGGTTGAACATGTTCTTGTCGTCGCCCTGGATGTAGCCCATGCTGAAAGCCTTGCGCACCCCCACCTCAGCCCAGGAGGCTATGCTGGCCGCGTCCACCACGCCTGTCAGCGGGTAGTTGGGGTCGCCCTGCTGGGTGAGCCTCTCCAGTATCACCGCCACTTCCTGGCGGGAGATGTTTGCCGTCGGCCTGAAGGCGCCGTTGTCGCCCTGGATGTAGCCCGCTTTGTAGGCTTTCTGCACCTCGGGGTAGTACCACTCCGTCACAGGCACGTCGCCGAAGGGTATGCTGACCACTTCGCTGTAGCCGTTGGCGGAATTGATTATCTTGACGAACTCCGCTCTGGTTATGAGGTTGTCGGGCTTGAAGGTGCCGTCCTGGTAGCCGTTGATGAAGCCGCGGCCGACTCCCGCCAGTATCTGGCCCTCGGCCCAATGTCCGCCAATATCACCAAATCCTCCTATGTCCGCGAACGCGGCGGGCGGCCCGCCGACGAAAGCCATCATGGCCGCTAACGCCACGGCGGCGGCCTTCGACACATATTTTTTCATAAAACTCACCTCACTGCTCACAATCAATCTCCCTGTTAAGTCCTATTGTTGGTTTTCCAGTATAAAATCCCCATTTTTTAATATCCTGGCATATATATATCTTATACTGTTTTATGCGGCGGCGCAACATCAAATCGGGCTGAAATTTAAATTTAATACCTATCCTTTCCTATGATTTCGCCCAAAACCGTCGGGCTGACGTCGGAAGGCGGCATCTATTAATGTTTGACGGCCGTGACGCCGAAAAGTTCCGTAAAAGTTTGGATTCGGGACGACGAGGCGCCGTTTCGACGCCCCACACGTGAATCATACCACCTGGGGAC
>JAIRPE010000038.1 GCA_031257175.1 Eubacteriales Family XIII. Incertae Sedis bacterium | reverse complement strand
TATGTTATACTATCGTAATAAGAGACGAAATCCCCGACTAAGGAGAAGCGAACCCAATGAAATTATCAAAACGAATAAACGGCATACAGGCGTCGCCCATCAGAAAATTCTTCAAATACACAGAGGCGGCGAAAAAAGCGGGCAAAAAGGTGTATTTCCTGAACATCGGCCAGCCCGACATCAAAACCCCCGAGGTATTCATGGAAGCCATAAAGAACGACGGCAGGGAAATCATAGAATACGGGCCCTCGGCGGGCACCCCCGTCATGATCGACGCGGTGAGGGCCTACTACAGGCGTTACGGCATGGAGTACGGCGAGGACGACGTCATCATCACCTGCGGCGGCAGCGAGGCTTTGCGCTTCATCATAGACTGCATATGCGACTTCGAGGACGAGATTATCATACCGGAGCCCTTCTACACGAATTACGGCGCCTACGTGAAATCCTCGGGCGGCAGGATAGTCCCCCTCACCACCACCCCCGAGAACGGCTACAGGTACGCCGACAAGGAAGCCATAGAGCGGCTCATCACCCCCAGGACGCGGGGCTTCCTGCTGACGAACCCCGGCAACCCCACCGGGGTGGTCCTCACGCCGGAGGAAATGGAAGTCATAGGCCAGATAGCCGTCGAACACGATATCTTCATCATATCCGACGAGGTTTACAGGGAATTCGTCTATGACGGGAAACCCATGTCCAGCTTCGGCCAGATAGCGCGGATAGCGGACAGGACCGTCCTGGTGGATTCCGTCTCAAAACGCTTCAGCGCCTGCGGGGCGCGCATAGGCGCCGTGCTTTCCAAGAACCGCGAGCTGATGGACAACATCCTGAAGCTGGCCCAGAGCCGTCTTTGCGCCCCGACCTTGGAGCAGGTGGGCGGCGCCGCCCTGTACGGCCTGGACCCGAGCTATTTCGACGAGACGCGGGAGGAGTACCAGCGCCGCCGCGACGCGGTGTGCGAGGAACTGCTGAAAATAGAGGGCGTCGTCTGCATGAAGCCCCCTGGGGCCTTTTACATCACCGTCAAGCTTCCCGTGGACAATGCCGAGGATTTCCTCATATGGCTGCTGCGCGAATTCGACGACGACAACGAGACGGTCATGTTCACCCCCGCCGAGGGCTTCTACGCCACCGAGGGCATGGGCCGCAGCGAGATACGCATAGCCTACGTCCTGAAAGAGGCTGACCTCCGCAGGGCGGTGCAGCTGATCCGCCTCGCGCTGGAAGCCTATAAGAACAGAAAGTCGTAAAGGTGCCCCCCGAAATGACTCCCATGATGCGCCAATACAAGGAGATAAAGGAACGGTACAAGGATTGCATCCTCTTTTTTCGGCTGGGCGATTTTTACGAAATGTTTTTCGACGACGCGGTCACGGCCTCTAGGGAGCTGGAAATAACCCTCACCGGAAGGAGCGGCGGCGAGGAAGGGCGCGCGCCCATGTGCGGCGTGCCGTACCATTCCTCAGAGTCTTATCTGGCCAGGCTGGTGGAAAAGGGGCACAAGGTGGCCATCTGCGAGCAGATGGAGGATCCCGCCGAGGCCAAGGGCCTGGTCAGGCGCCAGGTGACGCGGGTGGTGACGCCGGGCACCGTGACGGGCGAGGCCATGCTGAAAGAGGGGGAGAACAACTATCTGGCGTCTCTTTACCTGGGGCAGTCCGCGACGGGGCTGGCCTATTGCGACGTGTCCACGGGGGAGCTTCGCGGCTGTGAGATAAGGGAGCGCCTCGAGGAGTCCGTCATCAACGAGTTGGCGCGGGTGAAGGCGCGGGAACTGCTGCTGAACCCTTACGCCGCGGAAATCGGGTTCCCCGACGAAATCGAAAAGAACCTGGACATACACCTTTCCCCCCTGCCTGAGGGCGTATATCGCGCCGCGACCGCCGAAAGCAGGATTTTCAGCCAATTCGACGTCATTTCGCTGAAGGGCCTGGGCCTCGAGGAAAAAGAAGGGCTGACCCTCGCGCTGGCGGCTCTGATACATTACCTGGACGAGACCCAGAAACAGAGCCTGAAGCATGTCAGGAGGCCGGAGGTCTACGAGTTAGGCGGCAGCATGGCGCTGGACAAGGCCACCATAAGGAACCTGGAACTGACGGAGACCCTTTATTCCCCCAAGCCCCAAGGCTCCCTGCTGGGGACGCTGGACAGGACGTCCACCGCCATGGGGGGGAGGAAGCTCAGGCGCTGGCTCAGGGAGCCGCTGAACAGGCCGAAAGACATCAACAGGCGGCTGGACGCGGTCGATTTCTTTTTTGAGGACATCCTGCTGAGGAACAACGTCAGGGAGCATCTGAAGGGCGTCTACGACATAGAGCGGCTTTCGGCGCGGATATCGTGCGGAAACGCGAATTGCAAGGATTTGCTGGCGCTCAGGAACTCCATCTCCCGCCTGCCCGAGATAAAGACGGAGCTAAAGGGCGCCGACGGCCTGGTCGGGGAGCTGAGGGACGGCATAGCCGACCTGTCGGAGGCGGAGAGGCTCATCGACTCCGCGATAAGCGAGGACGCGCCCTTCACCCTCAGAGAGGGCGGGATGATCAAGCCGGGCTACTCCGAGCGGCTGGACGCGATGAAGCAGGCCATCTCCGAGGGGCAGCGCTGGATAGCGGCCCTGGAGGGGCTGGAGCGGCAACGCACGGGCATAAAGAACCTGAAGGTGGGATACAACAGGGTTTTCGGCTACTACATAGAGGTGTCGAAGTCCTACTACTCCCTGGTGCCCTACGAATACATAAGAAAGCAGACCCTGGCCAATTGCGAGCGCTTCATCACCCCCGAGCTGAAAGAGGTGGAGGCTGAGGTGCTGGGCGCCGAGGCCAAGATAAACCAGCTTGAATTCGACCTGTTCCAAGAGCTGCGGGCGCGGCTGGCGGAGCATACGGGCGCACTCCAGGACGCGTCCGAGGCCATAGGGTCGCTGGACGTGCTGGCGGCCTTCGCGGAATCCGCGGCGAAGCTGGGGTATGTGAAGCCCACCGTGGACGACGGCACGGCCATCCACATCGAAAAGGGGCGCCATCCCGTCATAGAGCGGGCGGCGGGCGGCGGGGCCTTCGTGCCGAACGACCTTTGGATGGACGGCAAGGACAGGTCCATGCTGCTGATAACCGGGCCGAATATGGCGGGGAAGTCCACCTACATGCGGCAGACGGCGCTCATAACTCTGATGGCCCAGGCGGGCTCCTTCGTGCCTGCGGAGAAGGCGTCTATAGGGGCGGTGGACAGGATATTCACCAGAATAGGGGCTTCCGACAATCTCTCCCAGGGCCAAAGCACTTTTTACGTGGAAATGAGCGAGCTGGCGTACATACTCAACACGGCCACCGAGAAAAGCTTGGTAATATTGGACGAAATAGGAAGAGGGACCAGCACCTACGACGGATTGGCCATAGCCTGGGCGGTGACGGAACACCTGTGCGGGCGCGGGAAGCGGGTGAGGACGCTGTTCGCCACCCATTACCACGAGCTGACCGCGCTGGAGGGCCAGGCGGCGGGATTGGCGAACCTCAACGTGGACGTGAGCGACGCGGGCGGGGACGTGGTGTTCCTGCACAAGATTGTGGAGGGCAGCGCCAGCAGAAGCTACGGCATACATGTGGCAAGGCTGGCGGGCGTGCCTGAGGCGGTGCTGGAGCGGGCCGAGGACAAGCTGGAGGAAATGGAAGGCAAGGCCGGGGCGGAAGGGCCAGGGCGGGCGGCAATGGCGGTGGGGGCCATAGGGTTTCCCGAGATGGGCGCGGCGCGGGCGCCGTTCGAGCAGATTTCGTTTTTCAGCTTCGTGCCCAATCCCACGCTGGAGCGGCTTAAGGCGCTGAACCTGATGGAAATCACCCCTTCCCAGGCGTTTTCCATATTGGAGGAGCTGAAGGAGGCGGCCGAAAATGAGCGATAGAGCCATCAGGGAGCTTCCGAGGGCATTGGCGGAAAAAATAGCGGCGGGGGAGGTGGTCAGCCGACCTGCCTCCGTGGTGAAGGAATTGATGGAAAACAGCCTTGACGCGGGGGCTTCCTCCATAGTGGCGGAAATAAAAAACGGCGGCAAGGCCATGATACGAGTGACCGACGACGGGTCGGGGATACCTTCCGACCAGGCGGAGACCGCCTTCAAGCGGCACGCCACCAGCAAGATAAGCGCGGCGGAGGATTTGGACAGCATATTGACCCTGGGTTTTCGCGGCGAGGCGCTGAACAGCATCGCCGCCGTGTCCAGGGTCGAGATGGTCACAAAGGTCGCAGGGGAAAAGGTCGGGAGGCGCCTCATCCTGGAGGGCGGCGTGGTGACGGAGGACAGGCCGACGGGGGCCGCTGACGGCACCACGGTGGTCGTGAGGGATTTGTTCTACAACACCCCCGCGCGGCTGAAATTCATGAAGGCGGACAGGGCGGAGGCGTCGCTGGCCATCGACGTGGCCTCGAACCTGGCGCTGGCCCACCCGCGCGTGAGGGTGCGTCTGGTCAACAACGGCAACATACTCTATTCCACGCCGGGGCGGGGGGACGCGCTGGCGAACATACTGACCATCTACGGGCGGGAGGTGGCCGAGGGTCTGCTGCCCGTGAACGCCGAGGCGGGCGGCATGGCGCTGGGCGGCTACGTGTCGCCGCCCGCCAGGACTCGTTCCAGCAGGAGGTATCAACTGTTCTTCATCAACGGCAGGGCGGTCTCCAGCCGGGTTCTGGAGAGGGCCGTGACGGAGGCTTACAGGGAGACCGTCTTTGAAGGCAGGCACCCCGCCGCGTTCCTGTTTCTGTCGTTGCCCCCGGAGAGATTGGACGTGAACATACACCCCGCCAAAAACGAAGTGCGCTTCGACGACGAGAAGCTGCTGGAGGGCTTCGTGGCGGCCTCGATCCGCGAGGCCGTGCTGACCAAGACCGCGATTTCGGGGATTCGCGCCACGAGGCGCGGCTTCGCCGTCCCTGAGGCCGAGCGGCGGGCAGGCGGGGGCGACGGGGAGACGGTTCGGGGAGGCGTCGGGAGCGCCCCCGAAGATTTTGGCGGGGAAGAGGGCGAAGGCGCGGGCCAAGGCCGAGACATGGGCGGCGGTTATGGCGAGGGCAGCGGCGGCGGCCCTGAGGGCGGCGACTTGGCTGACATAATAAGTATTTTGTCAGCCAAAAGAAAGGAACTTGCCCCTCCCACCAGGGAAGAAATGTTGGAAATGGCCATATTTGAGGAAGGCGGCGAAGAACCGGGCTTATCCGCGGGACATGGGGAGAGGAAGGCGGGAGCCTTCGACATCGCGGGGATACGGCCATTGACCGCGCTTTTTTCCACATACGTGGTGGGCGTGGACGGCGAGGCCCTGTACGTGATAGACCAGCATGCGGCCCACGAGCGCGTGATGTACGAGCGTTTCCTGCGCCAGAGGGAGAGCGGCGGGCGGCTGGTGCAGAATCTGCTGCTGCCCGTGCCGGTGGAGGCCCCATTCGCCCTCTCCGAGGTGGCGGGCGGCAGGCTGGAAGCCATAAGGGACCTGGGCTTCGACCTGGAGGAGTTCGGCCCCAGGACCTTCAGCCTGCGGGGGGTTCCGGCCTTCCTGACATTGGCCGAAGGGGAGCGTTTTTTGGCCGACGTTTTGGAGGCGCTGCCCGAGGAATCGGAGATCGACGACGCGGCCGCCATGGAAAAGTTGATTTCCAGGGCTTGCAAGAACGCCGTGAAGGGAGGGGACGACCTAAGCCCCGAGGAGACAAGGCGCCTGCTGGCGGATTTGGCGGCCTGCGGCAACCCGTTCTCCTGCCCACACGGCCGCCCCGTGTTCGTCAGGCTGCGCAAGCGGGATTTGGAGCGGTTGTTTAAGCGGGCGTGAGGCCGTTCGCGTTTTTAAGCACGGCTGAACAGGCGGAATTTTTTCGTCAGGCCAGGCGCAAAGTGCAGGTATAGCCTCGGCTTTGACGAAATTTCCAGGCAAATAACGACGAAAAAAGCCGAGAGGCGGAGATTGACATAAGGCCGGATCCACGCAAGGCCAGAACGAAAAAAGGTAAGAGCGCAATGGATATATTGGTTATAGTGGGGCCGACCGCAGTGGGCAAGACCGAGTACGCCATCGAGCAAGCGGTTAAATTTGACGGCGAGATCATCTCCGCCGACGCCACGCAGATTTATAAAGGTTTTGACATCGGCAGCGCGAAGCCTGGCGCTGACGAAAGAGCCAGAGCTGTTCATCACTTGATAGACTTTGCTGATCCTTTTAAGGAATTTTCCGTGGCTGACTATCAAAAAATGGCGTTGGAGGCTATTAGAGACGTCGGATCCAGGGGGAAACTTCCTATATTGTCAGGAGGTACCGGGCTTTACGTCAATGCCGTAGTTTATGACATGGATTTTTCAATGTCGCCCAAGCAGGAGGGTTTCCGTCAGCAACTTTACGATGATGCCAAAGCTTTCGGAGCGGATTTCGTCCACGAAAAATTGCGCCGCATTGATCCTGCTGTCGCAGGGCGCATTCATCCCAATAACCTAAAAAAAACAATACGCGCCTTGGAAATTTTGGCGCACGGCGGCGCCCTGCGATCCTTCGAAGAATCTTTCAAGCTCAGAGACGGATTGAACCCGCGCATAATAGGATTGACCCGCAAACGAGAAGAGCTTTATAGGAGGGTGGATCTGCGCGTGGATCGCATTATCGAGTCGGGCCTGGCAGATGAGGTTAAAGGGTTGGCGGAATCAGGCCTGACAGAAGACAATATCGCCATGAAAGGCATAGGGTATAAAGAATTTCTCGGATATTTCAGGGGAGAGTACAGTTTGGAACAAACGATATACCTGATCAAACGCAACAGCAAACGATATGCCAAAAGGCAGATGACTTGGTTCAGGCGTTATGCCGATGTTACTTGGGTGGATCTCAGCGAAGGCGAAGCCTGACGGCAGAAACGGCGTTTCATGTGACAAACAGCCGTAGGTTATGATATAATTACGATGGTTTTTGAAACGCGCCCGAAATACTTCTCCCAATAGATACTAATGCTAATCCGCATTTAAAACGTTACCTTGAAGCGGGTTAGTAGATACTGTCTTCCGTCATCCGCCCAACAATTTTGGGCGGAATATAAAAGGATAAGTATAAAGATATCGAAAGGAACAATATTTGGACACAAATTACTTAAAAACCATACTAACCCAAGTGGCCGCAGGCTCCAAGACGCCCTCCCAGGCGTTGGAAGCCCTGAAAAACCTGCCATACGAGGACTTGGGTTTCGCCACCTTGGACCAGCACAGGCACCTGCGTTCCGGCGCGGCCGAGGTGGTGTTCGGCCAGGGCAAGACACCCGAACAGGCGGCGGCCATCATGGAAAAACTCGCCGAGACTAACGGCAACGTCCTCTGCACCAGGGCCGGCCCTGACATACACGAAGCCGTGAAGGCCCGCCTGGAGGACGCGGAATACCATCCCCTGGCGCGTCTCGTCATGGTCAGGAGGGACAAAGCCCCGACGGCAGTGAATCCCGTCGCCGTCGTTTCAGGCGGCACGGCGGACATGGCGGTGGCCGAGGAGGCGGCGTTGACGGCGGAGTTCTACGGCAGCCCCGTCAGGCGCGTCTATGACGTGGGGGTGGCGGGCATACACAGATTGCTGGACAGGCTGGAAGAGATCAGGCAGGCCGACGCGGTGGTCGCCGTGGCGGGCATGGAGGGGGCGTTGGCCAGCGTGCTGGGCGGTCTTGTCGAGAAGCCCGTCATCGCCGTCCCCACCAGCGTGGGCTACGGCTCGGGCGGGGGCGGCAAGGCGGCGTTGCTGGCCATGCTGAACAGCTGCTCCGCGGGAGTGGCGGTAATGAACATCGACAACGGCTTCGGCGCGGGCTACATGGCGGCGCTGATAAACAGAATGGCCTCCCCCGTGCCGACGGGCTCGGGCAGGAAGGAGGAGATGTGAAAAGGATTCTTTATTTCGACTGCTCCGCCGGCGTCAGCGGGGACATGACGCTGGGTGCGTTGATACATCTGGGCGTCAGCCCCGCCGACCTTTTGGCGGAGCTTAGGAAGCTGGACGTCTCGGGCTATGAGATAATACCCGACCGGGGCGAGATGAACGGCGTCACGGGCGTAAACCTGCGGGTCTTGCTGGAAGAAAGCCGGGAGGAGGGAAGCGGCCACGGGCACAGAAGCTTCAAATCCATCAGGGACATGATAGCCGCCAGCGGCCTGGACGAAGAGGCGAAGAGGTCGGCCATCGGCATTTTCGCCGTCATCGCCGAGGCGGAGGCGGCGGTACACGGGGTTCCTGTCGATGAGGTGCGTTTCCATGAGGTGGGCGCCGTGGACTCCATCATAGACATCGCGGGCGCGGCGGTTTGCATGAGCCTGCTGGGGATCGACGAGCTGTGGTGCTCGCCCCTGCACGACGGCCGCGGCCACGTGGAATGCAGGCACGGCAGCATACCCGTGCCGGTCCCGGCGGTGGTGGAGATGCTCAAAGGCACGGAATACCTGCTGGTGAGCGAGGACGTGCCCACGGAGATGGTGACGCCCACGGGCATGGGGATATTGAAGGGCATGGGGGCGAGATGCGGGCCCATGCCGCCTATGAGGGTCTTAGGCGCGGGCTACGGCTTCGGGAAGAGGGACACGGGGAGGTTCAACGCGCTCAGGGTCATTATGGGCGAAATTGATTGAAAGGAATTGCCGCTATGGAAATCAACCTACAGAAAAATTACCAACCGAAAGACTTTGAGGACAGGATATACCGCGCCTGGGAGGAAAGCGGGAGTTTCCACGCCGAGGCCGACGAGGATAAAAAGCCGTTCGCCATAGTCATGCCGCCGCCCAACATAACGGGGCAGCTGCATATGGGGCACGCGCTGGACCAGACGTTGCAGGACGCGCTCACGCGCTGGAAGCGTATGCAGGGGTACAGCGCGCTTTGGTTGCCCGGCACGGACCACGCCAGCATTGCCACGGAGCTGAAGGTCGCGGAAGGCATAATGGCCAGCGAGGGCAAGACCAAGGAGGAGATTGGCAGGGAGGAGTTCCTGAAGAGGGCCTGGGAGTGGAAAAAAGAGTACGGCGGCAGGATCTCGCGGCAAATGAGGAAACTGGGGGATTCCTGCGACTGGGCCAGGGAGCGGTTCACCATGGACGACGGCTGCAATCGGGCGGTCACGGAGCATTTCGTCAATCTCTACGAAAAAGGATGGATATACAAGGGCAACAGGATGATAAACTGGTGCCCCAGCTGCGGCACGTCGCTGTCGGACATAGAGGTGGAGCATGAGGACAAGAACGGGCTGTACTGGTATTTCAGATATCCCGGCGTTGACGGCGAGGACGTGGTGGTGGCCACGTCCAGGCCTGAGACCATGTTCGCGGACGTGGCGGTGGCCGTCCACCCGAAGGACGGGCGTTATTCGGGCGTGGTGGGCAAACGGGTGCGCATACCCCTCACGGACAAGGAGATACCCGTCGTCGCCGACCTGTACCCCGACCCTGAAAAGGGGACGGGCGCGGTGAAAATCACCCCTGCCCACGACGCGAACGATTTCGAGGTAGGTGAGCGGCACGGCCTGGAAAAGCCGTTCTGCATAGACGAGACGGGACGCATGACCGCTTTGGCGGGCAAGTATGAGGGGATGGACAGGATGGAGTGCCGCAAGGCGTGGGTTAAGGAGCTGGACGCCGCCGGGTACTTGGTCAAAACCGAGGAAAAGGTCATCCCCGTGGGGACTTGCTACCGTTGCGACACGATTATCGAGCCCATATTGTCGGAGCAATGGTTCGTCAAAATGGACGAGATGGCGAAGCCGGCCATACGCATTGCCAAGGAAAAGGCGCTGAGGCACGTGCCAGACAGGTTTGAAAAGACGTATCTGCGCTGGCTGGAGGAGATCAGGGACTGGTGCGTCTCCCGCCAATTGTGGTGGGGCCACAGGATTCCCGCCTATTATTGCCCCGCCTGCGGGCAGATGACCGTGAGCCGCGACGCCCCCGGCTTCTGCCCCCGTTGCGGGCACACGGGCCTGCGTCAGGACGAGGACGTGCTGGACACGTGGTTCAGCTCCGCCCTATGGCCTTTCTCGACCCTCGGCTGGCCCGAGAAAACGAAGGAATTGGCGTATTTTTACCCCACTGACGTGCTGGTCACGGGCTACGACATCATATTCTTCTGGGTGGTGCGCATGGCGTTTTCCGGCATGGAGGTCATGGGCGACACGCCGTTCCGCCACGTGCTGGTGCATGGGCTGGTCAGGGACGCGGAGGGGCGCAAGATGAGCAAATCCCTGGGCAACGGCATCGACCCTCTGGAGATTATCGACGGTTACGGCGCGGACGCCCTGCGGTTCATGTTGCTGATAGGCGCGTCGGCGGGCAATGACATGCGTTTCCAGACGGACAAGCTGGAGGGGGCGAGGAATTTCGCCAATAAGCTGTGGAACGCGTCGCGTTTCGTAATAATGAACCTCAGGGACGAGAACGGCGGTTTTCTGGAGATCGCCGACATGGGGGAAGAAGGCTGGTCGGCGGGCAATCCGGCGCTGAGAGACGAGGACAACTGGATTTTGAGCCGGATGGAGGACGCCATAGGGGAAGTCACCAGGCACTTGGACAGGTTCGACCTCTCCCTGGCCGCCCAACGGGTGTTCGAGCTGACTTGGGGCGAGTTCTGCGACTGGTACATAGAGCTTGTGAAGGGCAGGCTCTACGGCGAGGACGAGGGGAGCAAGGCGGTGGCCAGGGCGGTCCTGTTGAAAACCCTCGGCAACATACTTAAGCTGTTGCACCCGTTCATGCCTTTCATCACGGAGGAAATATGGGGCTATCTGCCGAAACCCGCATGGGCTAGGCAGAGGGACGAGGGCATGCTGATAAGCGCGTCGTGGCCGGAGGTCGGGGCGGATCCCGGGCGGGAGACTGCCGCGAAGCGGCTGGAGAGGGCCATGGAGGCCATACGCAGCATAAGGAACATACGCGCGGAAGCGGAGGCCGCGCCGTCTAGAAGGCTGGCGGCGGCGGTTTTGGCCGACGCGGAGACGGCGGAGGCGCTGCGGGCCGAGGAAGCGCATATAAAGAGCCTGGCAGGGCTGTCGGCGGTGTCCTACGTGGAGAAGCGGGAGGATGCGCCGGCCGAGGCCGCGTCGGCGGTAATCAGCGGCGCGGAGATTTTCATACCCCTGGACGAGCTGCTGGACTATAAGGCGGAGCATGAGCGTCTGGGCAAGGAGAAGGCGAGGCTGGAGGCGGAGATAGCCAGGGTGGGGTCAAAGCTGGAGAACCAGTCCTTCGTGGCGAAGGCGCCGGAGGCGGTGGTGCGGGCCGAAAGGGACAGGCTGGCGGACTATAAGGAGAAGCTGGGTAAGTTGGCGGCCAGGCTGGAACAGGTGAAAAACAAGCTGTGAGCGGCGCCTGCGGGGACGCGGAAGCCTTGGGGCGAGGGCGTCAGGGCCAATACTTATCTTTATTTTGAAGTCCGCCCAAAATTATTGGGCGGACTTCGGAAGATAGCATATGCCAATCCGCTTCAAGGCAGCATTTCAAACGCGGATTGGCATAAGGGCGCGTGAAGGGGGAGGTATGAGGGATATTGCCGTCAATGAGACAGAGGATTATGAATGGCTGATCGAGCTGTTCAAGAGAAACGGCCTGGAAGTCCCCGACGAGGATGAGGTCCCGACCGATCTGGTGGCGCAATGGGAGGCCGTCAGCGGGGGCGAGCGCGTGGGCGGTTGCGTGCTGGCCCTGCGGGAGGGGAGGCATATCATAGACGGGATCGCCGTGGAAGAGCCCTTTCGCGGGCGGGGCATAGGAGAGGCGCTGCTGGGCCGGGCCATAGACGAAATGGCGCGCCGCGGGGGAACCGAGCTTTTCCTGGTCGCCCGCGCCCCCGGCTTTTTCAGGAAGCAGGGCTTCGTGGAGACGCCCCGCGAGGAGGCGCCGGTGTTTTTTGAGTGTTTTGGCTGTCCGCAGTACGGGGTGGATTGCTTCCCGGAGGTTATGAGGTACAGACGTAATCTAAAATTAACAAACAATGGCGCGAATCCCCTTCCATTTTCACGCGAATAGGTATAAAATATTAGCGAGGGGTTTATCAAAACGGGTTTTATGCGGGAAATATTTTTTGGGGTATTTCTGATTGTAGTTATCCGATTATGGCAGAAAACGACAAAATCACCAGGCCGAGGAATACGGTTGATGCTGTGGCGCAAGTGAATAAAAATAAAGGCAAATCGGGCATGAGCGGGCGCGCGTTCACGTTCTGGGTCACGTTCTTGGGCGCTTTCGTCGTCATGACGTTGTTGCTCACCCCCGTGATTTCCGCCTTCATGAACACCAGGCCGTTCCTGGGGGGCGGCGGAGACGGGGATGACGGGCTTCAAGGGACGGACGTCGTCATACTGGAGCAGGACTTCGATTACTTCCTGCCCACGGACAGCCCGTTCTACGAGGCGTTCAAAAACCAGAAGCGCCTGAACTGCTTGTTGCTGGGGGTGAAATCGGGCTTGACGGACACCATCATGCTCATCAGCTACAACGTGGACAGCCGCCAGGTGGACGTGATCTCCGTGCCCCGGGACACCTATTACCACAGGAAGGGATATAACGGCGACGCCGAGGACAAGATAAACGCCGCCTACAGGAAAAACCCGCTCAACTCCGCCGTCGCCGTCAGCAACGTCCTCCTCGGCATGCCCATCAACTATTACGTGGTCATCGAGGACAAGGGCGTGGAGAACATCATCGACTTTATCGGCGGCGTCCCCATGGACATAGAGTTCCACATGAAGTACGACGACCCGAGGGACAAACCGCCTCTTCATATAGACATACCTGCGGGGAGGCAGGTTCTGGACGGCAAGCAGGCCGTGCAGTTCCTGCGCTACAGGCACGGATACACCGAAGGCGACCTGGGGCGAGTCAAAGCCCAGCAGGCGTTCATACGCAGCGCGTTCAAGCAGGCCCTTAAGACGGACATGGGCAAGCTGATGGAGACGGTGCAGGAGAACGTGGTCTCCGACATGCCTCTCAGCACCATGTTGTACCTGGTGCAAAAGTCCATAGGCCTGTCGGGCGATGAGCTTCGCACTCACACCATGCCGGGCGTCCCCATGTCCAAAGCGCCGTGGTATGTGTATCCGGACACGAAAGAAATAGAAGCCCTTATAAGAGAGGTCTATGAGGTCGCGCCTGAAAAGACCACAGGCGCGGCGGTCAGCGGGTCCGCGCTTCCGGGCGCGGGGGCCTGAAGACAGGGAGCCTGGGGGAATAGCCCTCTGATCGCGGGAGCCGTCCGATCGGAATCGGGCGGGAGCCGCCCGTCGCCACGTGCCCGAAGGTGAGCAGAGACATGCCGAGGCTGAAGTCCTTTTCACGCCATCTTTAACTTACGCGCCGTCGCGCGGATGCTGAATTATTTTACGAAAGGAGCCGCCTGAGGGCGGCGAGGAAACAATGGACATATCTACACTGAAAACGAAAAAAATCACGGAATTGAGGGAAATTGCCAAGGCGTTCAAAATCCCGGGTTACGACAAACTGAAAAAATCCGAGCTGACCGCACTTCTGAGCGAGGGGCTGCCGATGGAGGCCGCCACGGAGCAGGAGCAGCCCAAACGGACGCGAGGGCGTCCCAGAAAGGTTCTGGTGCTTCCCGATGACGCGGTTTTTGACGAGGCTCCCGCGAAGGAGGAGCCTGACGCGGAGAAGGCCGCCTCGAAGCGCATTTCAAAGAAAAGCAAGGCGGAGGAGGTCGCGGAGGAGACGGCGAAGCTTGAGGAGAAGCTTGACGCGGTCGAAGCCATCGGCGCGGACGCCTCCCAGGCGGGCGAGGCGCCCGAAGAAGCCTCGGGGAAAGCCTCCGAGAAAGTCCCTGAGCCGTCAGTCCCCTCGGAAACTCACGCCGGCTCGGAGCCTCAGGCCGCCAGGCCGCCAGCCAGGGCGCCTTACCAGGGCGCGGCGCGGCGCGGAGGCGCTTTCGGGGATCAGGAGCCGGTCAGCGTCGCGCCGACGCGTAGCTACAGCACGGACAGACAGGCGGGCAGAGGCCCATACTCGGGGCGGGCTTACGACGGCCAATCGGGCGGAGGCTATTACGGCAAGGACGGCGACGAGGGACAGCCGCGCCGCGCCCCCTACAGAAGCTCAGGCTCCTATGACAGGCAGGGGGGCTACGGCAACAGGGGATCCTACGGCCAAAACTCCTATAACAGCTCATACCAGCGGGGCAATTACGGCCAAGGCTCCTACGGGCGCGGGGGCGGCTACGGCCAGAATTCCTACGGTCACGGCTCATATGGGCAAAACTCCTACTACAATCAAAATCAGGAAGGCCGCGCGCCTCACGAAAACAGGGACAACAGGGGGTCTTACGGGCAGGGCTACCAGGGGCAAGGCGGCTACGGCCACGGCAACGCGTCCCAGGACGCGCAAAGGCCGCCTTATTCAAGGTTCCCCGCCGCCGAGAAAGCGGTCGTGAGGGCTCCCGGCGAGGCCGCCGCGGAGGAGCCCCCCGAGGCGCTTGACAGGGAGAACGCGTCCTCTGTTGCGGCTGAGGCCGTAACAGAAGCGGCGTCCGTCGTCGCCACCGCTTCCACTGCCGCCGCCGCGCCTGCGGCCGAAGCGGCGACGGAGGCGCCCGAGACCGTTGCGGAGCCTCTTGAAGGGACGGCGGCCGCGGAAAGCCGGCCCGAAGGCGAAGGGGAGGCGCGCCGCGCGTCGGCCGATTCTGAGCGGCAGGACAGATACGAGGTGAACGGCATACTGGAGATCGCCGAGGGCGGATTCGGTTTCCTGCGTTTCCACAACTTCCTGACCAGCGAGAAAGACGTTTATGTGTCCCCTTCCCAAATAAGGCGTTTCAACCTCAAGACGGGAGACAAGATATATGGCGTGGCCAGAAGGCCGAACCCCGGCGAGCGCTTCGGCGCTTTGCTCTATCTGTTCACGGTGAATGAGGACGAGTTGAAGGTTTCCATCGAGCGCCCGGATTTCGACGACCTGACGCCTATATTCCCGAAGGAAAGGCTGAATCTGGAGGACGGCAGCAGAGATCTGTCCATGCGTCTCATAAATCTGGTGGCGCCCATAGGCAAGGGGCAGCGCGGCCTGATAGTGGCGCCCCCCAAAGCGGGCAAGACCATATTGCTGAAAAAGGTGGCGAACACCATAGAGAAGCTTCATCCCGAGGCGGAGCTGATAGTGCTTCTGGTGGACGAGCGGCCCGAAGAGGTCACGGACATGCAGCGCTCCATCAGCGGCGAGGTCATATACTCCACCTTCGACGAGCAACCGCAGAACCACGTGAAAGTGGCGGAAATGGTGCTGGCCAGGGCCCAGCGGCTAGTGGAGCACGGCAAGGACGTGGTGATACTGCTGGACAGCATAACCAGGCTCGCCAGGGCCTACAACCTGGTGGTGCCGCCGTCGGGGCGCACGCTGTCAGGCGGTTTGGATCCGGGCGCGCTGCACAAGCCGAAAAAATTCTTTGGGGCTGCCAGAAAGATGGAAGAGGGCGGCAGCATCACCATTCTGGCCACGGCTCTGGTGGAGACGGGCAGCCGCATGGACGACGTGATTTTCGAGGAATTCAAGGGCACGGGCAACATGGAGCTGCATCTGGACAGGAAATTGTCTGAAAAACGCATATTCCCCGCCATCAACCTGAACAAATCGGGAACCAGGAGAGAGGATCTCCTCATGGATCAAGACGAGCTGGAGTCCATTTGGATAATGCGCAGGGCCATGGCTAACCTGGGCACCCAAGAGGTGACGGAGATGATTATAGACCATCTTGCCCACACGAGGACTAACGCGGACTTCATAGCCGTCATACGGAAGGTTCTGGAGCGGATGCCCCAGCCCACAGGGTACAGGCACGGTGACAGAGACAGGGACAATGACTGACGCGCCCCGAGGGGGAGACCCGAGGGGATGGCTGGTCGCGGCGCCGCCGCAGGAATGAAACGATAATAATGAGTTTGGAAATCAGGGAGATACTAAGAATCGCGGAGGCGCGCCTGCGTGAAGCGGGTTGCCCCGACCCCAAGAGGGACGCCGAAGAGCTGATGTGCCACATGATGGATTTTGACAGAAGCAGATTTTTCATGAAGCTTGGGGACGTGTTGAGCGAGAACGGCTGTGAGAATTATTTCCAATTAATAGATTTAAGGGCTACCAGGAAGCCACTGCAGTACATAGTGGGCAGCCAGGAATTCATGGGCCTGAATTTCAAGGTGGACCCCAGCGTCCTAATCCCGCGCCAGGACACGGAGACCCTGGTGGAAGCCGCCCTTGAGCATATGAAGTCCGGGGCGCCTTTGGGCGGATGGAGGGTCTTGGACGTCGGAACGGGCAGTGGGGCCATAGCAGTGAGCATATGCGCCAAGGAAAGCGCGGCGCGGGCGATGGCCAGCGACATAAGCCCCGAGGCGCTGGGGCTGGCGGCGGCCAACGCGGCGGCGGCCGGGGTTTCGAGCCGCGTGAAGTTCGTCCTGAGCGACATGTTCGACGGCCTCGGGACGGGCGGGCGCTTCCATTTCGTGCTGTCCAACCCGCCGTACGTCAAACGGCAGGACTTGCCCTTCCTGCAAGAGGAGGTGTCGGGCCACGAACCCGCCATAGCCCTTGACGGAGGCGTGGACGGGCTGGACTTTTACAGGATTTTGGCCAGAGACGCGGCTAGGCGTCTGAAGAAGCGAGGCAGGATATTGCTGGAAATAGGCTTCGACCAGGCCGAGCAAGTGCGTGAACTGTTTGAAGAGACGGGCCGTTATGAGGAATTTGCCGTGAAAAAGGATCTGGCCGGGCACGACAGGGTGTTTTCAGCCCTGCTGAAGGCTTAGGCCCCTTCTTGGGGGACTTTCGGCGGCAAGGCCGTCGCGGCGGGGTTTGGCGGCGCCGTCGGCGCGGATGAATTAGGAAGTGAGGTGGCGGTGATGATACTTGTGAGCGGAGGGGCAGGATACATAGGCAGCCATACCTGCGTTGAGCTGGTCGCGGCGGGATATGACATCCTAGTAGCGGACGATCTGTCCAACTCCAACGTTAAGGTGCTGGAGCGGTTGAAGCGGATCACGGGCAAGGATATCCGTTTTGTGAGGATCGACTTTCGCGACGCGGCGGCGACGGAAAAGCTTTTCTGGGAAAACCCCGAGATTGACGCGGTGATCCATTTCGCCGGGTTCAAGGCGGTGGGGGAGAGCGTTCGGGAACCGCTCAAATATTATACGAACAACTTGGGTAGCACTATGTCCATATTGAACGCCATGAAGCGCTTCAACGTGGGCAAAATAGTGTTTTCCTCGTCGGCCACGGTTTACGGGGATCCCGAGACGTTGCCCATAAAGGAGGACAGCCCCCTGAGCGCGGCAAGCCCGTATGGGGCCACGAAGCTGATGATAGAGCGCATCCTCACGGACTGCGGCGTGGCGTCCCAAGACTTGCGGGTGGCGTTGCTGCGTTACTTCAGACCCATAGGCGCGCACAAGAGCGGGCTGATAGGGGAAGACCCGCGTTGCATACCCAACAACCTGCTTTCGTACATCACCCAAGTGGCTGTGGGCAAGCTGGACGAGCTGAAGGTGTTCGGCGGGGACTATGAGACCCCCGACGGCACGGGGATCAGGGACTATATCCACGTGGTGGATCTGGCCATCGGCCACGTGGCGGCGTTGCGCCGCCTTGAGAGCAGGAAGGCCGGAGTCAATGAGAGCTGCCTGGTCTATAATCTGGGCACGGGAGTCGGTTATAGCGTCCTCGAGGTGGTGGAGGCGTTCAAGAACGCCAGCGGCGTTGACATACCGTACAAAATAACGGGCAGGCGCCAGGGTGACGTCCCCCGATGCTACGCCGACCCGACGAAGGCCAGCGAGGAACTGGGCTGGAAGGCGGAGCGGGGCATTGGGGAAATGTGCGCGGATGCTTGGAATTGGCAGAAGAACAACCCCAACGGGTATGAGTGAGGGCGATGCTGTCGATATATTTCGCCAGGGAAAGCGTCGATAAAGGCTTCCATATTTTCTCGGAGATAGGAAAGAGTCTGGAAGCGTTGCGGGCTTCGCCTGAAAAAGGCGGGAGGGTTTTGCTTGTGGTGCCGGATCAGTTCACGTTGCAGGCGGAACGCGACGCCTTTTTTTATTTGCGCCGCGACGGTTTTCTGGAACTGGAGGTGATCAGCATGACGCGCCTGCGCCACCGCGTCATCGAGGAGACGGGGCGCGACTCCCGCGTGCCCATAGGCAAGGGGGGCAGACGGATGCTCCTGTCGCTTATCATACGGCGGCGCGGCGCGGATTTGGAAGCTTTCGACCACAGGCAGGCGTTGAACGCCACCGCCGGGATGATGGACGAGTTTATCTCGGAGATGAAGCAGCAATGCGTCAGCCCGCAGGATCTGGCGGGCATCCTGAGCGAGGAGGGCCACCCCATACTGCGAAGGAAGCTTTCGGACGTGCTTAAGGTGTACGAGGATTACGAGAGCATGTTGGAGGGCAAATACCTGGACGGCGAGGACCATCTGGCCCTGCTGGCCGAGCGGATACCCTCGTCGGGGCTGATAGCGGGCAGCGAGATATGGCTCCACGGCTTCGACTATCTGAGCCGCAGGGATTTAGAGGTGGTGAGGGCGTTGCTGGCCAGGTCGCGGGGGCTGAACGTCATGCTGTGCGCGGACGCGGCGGAGGCGGGCAGGGCCGCCGCCGGGGATAGCGGGATTTTCAGGATTTCAAGGAACATAATGGGGGAATTGGCCGCTATAGCGGAAAGCGTGGGGCACGAGCGGCGTTTTGTCGATTTGAACGGCTCCAAGGCGGCGCCCAAGAGGGCGGAGGCGCTGAGGCACGTTGAAAAGGAACTGTTCAGCTACCCTTTCAAGCCCTTTGGCCGAGAAGCGGGGGAAATAACCCTGGTTTCGGCCGCGAGTTTCTACGCCGAGGCGGAAAGCGTGGCGGCGGCCATACTCAAATTGGTGAGGGATGAAGGGTGCCGTTACAGGGACATTCTGGTCATATGCAATGACATGGAGACTAGGGCGGCGGTCATCAAGAGGGTATTTTCAGAGTACAATCTGCCGCTTTTCATAGATAGGAGGAAAAATCTGCTCCACAACCCCGTGCTGGAATATATTTCCGCGCTCATGGACACGCACGCGGGCAATTGGCGCGGCGACGACCTTATAAGGCTGATAAAAACGGGGTTTTCGCCCCTCAGCCTGGATGAGCGCGAGATGCTGGAGGAATACGCCGCGGAGCGGAGGCTGAAGCGCAGGAGGGACTGGCTTAAGCCTGCGGGGCCTGACGCCGCCGTCGAAGCGGCCCGAGCCGCCCTGGTCGGGCATGTGGCGCGTTTCTCGTCCATAATGTCCAAAAAGGAGAGCGTCAGGGAGAAAACCGCCGCGATCTACCTGTTCCTCCGCGACGAGGCGCGGCTGCCCGAGAAGCTGGCGGCCTTTATCGACGGTCTGAGGGGCCGCGGCCGGCATGTCTACGCGGACGAGCTGTCCCAGCTATGGGACAGGGTCATGGAGGCGTTTGACCAATTGGCGGCGGCGCTGGGGGAAGAGAGGCTATCGGGGGAGGATTACAGGGCTTTGCTGTCGGCGGGGCTGGAGAGCATCGAAATAGGGCTCATACCCACGACGGCAGACCAAATACTGTTGGGAACCATGCAGAGGACCAGGCCGGGCGCCTGCAGGGCGCTCTTCGTGCTTGGGGCGAATGACGGGATATTGCCGGCTGGGAGAGAGGAAAAGAGCCTGTTGAGCGAGGACGAGAGGGAGAGGGTGTTCGCGGCCGTTGACGCCGGGCGAAGGGCTTCCCTCAAGGCCGACGAGGAGCAACTGGCTATTTACAGGAATATGTCCAGGCCCCTGGAACGTCTGTGGGTAAGCTACTCCGTGTCGGATCCCGACGGCGCCGAGCTGCGGCCATCCCTGATATTTGACAAGCTGAGGCGGCTTTTCCCCCGCAACGCCGTGGAAAAGGACATCCGTAGCGGCGAAATGGGGCTGGAGCTGGTTGGCACCGCGGAAAGCACGTTGGGGCATCTGTCCTCCGCCATTCGTCGGCTCGCGGAAGGCTCGCCTGACGGAAAGGCGGGCGGGGAGGGCGTGGGCCTCTGGAGCGCCGTGCGCGGCTGGTATGCTGAGAACGCGCCTGAGCGGCTGAGGGCCATGGAGGCGGGCCTGCTTTTCAGCAACAGGAGGGAGATTGTCAGGAAGGATTATGTCAGGCGGCTCTACGCTTTCCGCGAAGGGGACGCCGCAGGCGCGGCGGGCGGGCCTCCTCGTGCCGTGGTCAGACTCAGCCCTTCGGGGATCGAGCGATACGCTCGTTGCCCCTTCGCCCATTTCGTGGCGTACGGGCTGGCGCCCAAAGAGCGCAGAAGCTTCGAGATAGGGCCCAGGGAGAGGGGCGACGTGTTCCACAGGGTTTTGATGGAGTTCTCCAAGGAGTTGACGGAGGAAGGGAAACGGGTCTCGGACAGCGGCTCTAAATGGATGGGGCTGACCCGCGAGGCTTGCTTCGACATGGTGGACAGATTGCTCGACGGCCTGCTGGAGCCAAGGCGGGAGAAGGCCGAGGGGGGCGAGGCAGGCAGGCCCAAGGCCGCCGCGGACGTATTCGAGGTGTTCAGGCAGGGCAAGACGGAGGAATACAGACGGGGGCGCATAAGGGACGTGGCGCGGAAGGCGGCATGGGCTTTGACGGAGCAGGTGAAGGCAGGGGACATAGACGACATGTTCTATGAGGAGAGGTTTGGCGAGGGGGGGCGGTTCCCGCCCCTAATATGGACGGAAGGCGAGACTGAGGTGCGCGTGGAGGGGCGCATGGACAGGCTGGACGTCATAGGCGGCAGGGCGAAAATCATAGACTATAAGTCAGGGGATGAACGGTTTGACGTCGATGAGGCCAGAAATGGTTGGAGACTGCAGCTGATGCTGTATCTGCAGGCGGTGACGGAGGATCCCGACGGGGAACGGGGGCGCGGGCTTAAACCTGCGGGGGCTTTCTATTTCCGCATTCACGAGCCCAGGCTGGACTGCGGGCCGTGGCAGGGGGAGGACGCGGCGGGGCTGGCGGAGAAGGCTGAGGCCGAGGCGCGGAAGAGTTTCCGCATGGACGGCGTGGCGGTGGACGACCAGGAAACTTTGCGCTCCATCGCGGGGGACGACTGGTCGGGCAAGCATTACAGCAGCTTGGGCTACTCGGACATAATCCCCGTGAGAAGGCAGAAGGGCGAGGACGGGGAGCCCGTGCTGGTGGGGAGCCGGACTGGCTCAAGGAAGCTGCTTTCCGAGGAGGAGTTCAGGCAGTTCCAGCGCGACGTGCGCGACAAGGTGGGGGAGTTTTGCGGCGCTCTGGCGGGCGGGGTCATCGACGTGGCGCCAGGCAGGACGAGGCATATGACGGCTTGCCGCTACTGCGGCTACAGGGGCGTCTGCGCTTATGACCCGGAGTTCGGGTAGGGGGCGGAAT
>JAIRPE010000009.1 GCA_031257175.1 Eubacteriales Family XIII. Incertae Sedis bacterium | reverse complement strand
AGAACATAGTGGTGATCCTCCCCGACACCGGCGAGCGCTATCTGTCCACGCCTTTGTTCGAGGAGCAGTAGGGTTCGGGAAAAAGCAGAGGTTTTGAACCCCCGCCAGGGGTTTTGCCGACGTTAGGGCGGTCCCCCGCGCTTCGGGTGAAGCGCGGGGGACCGCCCTTTGCCATGCTTCCCGTAGCGTTTACGATGCCGCAGGAGCGTCGGGGACGCCGTAAACCTTTACGTTCTCCCCGCTCACCGCGTACAGCAGGTTACCGATGCAAAGCAGCCTGCCATTCTCGTACACGTCATCGTAGCTGTATGCGGCCCAAGCCGTCAGCTTGTCGCCGTCCACGCCCACCAGGCGTATCTGGGCCTGGGTTTCCCCGTCTATGCTGCCGTAATCCCACATCAGGAAGCCGAACAGCTTGCGGTCAGGGCTGACCATGAGCGCCTTGGGGTTCGTGAACGCCTCAGACCAGGCGTCCTGGCCCAGCAGCATGACGTCGCTCTCTTTCAGGTTTCTCGGATCGGAGACGTCGAAAAGGGAAATCTTCTGGCCCAAATCGTGGACGCTGCCCGTGGGTATCTCGTCACCCTTCTCGTCCCTGTAGAATATCTCCGCCGTGTGGCGCCCGAAGCCCACCAGCCTGTCCCCGCCTACGGGGTGCAGATACGTGGAGAAGCCCGGTATTTTCAGCTCGCCCAGGACGGCGGGCGCCTTGGGGTTCGTCAAATCCACCGCGTAGAGAGGGTCTGTCTGCAAATATGTGACCATGTAGGCCATGTCACCCATAAAACGCGCCGACTGGATTGATTCGCCCTCGGCCAGGTTCGGAGTGGCTCCCACCTGGTTCAGGTCAGCGTCCAGAACGTGTATCCTGTTGCCATCCCAGTCCGTGACGGCCACGCGGAAATAGCCGTTATGCTCGTCCATGCTGTACTGGTTCAACGGCGTCCCCGGGACGGAGCCATTGGCGGCGTAGCGAACCGCCCCGGCGCCCACCTCGAACCGATAGATGTCGGTCTTGCCGCCATTGCCCCAATAATTCGGCCTCGCCACGTAGAGGTTGCCCACATTCATGTAGAAAATCGCGCCGTCGTTCAGGAATGTCTCAAAGGCCACTTCCTTAGGCTCCCTCAAATCCATGGCGCCGACCATCATGAACCCGTTGTAGCCCCCTCCGTCGGGGAAATAGGCCACTTCCGTGGCGGGCAGGGGGCGGGCCGTGTAGTCCAGCTCGCTGTCGCGGTAATAGGGGGTGATTTCGACCCCGTCCGCGTAGTAGGCGTTCTTGTTCACCACGAAGTAGAGCGCGTCTCCGACCAGCCTGGTGGCCGCCAGACGGCCCTCCATCTCGAAGCTTTGCCGCAATTTGGGGTTGGCGCGGTCTGTGACGTCGTATACGGCCAAGGTGGCGTATTCCCTATAGGGCTGGTAGGGCATGACGCTCCGCAAAAGGCCGCCGACCACGGGCAGGGAGCCGCCTGGGAGCTTGATCCCGCCGCCCTCCGCGCGGAAGCCCGCCACGGCCAGCCTGCCTTCGGACAAATACAGCTCAGTCCCCGTGTTCTCCAAGTCAATAGAGCCCAAGCGGCTGAAGGGGCTGGTGGGGTCGCCGCCCGCCTTGTAAATAAATACCCGGCTCCCCTTGAGGGAATATATGTATTTTCCGTCTGTTTTTACTATATCCCCTTCGTCCACGCCCTCCACCTGGACGTTGGTGCGGCTGTAGTCCCCCGCGTAAGATGAGTCCGCGGAGGCCGCAGGGCTCATAGCCGCCGCGTCCCTCGCAGGCGTCGGCGCGGGGCCCGCGGCCTCCGCGGCGGCGCCGTTCACGACGTAATAGACGCCTCCATCGCGGTATTCCCTGTCCTTGTCCCAGCCGAGCAGGGTTTTCAAATGTTCCGTTGATTTGGCCCTGGGCAGGGGCTTGACGGCTTTCGACAGCCCTTTGAGGCTTTTGAGGTTTTCCAGCCCCTCCGCCAGAAAGGCCGCCATTTCCTTCGTGTTGAGCGGCGCGGGCGCCGTTTGGGCGGCGAGCGTCTTTTTCGCCATTGGCTCCGTCCCGCCCGTCTTTCCCGCCGCGCCCGAGGACGCAACGGCCTGGCCCAGCGCGGCGGCGGCCAGCAGCAGCAGGGCTGTCAGCAGGCATATAAGCTTGGTATTGTAGTGTTTCGGCGTTTTCATCAGTGTTCCCCTCCTTGTCAGAGCCCGCGCCAGTCCACGGGGAGAATCCCGTCATTAGACGCGGCTTGTTTTTCCATCCACGCGATCTATATTATTGCTCCGCATATAAAATCTTCTCTTGAAGCGGATTAGCCGATACTGTCTTCCGACGTCCGCCCAATAATTCTAGGCGGAATTTGAAAGAGTATACCTATGAGACGAGGGGTGAGAGATAAAAGTTCCACGGGCGGGCGCATAGGACGCGCGGGCACATAGGACGCGCCCTTCAAATTGCCGCGGGCGGCCCCTGGTTTTCTGCTAGAGGACGGGCTGGCCGGAGTCGAGCCGGAGGGCCGCGCAACGCCGCCGTTTCCCACGTGCGCCCTCAGCGTGGCCGTCTCAGACAGGCCACGCGTTTAGCTGACATTTTCCGCATCATCTTGCTTAGCTAGTGGCGGTTTTGAATACAGCGCGGCGCAGATCAACGTGGTGAGCGGCATAGTCAAAAGTATGCCGAAGCTACCTATAACAGCTTGCAGCAGCTCGACTATCACCATCTCCCTGTTGACGAGTTCCGCTAGGGATTTGACGTACACGCTTAGAAGGACTATCACGGAAAGGGAATTGCCCACATATGCCAGCACTAGCGTGTTCGCCATTGTGCCCATTATATCCCGGCTTATATTGATGCCGGAACCTACAAGCCCGCCAAAATTCAGATGCGCCGCCTTGCTCTTAAGCTCCCAAAGCGCGGAGGAAATGGACATGGCCACGTCCATGACGGCGCCTACGGCGCCTATCATAACCCCGGCGAATATGACGGCTTTCAGATCGATGGGATTGGTCTTAAACAGATAAAGAAAAAGCATGGAGTCTTTATTCAGCACTCCCGTGATCCCCAACGCCTTGTTCATGACGAAAGTCAGAACGCCGATGGCCACGACGCCTCCTAGACAGCCCATTATGGCGGAGAATGACTTCCTGTCCGCCCCGTTCACGATGAGCAGAGTGACAACGACGGAGAACACGCAAGTCACTACCGAGGAAACATAGATATTTTTGCCTGACAAAAGGGACGGCAGGAATACGGCGAAAATAGCGGCGCATGTAAGGCCGAGCGCTAACACGGCGTTCAGCCCTTTGACCCTGCCGAATATGAGCAGCAAAGCCACAAACGCCGCGGCAAGGAGCGCTATCTTGTCTATTCGGACATATTCGACGAATTCCCACGCGCTGTCCCAATATCTAGATATCACAACCTTGTCGCCCACCTCCACCCGCTTGGCGCCGCTCAGGTAATTTTGGTTCGTGTTCTGGATCGCCATTATGGAGCTATGGTTCGCGCCTCTTATCACCACCGCTTCGAACAGCACGTTGCTGTTAATCGTGTCGTGTATCTCGGTGACTTTAGCCTCAACTGTCTGATAACTGCCGTATTTGTTGTTCAAATCAGGCATATCCCTCATCGCGATCCTGTTTCCCACGAAGAGGAAGAGCATCGCCAGTAATATGATCGCGGCGCAGGACGCGAGTCTATAGGCTCTCTTGCTCATTCACACCCACCTTTCTGCCCCCCGGCGCCCTGGAATACAGCATGGCGCAGACAAACGCGGTAAGCGGCATTGTCAGTAAAATACCGAAACTTCCGATAACAGCCTGCAACATCTCTATAACCACGGAATCGCTGTTCAGCAGTTCCGTCAAAGAGTTTACGTATACCACCAATAACAGGAGAAGCGACAGCGAACTGCCTATATACGCCAGGATGAGCGTATTGGTCATAGTCCCCATAACATCTTGGCCTATGTTGACGCCGGATTTAAAAATACTGGAGAACTCCAGTTCGGGCGCCTGAGATTTCAGCTCCCAAAGCGACGACGAGATAGTCATGGCCACGTCCATAACGGCCCCCACGGCCCCTATCACGATCCCGGCAAATATGACGGCCCTCATGTTGACAGGATCGCCTGTAGGCAGGTTGAGCAAATACATGGTATCCTCGCGCAACGCCCCTGTAAGGTTCAACGCCTTATTCATGGCAAGCGTCAAAACGCAGATGGCGGCGACGCCTCCAAGGCAACCCGCCACGGCGGCCATGGATTTCATGCTGACGCCGTTCACGACGAACAGGGTGGTGATAATAGAAAAAACGCACACCAGGACAGAAAAAACGTATATATTCTTGCCCGATAAGAAAGCGGGAAGAAAAACGGCAAAGACCGAAACGCATGTGAGACAAAGGGAAAGGATGGCATTTACGCCTTTGATTCTGCCAAATAGAACCAAAAGCAGTATAAAGACGCCTCCGAGAAGCAATATGCCGCGTATTCTCACGTAATCGACAAAGCGCCACTCACCGCCGGGATTGCCTGACAAGATGACTCTGTCGCCCGTTTCCGCCGATTTGGCGCCGCTTAGGTAGTATTCGCTGACATCCTGCGTCCCGATCACGTATTCGCGCCCGGCGCCGTTCTTTATGGCCGCCTCAAAGGAGACTGTTTCGCCGCCGTCGGCAATAATTCTCGTTATTTCCGCCTCAACCGTTCGTGAATCGTCGGCGTCCGCGCCGGGCAGGCCGCCGACCGCGACTTTATTGCCTACGTAAAGGAGCAATATTGCCGACAACGCGATCGCTATATATGAAATTATTCCGACCGTAGATTTATTAATCTTCATCAATCCGCGCCTCGCGACTCACTTCCCGACATCTCGGCGCCGTATCCCGACAGCTTGAACCTCAGTTCTCTGTCATCGAACTCAATGCCTTGCTGCCGCGCTTTCCGATACCAGTCGTTGAGCAGGGCGTATAATTCGGGGCAATAACCTCTGATGTCCGTCGCCTTGCCCGCGGGCAAAAATGAGACGGCCTCCGTCTCGACGTCGTTCAAGGCATTCGCCATCCCCTCCTCAGAGACTTCGTAAATAGGGTACGCCTCGTTTTCGAGCCGCTGCCAGCTGCCGAACAAAAACTCCGCGTCATTAAGCGCCTTCAGGATTTCACGCGGGGAGGGCTGGGCGTTTTTAAGCCTCCACAACGGCGGCGGCTCAACGCCCACAAGATAATCCTCGCAAAAGCCCTGGGCCTTGTCTCCGAGCAAGTCGAAGGCCACGCTCAATGCCGCGAAGGGCTCTTCAAACGTCTCTTCGTCCAAGCATCGCCTGAGTACGGCGTCAGGCTTTTCGCCCAAGGACTCAGCCTCATCCGCCAACGCCTTGACGATGAGGGGAGCCGCCGTGTAATGCAGGAACTCCTTCATGGCCTCGGAATCCATGCGATCTTCGTCCATAGGCGCGAAGCCGTAGGCGAAAGGATCGCGCGCGCGCATATACAAATACTGGTCGAAGAGCAAAGCGAACTGGCGATCGGCGTTGGCTCCGACAGCGGACGCCAACGGCTCCGGCAACGCTTCCAGCGCCATATTCTCGTAATACGTGGCCAAACCCTCGTTCAGCCACAAATTCGGAGGCCTGTGTACGTTCGCGTATGGCGCGAAGGTGTCGTAAAAGGCGTGGAACATGCGATGAGAAAGGAGCTGCCAGTCCCTAAGGGAGCCCGTGTCAAAGGAAGCGGCAACAACGCCTGTGCCGGCGCCGCCTATAACCTTGTCCTGCGTGTCGCCCGGCAACAGCACGACGTTGTACGTTGAAGGCTTGCCCTCGAACAAACCCGCGTAGTAGGCGAAAAGGCTCTCGAACCCGGAAGCGTCGGCGACCGTGACGCCGGAGAGCGCGTACACGTTGAGCCCCTCGCCCGCCTTTGAAATATCGTTGAATTCTCCGAAAACGAAGGCGTTCTTGGATAAGGCGTAAATATCTATCCAACGGGGGCGGTCAACACGTTTGAACGGGACAATTTCTTCCCAGTTTTCAGGGAAGTCGAACCCCAGCCTTATGTTTCCCACGGATCGGCGGACGCTCTCGTCATCGTAATCATAAAACGAGGCAGGCAACAGAAAGGCTTGATCGCCGTCAAAGACGGCATATTCTTTTTTGATGGCGCCCCTGTTGCCGTGCTTGGCGGGAACGGCGACGCGCGCGTCGTACGTCAGGGTCGTGGAGCCGGCGCGGGACAGAGGTATCGCAAGGACTCCGTCGGACAGATAGGTTTCTTCGGCCCTTCCTGACGGGCCGACACAAGATAAAACAGCCACGTTCTTGTCGCCTAAATACACGAACGTCGCTTCCTTCTTGCAAAACAGGGGCGCGGAAATTTTCAGGCTGACCCTGACGGACTGAGCCTCGGCGTTCGCGACGGACAGCGAGTAATGGAAGCTCGGAGGTGAATCCAACAGCAAAAAACAGGCGGCAAAACCAAGCGCCGCCGCCAGCGCCATGCCGATGATAAGTCGCGCCACGATAATGTTGTTAGTCTGAATCCCACGCATACCGCTAACTCTTCATGGACGACCTTATCCCCACTTCATAGCCAATGCTTTCGCACAAAACGGTCCACGCCTCGATCACGTCGGGCTGCGAGATAAGCCTGATGATGTTAGGGGCGGTCACGTCGTCGATTCCCGCCAAACTTGCCCACATGGCATATTGCAGCAAAAGCCTGTCCAGGGTCGCGGAAAAGGATTTTACCGCATTTTGCACTTCGTCAGTATTATATCTTATCCCTCGTTTCTCCACTTCATCCATGAACTTGCCCTCGTCCAGCAGGAATACGGGCGCGTAAGGATAATACAGGTTTTTACGGGTGAACAAGTACGCGTAATACTGCTCGTCCTGATCGAGCATGTACACTATATCCTCAGGAGCCACGTCATCGGCGCTAAGGCTGTCGTAATTCGGTATGAGGGCAAGTCCTGCTATGTACATTTTCACCGCGTCGTAATCATTGCCGCAGACGGCTCGAATCAGTTTCTCCACGTCCATGGGCTTTTCCTGCGCGCCATTCTCCACTAAGGCCCTGATGAAGCCGTCGCCCCGCCCCGTCCGTGTCTCAACGGAATGGTTGATGGCGTCGATGAGCAGAGGAACTTTCACGTTCATGTAAAATTCTCTTTGCGCGTCATACATACCCCCCTCGTCGGAAGGGCTAAGGACGAGGAACCCGGGCTCTTTCAGAGAAAAGTAAAGGTACCTGAGATAGCGTTCCGTTTTGTCTATGCCTAAGTTTATTGAATAGGCGTCCCTGACGTGGGTCGGCAGCAACGACGCGGTGACCCCAACGTAAAAATCCGCCAAACCCTTATAAATCCAGTCGTTTGTGACATAGCGCAGGTTGCGCGGCCTCACTTTGCTGTCAAAAAATGAGTGGTATATGACGTTGGATAAGGTCTTGAAATCGTCCGCGTCGTTCAGATTTATGGAAACTGCGGAGCCGCAACTCCCCACGCCGCCAGTTATAACAGCGCCGTCAACGGGGCTGTTGCGCAAAAGGACGACAGGCGTCTCGTTCAACGGGCTACCGAAAACCTCGGCGTAATAATTGAAAAACGTGACTAGCGCCTCGAGGGCATATTGATTGATTTCAGTCATGACGGCCTTGTCCAAATACACGGTCGCGTCTTTAAGGGCGCCGCCGTAGTCGAATTTTTCAAAATATCCGAAACAAAATGACGATTTGCTAATACTGTTAAAAAAGTCCCAACTGGGTTTGTCCGACACGATCGAAGAGGCCCCGCCAAGCGGAGTCTGATAGGGAATGATAGCCTGCCAGCCGGGAGGAGTAACAAACTCAATCGAAAAACGCTTGACGTACTTATCAATAGAATCAAATGAATCCGGGTTCAGCAGCGGCATGAGCAGGGCGTATTCGCCTGAAAAAGCCAGCAAGTCATCGAATATGCAGCCGTAAGTGTACGACGTTTCATACGTTGAGTCGCTTTCCGTCACGCCAATGCCGACGTAATATTTAAAATCCAGCCTTCCGCCGCTGTCATCGATGGGGCCTATCGCCACGAAGTCCTCGTCCTCCTCAAAGGGCACTTCCGCGCCGGAGCTGTCGGCGCAACTTCGCCACGTGGCGTCCGTCATGCCTTTGTAGAGGAAAATCATGCGGTCGGAAGACAGTTTCTCGATGTCGAAACTGACATCCACCTCCAGTCCCCCGGCTTCAGGATCTGCAGTCACGACATAGCGTACGGAATACTCGCTCTGATCTATGGCGTTCCCGGCGAAAACCACGAGCAAAACGGCCGCTGCGACGACCAAGGCGGCGCCTATGAGCGCGGGGACGGCGCGCCGTCGCCCCAGACCTTTCCGCTTCTCCCCTTCCGCGATATTTTGCGGTTTCTTTCCAGCTAGCAACGCAGGTATTTTCATCAGTCTCATCCTATTTCATCCCATTAACGGAAACTTCCAAGAACCTTCGCGACGCCGCCGGACAGCATCTTCCGCCCGGCGGCGCCAAGGTTCTTATACTTAATCCTCCCTTAAACCCCGCCCAAAATCATCGGGCGGGCGTCAGAAAACAGTATATACTGACCCGTCCCAAGAACTCGACGCGTCAATCGACGATACATTTGTTCGCTTCGATCTGCAGTATCCTCACCGACCTGTAGTTGTCGTCAAAGCCGTTCAAAAATCCGGCGTTCGGCGTGATAACGCTGATCTTCACGTAACGAACCGGAGTGGAGGCGCCTAGGTCGATGGTCGTCACCGCCTCCGTGTTGGCGCGGATCTCTTTTTTCACCCAGTTCACGTTGTCCGTGCTGTACGACAAGTCGAAATCGTACGTGGGGATCGAAGCGTTCTTGTCGTAATCCTGCGCGTTCGGGTTCGAATTGGCATGGAACACCTTGAACTGCCTGACAGCCTTGTCCGCCCCCATGTCAAACACCGCTTCGTGGGGCAAGGGACCCTGATAGCCTGAGTACGTCGAATTCGTTGGAGCGTCCCATTTTGTGTCAAGGCTGCCGTCCACCATGTTGCGCGCCGTGCCGTTGGGCGTGGTCTGAGAAAGAACCGCCGCGCCCAGCATTAGATTTGTGTAGTCGTTGATCGCCGCGGAAACAGTCCTTCCCTGGGCGCCGTCGCTGTCAAACACGGTTATGTCGCATCTGTAGCTTTCCGCCGCTATGACGTCAGCCTTTGTCTGAACGAGCGTCCTTCCGTTGGCTCCGGCGATAAGCAAGTAGGCGTCGCCGATCTTCTTGTACCACTTGAACTGTGTGTCTCCCTCTGTTTTGCCGTCCGCATTGACATAGTCGTAGGACGCCGTGAAACGGGCGTTGCCGTCCTCGGTCTCGGAATATGCCAGCGCAGGGTTGAGCGCCGTGGATATGGCCTGGTAATCAGGTCTTCCCATAGCGCAGAACTCATAAATCCTGGAAGTGTTGCTGGAGCCTTGCTCTCCCGCCAGAACCACAAGCCGCACATAGCGCGCCTCAACAGGCGTGGCCAAGTCGTGTATGGTGATGGTGTCCGTGTTGCCTGTGACTGACACTGCGGTGAGCCATGTCCCGTCTGTCCCGTTCGTGCTGTCGGAGCTGTACTCGATGTCGAAGTTCCTGGTGTTGTAGCTCGTGGTTTCGAACATGCCGCCGTGATAAATCATGAACCGCTGTATCATCTTGGTTTTCCCGGCTTCGCCTGTGAGATCCACGCGCAGCCAGCCGTTCCTTCCGGTTATGCCGGTCATGCACCACTTGTCCGAATTCGAGGCCCAAGCCCCATTGGTGGCCTTCCATCCGGCCTCGGACGAACCTGTCTGGCCGCCCTGCGCCACTCGGGACTGAGCTATGTTCAGGCAGTAGTCTATGTACATGGCCTCAGCCGGGTTTGACGCGGCGGAAGCTTCAGACAGAATCCCGTTTCTGCCAAGGGCCACGATCTTGTAATACCAGATGTTGGTCCCGTAATTGGCTTCGGTGGAACCCAACGGCGTGTGCAGGAAACTGGGCACGCTGCCTTGGTTGGACAACAAGTTGGAGGCGGCGGGCGTGAAGTTAGGCGTTTTTGCGCCGTAAACCATGTACTTGATCACGTCCGAATCATGATCCCACGTGACTCGTATGTCCGCGCCCTGCGCCACCGCGTTGTACACGGGAGACGCCTTGACGTTCTGCGGCGTCTGCGGAGCTGTCAATTCCGGCTCTTTGGACGAGTCGTAGACCTTGCCGAACCCGACGACCGGGCTGTCAGCCAACGTCACTGCGGCTATTTTTATGTCGGGGAGGTTCGGAAGCGTGAGCCCCGAGACGATTTTGCCCGGATCCACGTCTATGGAGTAGGCGAACAGGAAATTGTCCACCGTCATCGCCTCGGTCGAATTGCTCGTGCCCGTGCTGCGGTGGTAATGGTTGTTGACGTGGGCGACCGTGTCGTAGATATAAGGTTTCGTGTCGAACCACGCGTTGCGATCCCAGCCCGACAGGTCGGAGCGCCAGCCGTCGAAGCGGATTGTCTTCGTTGTGGGCTCAGCCGAGGCCAGAGGCTTGGAAAGCGGCGCGAAGGTCACGGCGTCCCATACAAAGGTTTCCATCCTGGCGGCTTCCGCCGGAATATCCAACCCGGTTATGACGGCGTCTATCCTCCCGTCGGCTTCTATGGCGAATGGTACGGCTTTGCAGCTCAACAGCCTGCCGCTTTCGTCGTAAATAGGCAACAGGATGTTCGCGTTGACCGCGCCTTTGACGTTAACCACGTAGCTTACGCGCGCGTCAACAGTTTTGCCCGCCGCCTCGCTGAGAGTCAACGCCTTGTTATTACTGTCAAACAAGCCCACGTCGTCATAGTTGACCGAGAAGTCGCCGGGAACGGGACCAGTCCCGGCCGCCGCGCCCACTATGAATATCTTGCTGTATTTATTGTCCGTGTGGATGGGGATGGTCTGACCTGAAGCGGTCACGAAGCCGTTCCCGTCAACGGGGCCCATGTCGAATTTTATGCCTTGGAAGTCGATTTCCGACGGCCAGCAGTCGTTCGGCATGGAGTAGCCGGGGCTGGCCGTGGTGCCGGCGCCTTCGAAAAAGCCCGCCCTGCGGTCTGAGTTGGGCGTCACGCCCCGCGTGTCAAAAGGCAACGCCACGCTTTCCTGCTCGATCACAGGCGCGTCAGCCGCTATAGGTGACGGCGACAGCTTGGCCTCAATGGTCAATATCTCATACTTGCCGATGTCAAAGGTGATCTTGTCGCCTTCGGCGCTTATGGGCTTATGCCCCAGCGTCAGTCCTATGGACGGGTTCTCATAGGAATAGTCGTGTTCGAGCATGTTGACTTCTTTGACGCTTAGGACATTGCCGGGCAAGGTGAGCGTGACGCCGTTGGTATCTCTGCCGCTTGACTCGTACACGCGCACTATGACGGTGTCTCTGTCTTCCGGCGTGTCGTACTGGTTCTTGAGCGCGCTTATGATGACGTTGGGTTTGTCTGAACCGGCGAAGGACTTGGACGCGCCCAGCTCCGCCGTGCCGCCCTTCGCGGCTTCGAACGCCTGCAAGGGGTAATTAAGCTCATAGGCCTTGTTCACTGTCCTGGCGTCTTCCCAACTGCCCTCATGGGGGTAAATGGCGTACATGAAGTCCTGAGGGCCGTTGTCGATAGTGTTCGGGGAAGGGCCGTAGGCTGAGGCGCTCAAAGGCCCGGACACCGGCGTGCGGACTACCGTGATGCGCGAACGCACGAAGGTCTGCCCCGAAATGGTCTTCTTCAGGGAGTCGAACCCGTACTTCGCGTTGTTCATGATACTCACGCCGTAGGCGCCGCTCTTGTCGGTTATATCCAAATATTTGTGGCCAGGCACTTCGAAGCGGGCTCTGCTGTAGGAGTCGTCCCTGGTGGTCGGGCGCTGCAACGCGCCATAGGCCGTCTCATATGTCGCCATGTCGTTGTCGGCCAATATGGGGAACGAGACCTTCAGCAGACGGTTCTTCTCGAACCAGTCGGCGGTAAGGCGCACGTCGATCTTGTCCACTCCGGCATACATCGAGTAATACTGCGTGACCGTGGAAGCATCCCACGTCTTCACGACTTTGACGGTCACCTTCTCAGGCGTGTTCTCGACTATCTCCAGCGACACGGGAGTGTCGGACAGTATGACGTCGGGCTCCTTGTTCATCTGATCGGCCACAAGATCCCATGCCGGCCATGAGCTTCCTCCGTTGTCGAAATAGACATGGAGTTCGGCGCCTTCGGTGCCCACGCCTTGCACGAATGACTCCCGACCGTTCCTTTTGTTTATGAGGCTCTTGATATAACCCGTCTCAGGGTTAATCGACATCTTCAGGAACTCATTTTCAAAAACATAGTTCGCGGCGTCCACGCTCAACCCTGTCTCGCGAGTCTGAAGGGAGCCGGCTACCACGTCGAACACTTTGTAGCCTATGGCCGGCACGTTTGCGGCGAGGAAAGTCACCGTCAGGGCTTTGCCGCTTTCGTCGCGGACGACCTTTGACGGGTAAAGTTGCGTCAATCCGTCGAATATACGCACGCCCTCCGGCAGAACGTCGTATTCCAAGGTGACGGTCACTTCGCCGTCACGCGCCCACGAAAGGGGGTTGTAAACGAACACGGGCTTTCCTGACACGTTCGTGTCCGTGCGGTAGGCCAAGTTTATCAAAGAGTTGTCGCGCACGGTTCTGAGCAGGTTTTGAGCCAGCTCGTGGTTGTTGAAAGCCACGTAGTATTGATACGGGCAAGCGGAGCCGGGCAACACGTCATGCATCTGGTTGACCGTCACCTTATCCCAGGCGAAGCTTACCAAATCGTCGCTGTTGGACGTGGACGAGCCCGTGTAGAAAGCCAACGTGGCCGCTTTCTCGGCTACTTCGGCCATAATCTCGGTGTCGCGGTTATAGCGTTTCATGCGGGACCAGGACGTGTAAGTGCCCCGATGGTATTCCAAGTACATCTCGCCGTCTTGAGTTCGGATATTGTACGCCGACGGGTCTTTCGCTATGTCGGCGGACACGTCTTCGAAATAGCTGGTGCAAGTGGCCATCTTCACGGTCGCGGCCGAAGAGTTGTTAAGGGTGGCCGGCGCCGCGTAGCTGTTGCCGCCTGACGGATTGGCTGAATACGGCAGTCCGCCGCCGCTGTCGCCGCTGCCGAAGAACCCCAAAGCCTTCTTGACGCCTGTCTCTTTGCCTTGTTGCCAGTTCCGATCAAATGCGGTCTGAATAGAGGACGCAGACCAGTCGGTGGTGGGGTAGTCCCTGGAAAGGACATAGGAAAGAACGCTGGACTTCCCGTCCAACGCGCGCCAATAGAAAAGATCCGAATCGCGGTTTCTGTTGGTGTCGTTCCAGTTAAGCTTGCTGGTCACGAAATACTTCAGACCCGACTTAAGCAATATCTGGGGGTATTGGCCCGTGAATCCGAAACAGTCGGGAAGGAAGCCCATTATTGGCACTTTGTCGGCGCCGAATTCCTCCTCAAAAAAGTGTTGCCCCAACAGGAAAGACCGCACCTGCGCCTCGCCGCTCGGGGAATTAGTGTCGGGTTCAGTCACCTGGCCGCCGGTAATGTCCAGCTGGCCGTTGGCCACAAGCGTTTTAATCCTGCTCCAAATCTGCTGCTTGTGAGCCGTGTTGCTGGTGTCGCCGGTGTCGTAAAAATCGCTGTTGTAATAATCCCTAGCCCATTCATAGTGCTTTGAGGCTGAGGTGGAGAACAAATAATTCTCGTTTCCGTCCAGAGACCTCGTAAAGTTATAGTACATAGTACGGAGCAGGTTTTCCGCGGTGTACTGGAACGGCCATTGCCATGATGTGTCCAAATGGCTGTTCGGAACCATGTAAAACGTGAAATCCTGCTTGTTCAGCGTCACGGCCGACACCGGGGAACAGAACGCGGTGACGACCAGCAGCGCCGAAACGAGCGCCGCCGTCAGACGTTTGGCGAATTTACTCCTCCTAACCATATCATACCCTCCTGTCTTACTTCTGTTTCGAACGCGATTACCGATGAGCTTTTAGAACTCCGACCAACAAAACAGACGCCGCCGCCGAACACTTAGTCGGTTCGGAGCGCCGGCAACGCATCAATGCCAATATTACTTTTAGTTTACATACTTTACCTGTAGGCGGCAATGGTTATTCTTTGGGTATTGTGTCAATTTTTTGGATGTTTGTGCGCAAGGCTACAGGCTGAAGCGCGCACGACATGCGACAATATGAGCGCTTTGCCACGATAACTGTACCATAACGCCTCCGCTTATGGTATAATTTATGAAATGAGGCGCGACGGCGGATGCCGCCGTGTTGTTTGAAGCGCGCTTCGCGTTCGGGTCTCGCCATGTCGGGATCGAACCGCAGGCGCCGGGGGAAGCCGTTCTGATGTTTGGTTACGTGACGCCTGAGAAAAGCGAGCTGCGGATGCGGGAGTTTGAGACCTACGGGGCTTACTACTGCGGCTTGTGCCGCGCCTCCGGCGCCATCCTGGGGCAGTTGCCCAGGCTGCTTCTTAACTATGACTTCGTGTTTTTGGCCGTGTTGCTGTCTTCGCTCTCCGAGGGGCCTGACTCCATCGGGCCCGCCCGATGCCTCTTGCGCCCCGCCAAGAAGCGGCCTGTCGCGGAGGCGGGGCCGGCCATGGGGCACGCGGCCAGGATGATGCTGCTGTTGGGATATTACAAGCTGCTGGACGACAAGAGGGACGAAGGCGGCTTCAGGGCCGGCGCCGGCGAGTTGCTGCTGCGGGGGGCTTACCGCAGGTTGAGCCGTCAGGCTCCAGTTAAAATAAAGAAAATAAGGGAATATATAGATGAAGGGAACCGTTTGGAAGAGGCGCGCTGCCCGTCCTTCGACGCCGCGTCGGAACCCTTCGCCCTGCTGATGGAAGAGGTTTTCGACTTCCCTGAGGCTTGCGCGGGACGGGCGGGGGTCAGGCACGCGCTGCGGAGGATAGGGCACGTTTTGGGCAAGTGGATATACCTGATCGACGCCTTTGACGATTTGGAGAAGGATTTGGCGAAGGGCTCGTACAACCCGCTGGCGCTGAATTACGGCTACGGCGCGGGGCGCGGGCGGGCCGAGGGCTCCGCAGGCAGTGACAAGGCCGACGAGGCGGGCCGCGACGGCGAGGCCGTGACGGCGTTCAAGGCCAGGATACGCGAGCGGGTGAGGCTGAACGCCTTCCTGTACCTGTCGGACTTGGCGGAAATGCTGGATTTGCTCCCCATCAGCAAGAACAAGGGCCTGCTGGAGAACATAGCCTACCTGGGCCTCAGGCGCAAGACGGAGGACGTGTTGGGAGCAGGGGAAGTTGGTATTGAATAGCGATAGAAGCCCCAATGGAAAGGAACGCCCGAATGAGCAACCCTTACGAGATACTTGGCGTCAGAGAGGGCGCCAGCAAGGAAGAGATAAAGGCCGCGTACAAGGAGCAGGTGAAAAAGTACCATCCTGACAAGCACCAGAACAACCCGTTGTACGAATTGGCCGAAGAAAAGCTCCAGGAAATAAACGCGGCCTACGATTATCTGATGAAAAACGGCGGCAGGGCCGAGGGTTTCCCCGGGTTCGGCGACGCGCCCGGCTCCCGCGGGGCTTCGGGCCGCGGCTCGGGTTATTACGGCTCATCCCCCGCGTTCAGGGAGGCGCGCCTGGCCATAGACCGAGGCGACCTGTTGGAGGCCGAGCGCCTGCTGTCCGCCGGCGCCGACAGGAGCGCGGAGTGGTTTTTCCTCACCGCCATGCTGCAACTGCGCAAGGGCTGGTACGACGAGGCCGTGACGAATCTGCAAATGGCCATCTCCATGGATCCCGGCAATCCCGAGTACCGTCGGGCCATGAACGCGATTTTGGCGCAGACCGGAGGTTATCAGGCGGGTTCCTACGAGCGGGGCTATCAGGACGCCAACAGGCAGTTGTGCCAATGCATGCAATGCTGGTGTTGCACGGAAATGCTGTGCGACTGCGTTTAGGAGCGGCAGAAAAACCCTTGGGGCGGGGACTTTTCCCCGTCCGCGTCTTGTTGGGGCCAATGCGGCGTCATGACGGGCTCGCGTCGTGCGCGTGGCCGTCGCGTGTCTTGGCAAAAAAAACGCAAAAAATATTGTAGTTTAGCGAAAATATCTGGTTTTCCCATTGAAATAATTTCAAAAATATAATACAATAAAGGGTGCGGCAGGCTCGCAGAGGCTTGAACGCATTATTAAGGAGGTTATTGCCGAAATGACAGTGAACAACGAGTACAACGAAAAGAATTCCATGGACGATTTCATGGAAGAGATTGAAAAGTCCCTCAGGTTGCCAAGAGCCGGGGAAATCGTCACCGGAACCGTGATTCAGGTTTCCAACAGAGACATCATCATTAATCTTGGTTGCAAAAAAGACGGCGTCATTCCCCGTGACGAGATTAATCTTGAGCCCGAAAAGACATTGACGGACATGTTTAAGGAGGGCGACGAGGTACAGGCCAAGGTTTTGAAGACCGACGACGGCGACGGGAATATTCTCCTTTCTAAGAAAAAGGTCGTTATCAACGAGCATTGGGAAGACATAAATCGCGCCCATGAAGAAAAATCCGCCTTGGAAGTCAAGGTCATCAAAGAGGTCAACGGCGGCGTCATAGCGGTCTTTAAGGAGATATACGGCTTCATACCGTTGTCCCAGCTTTCCGACCGATATGTGGAGAAGGCGGACGATTTCATCGGGAAGGTTCTCACGGTGAAGGTCACGCGCGTGGATCAGAAGAAGAACAAGGTCGTGTTCTCCCACAAGCAGATGCTGGCGGAGGAACGGCAGAAGAGGCTTCAGAAGATTTGGGCCTCCATCAGCGTGGGCGACGTCATAGAAGGCACCGTGAAGCGTTTCACGGAGTACGGGGCTTTCGTGGACATAGGCGGCATAGACGGGCTGTTGCACATATCGGAGATTTCCTGGGGCAAGCTCAGGCACCCTCAGGAGGTTTTGAAGATAGACCAGAAAATCCCGGTGAAGGTGCTGTCCATCGTCAAGGAAAAAGAGAAAATATCCCTGGGCTACAAGCAGAACCTGCCTGAGCCCTGGAGCGTCATAGAGGATAAGTACACGGTCGGGCAGATCGTCTACGGCAAAGCGGTGCAGATAAAGGAGTACGGCGTGTTCGTGGAACTGGAGCCGGGGCTGGACGGGCTGGTGCATATCTCGGAGATAGCGCATAAGCGCGTGAACAGCATCACGGACGAGCTGACTGTGGGCCAGGACGTGGCGGCGAAGATTCTGGAGATTGACAAGGACAGGAAGCGCATAAGCCTGAGCATAAAGGAGACCAAGGAGCGGCCGGCCGAGGACGATGAGGCGGCGCCGTCGGATGAGGCCGACGCGGCGGTCGCGGACGCGCCTGAGGCCGAAGCGCCCGAGACGGCTGACGCGTCGGAAGCGGTTGAGGCGGCCGCGGAACCCGTGGAGGTCGCGGAAGAGCCTGCGGCTGAGGTCGCGGCTGAAGCCGAGCCGACGGCGGAAGCGACGGAAGAGCCTGTAGCCGAAGCGACTGCCGAGAAGGAAGCGGAAGCGACTGCGGCTGAATCCACGGAAGAGCCTGCGGCTGAAGCGGCGGAGGATAAGGCCGAGGCTGTGGCCGATGAGTCCGAGCCCGTCGCGGAACCGGCTGAGGAAGCGAAGGCTGAGGACGAAGCGGCGGTCGAGGAAAACGCGGAGGCGGCCCCTGCCGATGCTGAGGCTTCGGAGAAGGGCGACGGCGGCGAGGAGGCCGTTTAGTTGCCGTTCGTTCCGAGGGTCGGCACGGCTCGCGTCTTGATACGGAGTTCCCGTTATTGACATTATTTGGCAAAGCATGGGTTTGTTCCGTGCTTTGCTTTCTTATACTTGTCCTTTTTTAAATTCTGCCTCAAATTATTGGGCGGATGTCGGAATACAGTATCTGCCAATGACGGTTTTTTTCGCCGTCCGCGGTTTTGGAGGGAGCATTGGCTTACAAGTCCCAGAAAACGGAAGAACACGCCTTCAGGCGGATGGAGACGGCGCTGGCCTTGGACAGATTGCCGTCCGTCGTCCTTTTGTTCGGGAAGGAGCAGTTTCTGACGCGCTGGGCTTTGGGTGCGATAAAGGCGAAATACGTGCCCCAGGGGTTGGAGGCGGTGGATTTCGTCCGCCTGGACGGGGCCACGGCCACGGCTGAGGATTTGACCGCCCATTGCGAGACTCTTCCCCTGGGCTTGAAGAAGGTCGTCTGCCTGGAGGGCGTCTCCTTTCTCTCCGCGGAACGGGGCGACGCGGGCAAGCAGGATTCCCGCATGAAGGAGGAGGACTTGCTGGCGGCGGCGGGGGACATGCCGGATTCATGTTTGTTGGTGATAACCTCCGAAAAAGCGGATAAAAGGAAAAAATTCTACAAAGACACAGCCGCCCGAAACGGAGCTTTTGAGTTCGTCGGCTTGGACAGGCCGTTGTTGCGCGCTTTTATTGACGGCAGGCTTAGGAGGGCCGGGAAAAACGCTTCCGTAGAGGTTCTGAACAGCTACATGGACATGACGGCCTATCTTGAGAAGGATTCCGACTACACCCTGTTCCAGGTGGACAATGACATGAAGAAGCTCGCGGCTTATTGCGAGGGGGAGACGGTGGGCTTGGCCGACTTGGCCGCCGTAGTGGGCGGAGGGTTGCAGATGGGCGTTTTCGCGCTGTCGGACGCGGTGAGCCGAGGCGAGCGCGGGGAGGCTCTTAGGTTGCTCGCCCTCATGCTGGCCGACGGAGAGAACGCGCACAGGATATTGGCCCTGCTATTTTCCCAACTGGACACGCTTTACGCGCTCCGCGACCTCCAGGAGAGGGGCTTCTCGCGGGAGGACATGCTCAGGATGACGGGGGTCAACGAGTACAGGCTCAGAATGCTCTTGGGCCAGGGCGGGCGTTTGGGGCTGAGGGAGTTGAGGCGCATGCTGGAACGCGCCTATGAGGCTGACAAGCATATCAAGACGGGCTTGCTGGCGGATTATCTGGCGCTGGAGATGTTCGTGTACGGGGAGTGACCGTCGGCGGGGCGGCGGATTCGAGGGTCGAAGGATGGGGCCCTGCGGCCAGGCGGGGATTTGGCTTCGGGCGAGAAACGGGATTGGGCGCGTATGAGCAGATTGAGAGCGGATTTATTGTTGTTGATGGTGACGCTGTTTTGGGGCGTCTCTTATTTGTTGACGGATATAGCTTTAGAGGAAATGGGGCCTCTGACGCTGAACGCTTTCCGTTTTCTTTCTTCTTTCGCCGTCGCCGCGGCGCTGTCCGTCGGCAGGCTCCGCGGCGTCAGCGCGGCCACCGTAAAGTACGCCGCTTTGCTGGGGCTGATACTGTTTTTCGTGTATGCGGGGGCGACCTACGGCATAATGTACACGAGCCTTTCAAACGCCGGGTTCATATGCGGCCTGACGGTGGTCATCACGCCCGTCCTGGGGATGGCGTTTTTTGGCGCCAAGCCTGAGCGCAGGCTTTTTCCCGTGCTTTTTATAGTATTGGCGGGAATAGCCCTTTTGACCTTGAACGACAGCTTCAGGCCGGCCTTGGGGGATGTTTTCTGTCTTGTCTGCGCTTCTTCTTACGCTTTGGATCTGTGCGTCACCGAGAAGGCCGTGAGGCGGGGCGGCGTGGACGCTTTCCATCTGGGGGTTTTCCAACTGGGGTTCGCCGGGCTTTTCATGCTGGTCGGCTCTTTGGCCGCGGAGAGCCCCGCCTTGCCCAAGTCCGCAGGCGTATGGGCTTCGTTGGTTTTTCTTTCGGTGTTCTGCACGGGCGTGGCTTTTATCGTCCAGGTCATAGCCCAGCAGTACACGGACGCATCCCGAACGGGGATTATTTTTTCGTTGGAGCCGGTGTTCGCGGGCGTGGTGGCTTTCTTCGCGGGCGAGGTGCTGTCCGCGAGGGCGTATGTGGGGGCGGCGCTGATGTTGGCCGGGATATTTGTCATGGAGGTGGATTGGGGGCGGATTAGACGGGGGTTAAAAATAAATAGTTGACATAAAAAACATTCTTTAACACTCACATTCGCCTCACAACCCCCAGCTATACTGGTATTATGACGATGGGCTTGTCGGGAGGCGCACGGGGCGCCGATGAAGGAGGTGAACGCGTAACGCCGGCGAGAAAATCGGTCAAGAAAGGGCTTGCCGCAGGAGCGGGCGGGCAGGCTTTGAAAGGGCGTTGAATATGGGGAGTCGAATTGAAATCTAACGAGTATGATTGAAATCGAGAAGAGTATGAAGGAAAGGAGTGATGTGAGAGAATGAAATGGGACATTAGCTTTAAGAAAGCCCTGAGCTACGGCCTTGTGGCGGGCGTCCTGCTGGGAAGCGCGGTTATATCCGCCAGCGCGGCGGGCGTTGGCAAGCAGTGGTTCTCAAATCTGGGGCTCGCGACGGCCCGGGAAGCCGCCGCAAGCGAGGCTGTGACAGACAACGGGGAGACAGCGCCGCTTGACGGGGAAACTCTGGGGCCAGGGTCGCCGCCCGAACAGGGGCTAAGGGCTGAAAGGCGTCTGACGGGCGGCAAGGGGTTGTTGATGAATCCCGACGCGCTGGTTCAGGACGGAGTCATAGACCAGGCGACCGCCGACAGGATAAAGGAGTACATGGCGAACAAGAAAGACACCCTTTCCGAGATGGTCGAAGCGGGGGTGATAACTCAGGCGCAGGCTGACGCCATCAAGGCGGCCCAGGAGGCTAAAATGCGGCCAAAGGCCGTGAGCCAGGGGGGCGTCGCCTGGAAGGGCGAAGGCAGGGAAGGCTTCGGCAGGGGGGGCGATCCCATGGCAGGCTTCAACACGGACGCTTTAGTCCAATCGGGTATTATTGACCAGGCGACCGCAGACAAGGTGAAAGCCTTCCTCGACCAAGAAAAAGAGGCATTAGCGGCAGAAAAGGAAAAAATAGCGGGAATGACCGCCGAGGAGAGGCAGGAATACATGGCCTCACTGACTCGGTCGAAACCGACGGACACGCTGGCCAAGCTTGTTGAAGCGGGGATACTGACGCAAGCCCAGGCCGACGCCGCTAAGGACGCCATGCCCGCGAAGGGCGGCGGCCACAGAGGGTTCAGAGGCGCGCCGCCGACCGACGGGACGGCGCCCGACGCGCCGAACCCCGCGTCCACAGTGAGCTTCCTCTAGAAATAGGGCAACTGATAACAATAAAACACACCTCAATCAAAGACCGTGCCGAGGTTGGCCAAAACGCCGCCTCGGCGCGGTCTTTTTTGGCGTCGGGGGAGTCCTGCCCTCGCCCCGTTCGCCGTCGCGCGGCGTTTTGTCGTATTGCCGCGCGCCGCGGCGGGCGAAAATCGTCTCGTACAGGGGCATTGCCGTCACCTTCTATTTATGGGAGTTTATCTCCCTATTTGAGTATCACCAGCGTTATCCCCTGGTTCGACCTGTTGTAGTCGAGGTCGCGGGTAAGCTCCTGATGGTGCGAGGCCAGGGCGTTCTGCGTGGCGGGGTGGAACATGGAAAATTCCTCACCGGGTATGTAATCCTTGATTTTGCCCGCCGCCACTTTCGTTTTCAGCTTATTTCTGACGGCGGCGCGTATCTTCCCGCCCGAGCCTGTGGAGCCGTAGCCGTGGATAATTTTTATGACGCCCGATTTTCTGCCGCTTCGGGCAAGAAGCATGTCCAGTCTTTTGAGGGCGACGTCCACCGTCGGCATGTCGTCTTTTATGTTGAATTCAAGTATCATAAGAGCCATCCTTTGCGGCCGTTTCGGCCCGCGCGCGAAAGCGGGGAGCGCGCCCGTCGGCGCGGTGTTTCCATTCCGGCGGCCGCGTTTCGCCATCCCCGCGCGAGGCGGCCCGCCTACAGTCAATATTATATCCTAAAAGGGCGGTTGTTTCAAAAAAGACTTTACGCCATGCGTGGCCGGATCATGCCGGACAAAGCCGGAAAGACGCGGGTGTCTTGCTCTACCGAGGCGCGGGACTGCCAGAACATCGATATTAGCGCGCGTGGACGGAATAGAACGGGATGGCGGCGTTTATGGGGGCATCGGCATTTTGCCGACCGTGCGCGTCAGGGTCGTCCTCATCGGCAAAAGCGTGTCTCAGCCTTTGCCGTCGATTCGCCCCGCCATCCACCCCCCCTGCCGCCAGTCGCACGTTTCCGCGCCGCAGCTCGTCGGTCGGAGGAACCATTGATTTTCGGGCGCGTCCTTTTCTCGCCTTCTTAAAATAACACCTTCCCCGCATTGTCTTTTTCGGCTTTTTTTGATAAAATCTAATAAGAGGGTTTCTAAGGGGAGCCCTCGGGGGACGCGAAGGCCGGGGGGCGGCCGCGCCGAGTGTCGGCGCGCGCCGGGTTAGGGCGGCTTGGGGCGCCGCAGGTCGGGACGTCTCCTGTCATAATTGGCGAAAGGGGCCCATTGACGAGCGTTGATTGCGTATCGAATTAAATATGGAGCTAACTAAACCACGGAGGAATTAAGTATGTGCGAAAACTGCGATTGCAAGCAGGGTGACGGCGCGGGCTTCGCGGCCCTCGACCCCGTACTGGAGAAGTATGGTAAGGTTCCGGGAAGCCTTATCACCATCCTGCAAAAGACCCAGGATATTTACGGTTATCTGTCTGTTGACGCGATAAACCACATATCCGGGAGGACGGGCGTCAAACCCGCGAAAATTTATGGGGTGGCCACGTTTTACACCCAGTTCCGGCTGAAGCCCATCGGCAAGAACCTTATCATGCTCTGCAAGGGCACGGCCTGCCACGTCAACGGCGCCGACATGATAGAGGAGGCCATAAGCGAGTTTTTGGGCGTGGGCGACGGAGAGACCACCGAGGACGGGCTGTTCACGCTGAACAACGTGGCCTGCCTGGGCTGCTGCTCGCTGGCGCCCGTGATGATGGTGAAGAGCGCCGAGGGCGAGGAGACCTTCGGCAATCTCACCAAGGACAAGGTGAAGGCGGTCCTGGCGGAGATAAGGCAGAGAGAACAGGAGGCGGCGGTATGAGAGTAGTAGTGGGACAGGGCAGCTGCGGCGTCGCCACGGGCGCGCGCAAGACGTCCGCCGAGTTCGAGCGGCTCATCGCCGAGGCCGGGCTGGACGTGACTGTGGAAAAAACGGGTTGCATAGGAAATTGCTACCTGGAGCCTATCGTGGACGTGTACGACGGGGACAAGCTGCTGTCCAGGTACGTGCAGATCCAGCCTGAGAAGGCGGCTGACATCGTGGAGCGGCATCTGAAAGGCGGCGAGGTCGTCAGCGAGTACGCCATATCCGAGGCCGACGAGCGGTTTCTCACGGGCCAGCGGCGCATAGTCCTGCGGAACGCCGGCGTGATAAACCCCGAGAGCATCGAAGCCTACATGGCCACGGGGGGCTACAAGGCCATAGAGAAGGCGCTCAAGGAGATGTCCCCCGAGGACGTGATAGCGGAGATGAAGGTCTCGGGGCTGCGCGGCAGGGGCGGCGCGGGCTTCCCCACCTGGTTCAAGTGGGACGCAGCGCGCAAGAACAGGGGCGACATGAAGTACATCGTGTGCAACGCCGACGAGGGCGACCCCGGCGCGTTCATGGACCGCGCGGTGCTGGAGGGGGACCCCCACTCCATGCTGGAAGGGATGATCATCGGAGGCTACGCCATGGGCGCCTCGGAGGGCGTCATATACGTCCGCGCGGAGTACCCGCTGGCCATACACAGGCTGGAGTTGGCCATAGACCAGGCGCGGGAGAAGGGCTTCCTCGGCAATGACCTGTTCGGCTCTGGGTTCAGCTTCGACATAAGGATAAAGGCCGGCGCGGGCGCCTTCGTCTGCGGCGAGGAGACGGCGCTCATAGCGTCGCTGGAGGGCGAGCGGGGGATGCCCAGGCTCAAGCCGCCGTTCCCAGCCGAGAAGGGGTTCTGGCAGAAGCCCACCAACATAAACAACGTGGAGTCCTTCGCCAACGTGCCCTGGATCATACTGAACGGGGGCGAAGCCTTCGGCGCCATCGGCACGGCCCAGAGCAAGGGCACCAAGGTTTTCGCGCTGGCGGGCAAGATTAAGAAGGGCGGCCTGGTGGAGGTGCCCATGGGGCTTCCCCTGCGGGACGTGATATACGGCATCGGCGACGGCATCAAGAACGACAAGGCGTTCAAGGCCGTGCAGATGGGCGGCCCCTCGGGGGGCTGCATACCCGCTTCCCTCATCGACACCCCCGTGGATTATGAGAACATCACCAAGACGGGCGCCATCGTGGGCTCGGGCGGCATGATAGTCATGGACGAGACCACCTGCATGGTGGACATGGCGCGGTATTTCCTGGACTTCACCCGCAAAGAGTCTTGCGGCAAGTGCGCTTATTGCCGTGTGGGGACCAAACGGATGCTGGAGATATTGGAGAGGATAACCGCGGGCGAGGGCCAAGACGGGGACATCGAGCTTTTGGTGGAATTGGCAGAGAAAATCAAGGACGGCTCCATGTGCGGCCTGGGACAGACGGCGCCGAACCCGGTGCTGACCACCATCCGCTACTTCCGCGACGAGTACGAGGACCACATATACAGGAAGAAATGCACGGCCCATTCATGCAAGCCGTTGCTGACGTTCACCATAACCGAGGATTGCAAAGGCTGCACCCTCTGCGCCAAGAACTGCCCGACGGACGCCATTTCCGGGGAGCGCAGGGAGTTGCACGTCATAGACCAGGAGAAGTGCATAAAGTGCGGGAAATGCGAGGAATCGTGCAAGTTCGCGGCGATACTCAGGGACTAGGTTCGTGAGAGGGCGAAGTTCAATTGCAAGCGGACAGGCGGAAAAGCCGAGCTTGATGGAGGGTATTTACTTTTATGGAAAAGTATAGATTAAACATAGACGGAAAGGAAGTCCTGGGATTGCCGGGGCAGACCATTCTCGATGTGGCCAGGGAGAACGGGGTGGACATCCCCACGTTCTGCTTCGACGAGCGCACCGAGATATATGGCGCCTGCGGCATATGCGTGGTGGAAGTGGAGGGCAACCCGAAGATGGTCAAGGCCTGCGCCACCGCCATAGCCCCGGGCATGGTCATAAAGACCGACACGGACAGGGTCATGGAGTCCAGAAAGACGAATCTGGAGCTTCTGCTGTCCAACCACGTGGGGGACTGCCGCCCGCCCTGCGCGCTGGCCTGCCCCGCGCAGACGGATTGCCAGGGCTACGTGGGGCTTATCGCCAACGGGCGCTACGAGGAGGCCATAGCCCTCATAAAGGAAAGAATCCCCCTGCCGGGGGCCATAGGGCGTGTCTGCCCCCACCCCTGCGAGGACAAGTGCAGGCGGGGCCTGGTGGAGCAGCCTATCTCCATCGCCTGGCTGAAGCGTTTCGCCGCCGACCTGGACATGGCCGGGGAGGAGCCCTTTATGCCCGAGGTGGCGCCTGACACCGGGAAATCCGTGGCCATCATCGGCGGCGGGCCTTACGGCCTCTCGCTGGCCTACTTCCTGCGCCAGCGCGGCCACGCCGTGACCATATTCGAGGCCATGCCCAAGATGGGCGGGATGCTGCGCTACGGGATACCTGAGTACAGGTTGCCCAAGGAGGTTCTGGACGAGGAGATAGAGCTTATCGAGAAGATGGGCGTGGAGATGGCCAATGGCGTCAAGGTGGGCGTCGATATGGACTTCGACACGATCAGGGGAGACTTCGACGCGGTCTGCGTGGGCATAGGCGCCTGGAAGTCCACCGGCGTGGGCTGCAAGGGCGAGGACGCGGACGGGGTCATCGGCGGCATAGACCTGCTGCGCAAGGTGGTTCGCAACGGCTCCATCAGCCTGGGGCGCAACGTGGCCGTCGTGGGCGGCGGCAACACGGCCATGGACGCCTGCCGCACCGCCGTCAGGCTGGGCGCGGAGAAGGTCTACAACGTGTACAGGCGCACGAAGGACGAGATGCCCGCGGATTTGGTCGAGATAGAGGAAGCGGAGGAGGAAGGCGTCATCTTCAAGAACCTGACGAACCCGCTGGAGATAATAAAAGGCGACGACGGCAGGGCGAAGCAGATACTGCTCCAGGTCATGGAGCTGGGCGAGCCCGACGCCTCGGGCAGGCGCGCGCCCGTGCCCGTGGAGGGCAAGACGGAGCTTCTGGACGTGGACACGGTGGTGCTGGCCATAGGCCAGGCCGTTGACCCCGCAGGCTTCGAGGGGCTGGAGCTGACCAGGAAGAAGGGGCTGGCTTACGACCCCGAGACATTCATGACCAGCATCCCCGGCGTGTTCGCCGGAGGGGACTGCGGCAACGACAGGATTTCCATCGCGGTGGAGGCCATAGCCGACGCGTTGAAGTCCAGCGACATCGTGGACGCCTATCTGGCCGGGGAGGACATAAAGTACGAGAAGCCGTATTTTGTGGAGAGGGACGACGTGACGGAAAAGACCTTCGAGGACAGGGAGCGGCTGTTCAAGTCCAAGATGGGCCATTTAAGCCCCGAGGAAAGGAAGGACAATTTCACCGAGGTCGTTTTCGGATTCGAGGAGGACGACGCGGTCAACGAGGGCGACAGGTGCCTGGAGTGCGGCTGCGGTGATTTCTTCGAGTGCAAGCTGATAGACTACGCGAACCAGTACGACGTGAAGCCCTCGAGGCTGGCCGGGGAGAAGAACGGCACGGATTTCGAGGACGACCACCCCTTCATCGTCAGAGACCCGAACAAGTGCATACTCTGCGGGCTTTGCGCGAGGGTCTGCGACGAGGTGATGGGCGTGGGCGCGCTGGGCCTGGTGGACAGAGGGTTCGACACGGTGGTCAAGCCCACGCTGGAGAAGCCCCTGGCCGAGTCCGGTTGCGTGTCCTGCGGCCAGTGCGTGAGCGTGTGCCCGACGGGCGCGCTGCAGGAGCGGCTGTCCATAGTCAAGTCGGTGCCCCTGGACGCGGAGGCCACGGACACCACCTGCCCCTACTGCTCGGTGGGCTGCAGCCTCCAGCTGATGACCTACGGGGATCTGCTGCTCAAGGCCGTGCCAGACACGGAGGGCGCGGTGAACAAGGGCCTGCTCTGCGGCAAGGGCAAGTTCGGCTTCGACTGCGCGGAGTTGGAGGGCAAGCTGCTGGAGCCCATGATACGGAAGAACGGGCGGCTCGCGGAGTCTGACTGGCACGAGGCGCTGGTGCTGACCGCCAAGAAGGCCCAGGCCGCGGCGGCGAAGCACGGGAAGGGCGCGGTGGCCGTGGCGGTTTCCGACAGGTACACCAACGAGGAAGCCTACGCGGTGAAGTGCCTGGCCGAGGCCATGGGCGCCAGGATTCTCTCCTTCAACAACAGGAGGAGCGGGCTGGCCCCCGTGCTGGGCTTCGACGCCTCACCCAACACCATAGACGAGCTGCTTTCCACGGAGGTGATACTGGCGGCGGCGTTCAGCCGCGCCGACAACCCCGTCATATGGCTGAAGCTGAAGCAGGCGGCCGAGCGGGGGGCCAAGGTGGTCGCCCTGACGACGGGAGGCTCCGACAAGAAGATGGATTTTGCCTTTAAGACGGTTCGCGCCGGGGACGACCTGAGCTTCCTGAGGGAGCTGGCGGCGGGGCTTATCGCCGCAGGCAAGGTCTCGCCCGGCGCCGCGGGCGCCGAGGGTTACGACGCCTTCGCCGCGGACTTGGCGGGAGTGGCCGTGGGGGCCGAGGCCGCCGAGGTTGCCGCCCTGTACGGCGGGGCGAAGAAGGCCATGATAGTGTTCCAGCAGAACCTGGTCTCCGTGGAGGCGGCCACGCTGCTGGCGGACATAGCGGTGCTGTCGGGGCATATCGGCTCGCCCAGAGACGGGATACTTCAGGTGAAGTCCAAGAACAACAGCCAGGGCCTGGTTGACCTGGGCATACGCGACGGCGCCGAGGCCATGGAGGGCGTGAAGGCGCTGCTGCTCTTCGGCGAGGACCCTGAATACGACTTGTCGGGGCTGGATTTCCTGATGGTTTGCGACACCCACCTGACCGCCGCCGCCCGTCGGGCGGACGTGGTCATGCCCGGCACGGGCTTCGCTTCCGCGGACGGGACTTACACCAACACGGAGAGGCGGCTGCAGCAGGTGCGGAGCGCCGCGCCCGAGGACGTGCTGTTCGCCAACTGGGAGGTGGCCGCAGAGATAGCGCGGGTCTACGAGGTGGAGTTCCCCTGGGAGGACACGGCGGACATCTCCGAGGAGATGGACGATAATCTGGTCAAGTACAGGTACGCGGAGCCGGGAGAGGTTTTCGGCGGCGCGCTGGCCTCCGAGAAGCCGGCCTTAGTGGCGGTGCCGGGCGGCGCCTTCACGGACAGGCTGCCCTTGACGGATAATCTCATGAAGGTAATAATAGACAGGCTGCCGTCCGTGGTCGAGCAGGCGACGAGCTAGGCGGCGGGTCAGGCGGGACGGCGGATTTGGGCTGACGGTTTAGTAATCGGGACGCCGGATTTGGGCTGACGGTTTAGTAATCGGAACGCCGGACCGGGGCCTGCGGGTCGGTCGGCGGAACGTCGGACCGGGGCCGAAGGGCGCGGCCCGCCGCGCCCTTGTCAGACGGGGACGCTTTAACAGATGGGGAAGGGCGGCGAGCCGCCGCCCTTCCCTTTTGGATTGGGAAACGGGGAATGAAATGAACAAGTTTTTGATAGTCATAGACATGCAGAAGGATTTCATCGACGGGTCTTTAGGCACCAAGGAGGCTCAGGCCATACTGCCCAGGGTCTTGGAGAAGGTGAGGGGCTTTGAAGGCTCCATACTCTTCACCTACGACACCCACGACGAGGATTACCTCAGCACCCAGGAAGGGCGCAAGCTGCCCGTGCCCCATTGCGTCGAGGGGACGCCGGGCTGGAGGATGCCCAAGGAGTTGGAGGACCTGCGTTTCACCGTGGGCGGCAAGGCGTTTTCAAAGCCCTCCTTCGGCTCCAAGGAGCTGGGAGAGTATCTGGAAATGGAGAACAGGGCCAGGCCCATCGGCAGCGTGGAGTTGGCGGGGCTTTGCACGGACATCTGCGTCATAGCCAACGCCTTTGTGATAAAAACCTTCCTGCCTGAGACGGAGGTCATAGTGGACGCGTCCTGCTGCGCGGGAACCACGCCCGAGAGCCACGAGCGGGCGCTGGCCGCCATGGCGGCCTGCCAGGTCACGGTGGCCTAGTGCGCGCGAGGCGGGGATCCCCACGCGCCGCGCCCCAGGGCAGCCAAAGGCGCGGGCGCCCGGAGGGGCCTGCCGCCGCCGATGGACGGCGGGCGCGGGAGCGGGCGCGAGAAATAAATTCGGCGAATTTGGGCGGGACGCCTTGACACTTCCGCTGAATATGTTACAATAATAGGGAACGTGCGGAAACGCGATATGGAGAAGTACTCAAGCAGGCTGAAGAGGACGGTTTGCTAAACCGTTAGGCTGGGCAACCGGTGCCCGGGTTCGAATCCCGGCTTCTCCGCCAATATTGGATAATGCGAACCCGCCTCGATGTTTCTTTGTCGAGGAGGTGTTCGCGTTTATTTTTCTTTTTCGCCTTTGGCCGTTCTCGAACATGGCAGAATACCGTAACAAGTATTAGCGAGTAAAAGCGTGTTCGTATGCATACGAGAGGCGATGTGTTGAAACTTGTTCGGAGAAGAACGCAGGGTTCCAAAAAACGTGGGAACCAAAGCCGCGCTCGGCGTTTTTGGGCGCGGATGTTATACAGGTCAGGCGCGGACGTTTCGTAATGGGATAATGTGGAAAATAAAAGAACAACTTGACGCCGTCTCCGCCCCCCTGCATGTTGAAATTATGCTTTCCCGGTTGTATAATATATTGATGGAGAAAATCATAATAACCGAGGACGAGGGCGACCAGCGCCTGGACCGCTTCCTCAAGAAATATTT
>JAIRPE010000097.1 GCA_031257175.1 Eubacteriales Family XIII. Incertae Sedis bacterium | reverse complement strand
GACACGGAGCTATGGGTGACGTCCAGCGCTTCCGCCAGCTCCTTTTGAGTCATCTTCCGCATCTTACGGTAAATCTTGATATTGTTCCGAGCGATGTTGTTGATACCATCCATTTGCATAGGCAACCTCCCGTAATCGCAATAATATTTTTGTCGAAATCGCCCCCAACAACACAATTTTACATGGAGTGTTCTTATTCATCTCTATACCCAACACTATTATATATTGATTTTATTGCATTAGCAAGCTTATTTTTTAAATAAGTAATAATCTCTGACATTCACAGGCGAATTGACAGTTTTCGACGACTGTTATTGCGGCAGTCCAGTCCGGCGAGGGACGCGGTTTTTTCCCTCGTTACGGAAATGACAAGCTATTCGCGCTATTCCCGCTCACGTTAAAAGGTCTGATTGCGCTGAAACGTTTCCCGAGACGCGGCATGAGTCAAGTTAAATAATTTAACCATTGATTGATAGCCTTAAATTACATAATTTTTGATATTCCCTGCGAAAGGTATTTGATTTTTCCCTCATATATGCTAAAATATAAGAGAATAAGCAAATATTCGCTTAACAGTTGCTTTGCGGCAAGGGTTGGGGCTGAGCCGCAGGGGCTGGCGGCGGCGCGCGGCTTTAGGGCCTCGTGGCGGGCTGCCGTCGGGCGGGGCTGGTTGGGGCGCCGGGGGGCGCCATGGGGATAGAGACGGGCATACCGAGCTTATTATCATACAAAGGGGGTAACTATGAGCGACTACGACGCCAACGAATCCATGCTGGAGGTGTATCTGTTTGAGTCCACTTCGTTGTTGGACCAGTTGGACGAGATTTTGCTCCAGTCGGAGCATGACAGGAACGTGTCCGCTGACAACATTAACGAGATTTTCAGGATAATGCACACCATAAAAGGCTCCTCGGCCATGATGTCCTTCAACATCATCGCTGAGGTCTCCCACAAGCTGGAGGACCTCTTCTTTATCGTCCGTGACAAGGGCGGCGTGGACGAGAAGTTTTTCGAGACGCTGTTCGACCTGGTTCTCAGGGGTTCCGACTTCCTGAAGGCCGAGGTGGAGAAGATACAGCAGGGAGAGGAGCTTACCGGGGAGAACGGGGGGCTGGTGGACGAGATATTGGGCCTGATAGCTGAGATGAAGGCCGCTGACGGCGAGGCGCCTGCGGAGCCGCCGGCCGGCGGGAAGAAGTCTAAGTCGGGCAAGTCCGGCAAGTCGGCCAAGGCTGAGGGCGGCGCGGCTCCCGCGGAGGGGCAGGCCGCGACCGAAGCCCCCTCCTTCCCCCTGGAGGACGGGGAGCAGCTGCACAACCTCCACGTGTATTTCACCGACGACTGCCAGATGGAGAACATACGCGCCTTCATGCTGGTGACTAAGATGCAGTCCCTGGGGCGGGTGCTGCGGATGTCCCCCGAAGAGCTGGAGACGAACCCCGAGGCGGCTGAGGCGATACATCAGGTAGGTTTTTACTGCAGCGTGGCCACCGGAGTAACCCCCGAGGAACTGTTGGAAGCCGCCAAGGGCACCCTGTCCGTGGAGAGCGTCGCCTTAGTGGACAAATTCCCGGGCGACGGGGACGACGACGCCCCCTCCCCCGCCCACCACAAAGAAACGAAGGGACGGGAGGACGAGAAGGCCGCCGCCACAGGCGGCGACGAGGCGCCCGCCCAGGCCGCGCCCGCCGCCCCCGCCCAGGCCAAACCGCCTGAGGGGCAGGATCAGGGCGGCGCCCACAAGCCCACCAAGCAGAACCTCATAAACGTGGATTTGAACAAGCTGGACGTGCTGATGGATTTGGTGGGCGAGATAGTCATCACCGAGTCCATGGTCTCGGGCAGCCCCGATTTGGCAGGGCTGGAGCTGGAAAATTTCCACAAGTCGGCGCGGCAGCTGCGCAAACTCACCGACGAGCTGCAGGACACGGTCATGTCCGTGCGCATGATGCCCGTGGCGGCCACCTTCCAGAAGATGAGGCGCATCGTGCGGGACATGGGCAAGCAACTGGATAAGGAGGTGGAGCTGACCCTGGTCGGCGAGACCACGGAAGTGGACAAGACCATCATCGACGCCATAGGCGACCCCCTCATGCACCTGGTGCGCAACGCCATGGACCACGCCATAGAACCTAAAGACGTCCGCGCCGCCACTGACAAGCCCTCCGTAGGAAATATCACCCTTTCGGCCCAAAACGTGGGAGGCGACATCATCATATCCGTCAGCGACGACGGCAAGGGGCTGGACACGGAGTTCATATTGTCCAAGGCCCGCGACAGGGGGCTTCTGACGAAGCCCGAGTACGAGTATTCCGAGCGGGAGATTTTCGGCCTCATCATGCTCCCGGGCTTTTCCACCAAGGATACCGTCACGGAGTTCTCAGGCAGGGGCGTGGGCATGGACGTGGTGAAGAAGAACATAGAGAAGATAGGCGGCACCGTGACCGTGGAGAGCGCCAAGGGGCGCGGCACCACGATTTATTTCAAAATACCGCTGACGCTGGCCATCATAGCCAGCATGGAGATAGCCGCGGGAGGGAACACCTACGCCATACCCATCGCCAACATCAGAGAGTCCTTCAAGGCCACCGCGTCCCAGCTTCTGGCCGACCCTGACGGCAACGAGATGATAATGATACGGGGCGCGGCCTACCCCATCATACGCCTGCACCGCATATTCAACATTGAAAACTGCATCACCGTCATCGAGGACGGGATACTGCTGCTGGTGGACTCGGGGGACAGGCTGGCCTGCATATTGGCGGACAGGCTTTTGGGCAAGCACCAGGTGGTGGTCAAGCCGCTGCCGAACTTCCTGAGCTGGTACGACGTGAAATCCACGGGCATCGCGGGCTGCACCATCCTCGGCGACGGCAGCATAAGCCTGATTCTGGATGTTCAGAGCATATTGACCCAGTATTGACGGCGCGGCGCTGATGTTGAAGATAAGCGACGGCGATTTTAAACGCATCGCCTCTTTCATAAAGTCGAAATACGGCGTGGATCTGTCGAGGAAGCGCACCCTGGTGGAGGGGCGGCTGGGGAATTACCTGGCCAACAACGGCTTCGGCAGCTACGGGGAGTACTTCGATTTCGCCATGAGGGACCCCGACGGCGAGATGGTGGCGCTGCTCAACAGGCTGACCACGAATTACACGTTCTTCATGCGGGAGAAGGACCATTTCTCCTTTTATTCAGACGTGATAATGCCGTGGATCGACCGTGAGCTGGGCTCGCGCGACCTGCGGGTGTGGTGCGCGGGCTGCTCCACGGGGCAGGAGGCGTACACGCTGGCCTTGCTCACCCTGGAATATCTGGGGAACGACGCGGGCGCCTGGGAGCATACCCTGCTGGCCTCGGACATCTCCAACCACGCCTTGGATGAGGCGAAGCTGGGGATTTACGCCGAAAAGGATTTGAAGGAGCTGCCCGCCGAATGGCGCAGGCGGTATTTCAGCCCCTACGACGGGAACAATTGGGCGGTAGGCGAGAAATTGCGGAAATGCGTGGCTTTCAGGCGCCTGAACCTGCTGGACGCCTTTTCCTTCAAGCAGCCCTTCCAGGCGATTTTCTGCAGGAACGTGATGATTTACTTCGACACCCCCACGAAGGACGCGCTGGTGCGGAAGTATTACGACGCGCTGCTGCCGGGGGGGTATTTGGTCATAGGGCACAGCGAGTCCCTGTCCTCCTGCGGGCACAGTTTCGACTACGTCAAGCCCTCGGTCTACCGCAAGCCGCCGAAATGACACTAATCCGCGTTCGTAATGTTGCCTTGGAGCGGATTGGCGGACGCTGTCCTTCGACGCCGCCCAATAATTTTGGGCGGAATTTAAGAAGAAGATAAGCATAAGCGCCCGCGGCCGCTCAAGTTCCCGCGCTTTCTGCCGATATATAAGTTACGCATGGTCTCGCGCCGAGGCGCGGCCCGCGCGGTCGGAATTATAGGCGGCTTGGGGCCGCGATATGTCAAGGAGGACAAAAGCATGGCGTATTCAGTGGGTTCCGTTACGGGACTGTTAACAAAGACGGGCATCGGCGGCCTTGCGTCGGGCATGGACATCGACGGCCTCATCGAAAAAATGACCTCGGCCCAGAGGCAGAGGATAACACAACAAGAGCAGACGGTGCAGAAGCTGCTCTGGCGGCAGGACGCTTACAGGACTGTCACGAAATCCCTCATGGAGTTTCGCGAAAAATACCTCAGCGTCACCTCCGCCACCAATTTCAAATCGACCAGCGTGTTCAACACGGTGAAAGCCTCAGTGGCGGACGGCATGACCGCCTTCACGGCCACGGCCACCAGCAACGCCATCGCCGGGAAGGTGTACGTGAACCAAATCCAGCAATTGGCCAGCAGCTACAAGGTCGCGAGCAATTCCAGCGTTTCCGCGCCGCTGACCGGCACGGGGGTAGCGGTCAGAAACAGTCTCCGTGAGCTGGCTATACCTTATACCCAGGGCGAGGCCCAGGGTTTCATGCTCACCGTGGACGGCCAGAGCAGGGCGGTGGTCATCGACGACGCGTTTTTGGACAGTTTGGGCACTGTTGGCGGCGTTCCCGGCGGCACGCTTCTGGCGGACGTCGATCTGAAGTCAGGCGCTCCGGAAGTGCCGGACGCCTACGACGCTTTAGAAAAAGGCCTGCAAAGAAAGATAAACCAGCTTTTCGAGAATCCCGCCAACCTCGACTCTTCCGGCGATATAATAGGAACCGGGAAGGCATTGGTGGAGGTCAGTTTGGATAACACAACGGGCAAAATCAATTTCAGCTCGAATAGGGCCTCGAAAATCACCATGGGCTACCTGACGGAGCCGAAACCCATAGCGTTGGACGAGTCCGCGTACCCCACGCATCAGGATTACGTGAACGCGGTGGATGCCGAGAAACGGTTATGCATGGAGTTTAACGTTCTGACCCAGTTGGGTTTCACCAACGGCCAGACCAACAGGCTGGACGTGAACAAGTCCATCGACGAGCTGGCCAACGCGCTGGGAGGCGCCATGACGAAGCCCGGCACGGGCGACCCTTACCAGTTCTTCATCAACGGCGTTCTCTTCCAGATCAACCAGGGAGAGTCGGTGAACAGCCTCATGAGCAAAATCAACAGCAGCAAGGCGGGGGTCACCATGTCCTATTCGGACGTGACGGACACGTTCACCATGACCTCCAACACCACCGGCGCGGGGGTGGGCATACAGATAGACGAGTTCGGCCATTCCAACCTCTTCGAGGCGCTGGGGCTGAACATCAATACTGCCAATCCCGCCCTGAAGCCCAACGAGACCTTCGGAACCAACGCCATAGCCTTCATCAACGGCAACTACGTGGAGCGTTCCTCCAACAGCTTCACCATCGAAGGCGTGCAGATAACCCTGAAAGAGCTTTACAACGAGCAGGCTAACTTCAACCCCTTCGACCCGTCCTTCGTCCCGCCCGTCGCCAACTCGGGCCACGCCATCACGTTGGCGACCAGCCCCGACGACCTGTTCAATGCCATCAAGAGTTTCGTGGAGGACTACAACGCCATGGTGACCGCCATGCGCGGATTGACGAAGGAAAAGGTCAACAGCGACTACGAGCCGCTCACCGACGCCCAGAGGGCCGAAATGACCGAGGGCCAGGTCAAGCTGTGGGAAGAAAAGGCAAAATCGGGCATTCTTGCCAATGACAACCTTATCAACAGCATAGCCTCCAAACTGCAGAGCGCCCTGCTTGCCACCAACGTGGACAGGTTCGGCATGTACAGCATGGGCATCGACTCTGCGGGCTGGAACGAGAACGGCAAGCTGAAGCTGGACGAGACGAAGTTGCGGGACGCCCTGAACAACCACGCCGACGAAGTGCGAACCCTGTTTTTGGACGCCACCAACGGCATCGCGGGCAAGCTGGACAAAATCATTGACGACTCGGTGAGGACTAACGGCGTGAAGGGTACCAGAGGCTCTTTAATCGAGATGGCCGGCTATGAGGCCACCAGGTCTGACCTGGATAATGGGATACAGCTTCAAATCGACAACTACAACAAGCGGATAGACATGTACAAAGACATGCTGAAAAGGGAGGAAAGCCGCCTCTGGAGCCAATTCTCGGCCATGGAGACCGCCCTGTCGCGGCTGAACGAGCAGAGTTCTCTGCTGGCCCAGTATCTGGGAGGCGCCTCGTCGTGAGCCTGACAGCCAACGTGATTTATTAGAGACAAAGGAGGAATGCCTATGCAGCCGGCGAATCTTTATGCCCAGTATAAGGCGCAGTCGCTCGGGACATTGACGAACGGCGAGATAATAGTGAAATTGTTCGAGGAGGCGTCGAAGCAGATAAGCATGTCCATCTTCCTGACCAGCCAGGACGAGGACGTGAGCGCGTACAACTGCGTGGCGAAGGCGCGGAAAATCGTCTCCACGCTGAGTTTGTCGCTGGACATGAGCTACGGCGTGTCGCTGCCCTTGAGCGACCTCTACGATTTCATACACAAGGGCCTGGGCGAGGCCATAACCTCCAAGGACATGAACCTGATGAAAACGCTGCTTTCCATGGTGGACGAGCTGAAGGTCACGTTCCGACAGGCGGAGAAGCTGGCCCGAGCGGGCAAATTTTAGGATTTCGGAGACCCCGTCCCCGCCGTGGGCGCGGGGTTTCCCTGGCCGCCCGCGACGGCGGCGGTTTTGAGGGGGACGCTGATGAGAAGGAAGATAACGCCGGAATCATACGTCGAGCGCAAACACGACATACTCAACCGTTGCCTGCGGCTGACGGAGGAAATCCTCAGCAGCCTGGAAAAGTGGGAATCCCTGGACAGGCTGTTCGAGGAGCGCATGGGCGTCATCGAGGAGCTGCGGAACCTGGAGGCGGCGGCGGGGGAGCGAATCACCAAGGTATGCGCCAAGGGCGAGGCGGAGCGGCTGGACGAGGCTCTGCGCCTGATACTGAGCCTGGACAAGCGCATAGGGAAGGCCATACAGTCGGCCCAGTCGGATTTGCTGGATTCCATGAGGTCGAACACCCAGGAGCAGCGGTTCATGGCCTACAGTATACGAGAGCGCCCCGCGAGCGGGCTGTTGCTTAATGAGCGGCAGTGAAGGGCCGGCCCCTCACCCCATCCCGGGCCTCTCGGCCCGTTCTATTCCCAGTTGCTTCAGCAGGGCCTCCAGGTCCTCCCCTACGTCCTCGCCGCAGGGCATTATGGCCGCGGAGACCTCGCAGGGGAAATTTTCTGATATGTGCGGGTCGTCCCTTAGTAGGCTTACCACCTTCTCCATGGCTTTTTTGCCTCTGCCCGGCTTGGTCTCGGGCAACAGCAGGACCAGCGCCAAATCCGAGCCCCGTCCCAGCACGTCCGTGTCCCTCACCCGCTCCGAGACGAAACGCGCCGCGTAGGCCATGTTCATCTCCAGGCTGTCGTCCCCCTGAAGCTCCCCGTCCCCTCTGAGGCCGGGGGCGAAGGTTATGGCGCCCATGCAGAAGGCGCCGCCGTATCTCAGGGTTCTGCGCCGCTCCCTCTCCGCTTCCTCCAGCCATGCCTCCCTCGCCAGCGCGCCCGTGCCGGGGTCCAGCCTAGCGGCGGCCCTCAGCAGAGGCTCCTTGGCGCCGCCGTCGGCGGCCATGGCCGCCAGCCTCCTGTACTCCGCGGCGGCCTTGCCCAAGTCCTTGGCGCCCAGGCAGACGCGCAGGACGCCGCCGTCCAGCGCCACGTACTTGTGGCTGCTGCTCTCGGTTATCCTGCCTGAAAGCTGCTGCAGTTCCGTCACCCGCGCTATGAAATGATAAGCCCGAGGGTATGTCTCGCCCTCGTAGCGGCAGTCGTCGTAACGTCTGAAATAGCTGATGTGGTAGTTGCCCAGAAGATAAACCGCCCGCACTGCGGCGCGCCACTCCAGGAAGTCGGCCAGGCTGACCCTGGCCTTGTCCGCCTCGGTCAGCCGCCCGTAGGCGTCCTCCCAACGCTCGCTCAGGACATCGCGGAAAAAGGCGTCCAGCATCTCAAAAGCGCTGTACGCCTCCTTGCTCTCCGTCACCCTCCAGCCCGTGCCGCCCCATTCCGACAGGGTTTTCCAGGCGTTCTTGCCCATCCAGCGCCTGTGGTACGCCTTCCGCGCCGCCGCGTCGCCTATGGCCTCGTAGGCGGCGTTTATCTCCTTCATACGCTCGGCCGCCTTCGGGTCTGGGTTCAGGTCGGGGTGGAACAGCTTGGACAGGCATCGGTAGGCCGCGTCTATCACGCCCTGCTCCGCGTCGTGATGCACCTGCAGCACGCTATAATAATCGATAAATCCGCCCAATTCGCTCACTTGCCCCCGAGATATTCTTCCAGCGTCCTGTACTCCAGCTTAGTGCCGGCCTTCTTGTGCCTTATCGCCTCCAGGAACACTTTGGCCGTGTCCATGCACGTCAGCACGGGCAAGTCCCGCTCTATGGCCTTGCGCCTGATGTCGAAGGAGTTGCTCCCAGGCAGGTTGGCCACCTCGGGCACGTTGATGATGCCGTTGATTCTCTCGCCCACGGACGCCAGCACCTCGTCGAAGGTCATGGTGTCGGCCTCCACTTTGCTCTCCCGCATGAAGGGCGCCGTCCCTGGGGACACGTACAGCTTGAAGCCCTCGTCCACGTACTCCCGCAGGATTTCCGCCGTATCGGGCGTCCTGTCAGGCCCGCGCAGGCCCACGAAGAAGCCCCCGCTCTCGGGTATCCGCACGCCCGACGCCAGAAATCCCTTGTACACGGCCTTGCCGTAGTCCCTGTCTATGCCCAGCACCTCGCCTGTGGACTTCATCTCGGGCCCCAGCGCCACGTCCACGTCCGTCAGCTTCGCGCCTGAGAACACGGGCGCCTTCACCGCGTGGAGCTTCATCTTCCTGTAAAGCCCCACCCCGTACTCCGACTCGCTCAACTTCTTGCCCAGCATGGCCGAGACCGCCAGCTTCACCATGGGCACCCCCGTCACCTTGCTCAGTATGGGCACGGTGCGGGAGGCTCTGGGGTTCACCTCTATCACGTAAAGCTTCTTGTCGTCCCAGGCGTACTGGACGTTTATCAGCCCCACCACGCCCAGCCGCCTTATTATGCGCCGCGTGTATTCTATCAGCAAGTCCGCCACTTCGTTGGATATGCTGTGCAGCGGGTACACGGAAATGCTGTCCCCCGAATGCACCCCCGTCCGCTCTATATGCTCCATCAGCCCCGGAATGAGTATGTCGTCCCCGTCGGCCACCGCGTCCACGTCCATCTCCTTGCCCAGCACGTACTGGTCGATGAGGACGGGATGCTCGAGGGAGAGATTGACGGCTTCCTTCAGGTATTTCCTAAGCTCCGCGTCGCTGTAGACCACTTGCATGGCGCGGCCCCCTATCACGTAGGAGGGCCTGACCACCAGGGGGTAGCCCAGCTTCTCCACCACCTCGAAGGCTTCTTTCTCGTCCGTCACCGAGAAGCCCGCAGGGGTCGGTATGCCCATCTCCCCCATCAGGTTGCGCAGTTTCTCCCTGTCCTCGGCCAGGTCTATGGACTTGAAGGGCGTTCCCAGTATCCGTATGCCCCTCTTGGACAGGCCCTCCGCGATGTTCAGGGACGTCTGGCCGCCCAATTGCAGGACTACCCCCAGGGGCCGCTCCTTGTCGATGACGTTCAGCACGTCGTCTATGTGCAGCGCCTCGAAGTAGAGCTTGTCCGAGGTGTCGAAGTCCGTGCTGACGGTCTCGGGGTTGTTGTTGACTATGATGGCCTCGTAGCCGAAATCTTTGATGGCCCAGACCCCCTGGACGCAGCAGTAGTCGAACTCTATGCCCTGCCCTATGCGGATGGGCCCCGAGCCTATGACCAGTATCTTCTCCTTGTCCGACACGCGGCTCTCGTCCTCCCTGTCGAAGCAGGAGTAGTAGTAGGGCGTCACCGCCTCGAACTCGCCGCCGCAGGTGTCCACCATCTTGTAGACGGGGTAGATGCCGTTGTAGCGTCTGATGAAGTGCAGCTCCGTGCTGGAAAGCCCCGTCAGCTCCAGTATCTCGTCGTCCACGAAGCCCATTTCCTCGGCCTCCCGCACCATGTCGGGGGTTATCTCCTTCTTGTGGGATTCAAGCTTTCGCTCCATCTTCACGATGTTTTCCAGCTTGTGCAGGAACCAATTGTCCACCAATGTGTGGTCGTGCAATTCTTCCACGGTCACGCCCCTGCGCAGCGCCTCGGTGAGCGCGAATATCCTCTCGTCGTCGCAGGCGTCGATTTTTCTCATGATGGCGTCTTTGTCCAGGCTCTTGAACGCCTCCACCCTCAGCCCCGTCTGCTTCACCTCCAACGACGTGACCGCCTTCAGCAGGGCGTCCTCGAAGGTTCTGGATATGGACATGACCTCCCCCGTGGCCTTCATCTGGGTGCCCAGCCTGCGTGAGGCGGTGTTGAACTTGTCGAAGGGCCATTTGGGGAATTTTACCACTATGTAGTCCAGGGTCGGCTCGAAGCAGGCGCTGGTGCGCTGGGTCACGTAGTTTTTCAGCTCGTCCAGGCTGTAGCCCAAGGCTATCTTCGCGGCGATTTTCGCGATGGGGTAGCCGGCCGCCTTGGAGGCCAGCGCTGAGGAGCGGCTCACCCTGGGGTTCACCTCTATGACCACGTAGTCGCTGCTCTTGGGGTCCATGGCGAACTGTATGTTGCAGCCGCCCTCTATCTTGAGGCTGCGGATGATTTTCAGGGACGCGTCCCGTAGCTTCTGGTATTCCTCGTCCCGCAGGGTCTGGATGGGCGCCACCACTATGCTGTCGCCCGTATGCACGCCCACAGGGTCGAAATTCTCCATGCCGCAGACGATGATGCAGTTGTCCTTTGCGTCGCGTATGACCTCGTACTCTATCTCCTTCCAGCCCGCCACGGAGCGTTCCAGCAGTATCTGCCCGATGGCGCTGTTCTCCATGCCCCTTCTCGCCAATAATTCCAGCTCGGCCTCGTCCTCGGCGATGCCGCCCCCCGTGCCGCCCAGGGTGTAGGCGGGCCTTATGATGACAGGATAACCCACTTTATCCACGAATTCCTTGCATTGCTCAATATTTATCGCGATGGCGCTTTCGGGCACAGGCTCGTCAATCTCCAGCATAAGCTCTTTGAACGCCTCTCTGTCCTCGGCCCGCCTTATGCTGTCCTTGTTCACCCCCAGCAGCCTGACGCCCAGGCGGGCCAGGGCGCCGCTTTCTTCCAACGCCATGGCCAGGTTCAGCCCTGTCTGGCCGCCGAAGCCCGCCAGTATGCCGTCGGGCCGCTCCCGCTCCAGTATGGCCTCCAGGGCTTCCTCGGTCAGCGGCTCCATGTAGACTTTGTCGGCTATGCCCTGGTCGGTCATGATGGTGGCGGGGTTGCTGTTGACCAGAATGGTCTCTATCCCTTCCTCCCGTATGGCCTTGCAGGCTTGGGTGCCCGCGTAGTCGAACTCGGCCGCCTGCCCTATGATGATGGGGCCCGAGCCTATTATCAACGCTTTTTTCAATCCCTTGTTAACAGACATTCCTAATTTTCCCTTTCGGGGGCTTCCAAAGGCCCCGCCTGTTTGGCTCTCGCGCCCTCGGCGCCCTTCGCGTCCCTCGCTCCCCCGCGCCCGCCTGGCCGCCGGCGCGAGCCTTTCCGTCAATCCGCGCCGCCGAACCGCGCTATCATGTCCAGGAACCTGTCGAAGAGGTACGCCGAGTCGTTGGGGCCGGGCGACGCCTCGGGGTGGAACTGGACGGAGAACAGGGGCAGGGTCTTGTGCTTCATCCCTTCCACCGTCCCGTCGTTCAGGTTCCTGTGGGTGATTATGAGGCCGTTGGCCTCGGCGCTCCCCGCGTCCACGGCGTATCCGTGGTTCTGGGAGGTGATGGCCGAGCGGTCCGTGTCCGCGTCGTGGACGCCGTGGTTGCCGCCCCTGTGGCCGTATTTCATTTTGTATGTCTTGCCGCCCAGCGCCAGCGCCAGGACTTGGTGGCCCATGCATATGCCGAAAATAGGGACCCGCCCTATGAGGCGCCTGGCGGTCTCTATGCCCTCCACGGCTTCCTCCGGGTCGCCCGGGCCGTTGGAGAGGAATATGCCCTCGGGCCGCACGGCCATGATTTCCTCGGCCGAGGCGCCGTAGGGGAACAGGTGCAAGTCGCAGCCTTTCGCCGAAAGGGAGGTCAGTATCCCCGCTTTAATGCCGAAGTCCATGACGGCCAGCCGCCGCCCCTTCCCAGGGCGGCGCAAGGGCTCTTTCACGGCGGTCTCTTTCATCCAGTCCTGCCTCAGCGTGGCGCCTTCGCATATCTCCCGCGCCTCGGCTTCGCTGACGCCCTCGTTGCTTATGAGGCATTTCACCGTGCCTTCGTCCCTTATCTTTTTCGTTATCATGCGGGTGTCCACGCCGCAGACCCCAGGGACGCCTTGTTCCGTCAGCCACTGGTGTATGGTCATGCGCGACTTGTTGTTGGACGGGCAGGCGGAAATGCCCTTGGCCACGAAGCCGAAGGCGTGTATCCCTCGCGACAGCGACTCGTAGTCGTCGTCGTTGACGCCGTAGTTGCCTATCAGGGGGTACGTCATGTTTATTATCTGGCCTTTGTAAGAGGGGTCAGTGAGTATCTTCTGGTACCCCGTCATGGACGTGTTGAACACCAGCTCGCCCACCCTGGTCCCCCTGGCGCCGAAGCCCCTGCCGTGGAAAACCGTGCCGTCCTCCAGATACAGCAATCCGCGCGTGTTTGTCGTTGTTGTATGCTCTTCTCCCATTAATCCCTCCGTGGGCTTGTCTTTTTTGGCTGATGCGTCGTCTCTGCTCCCTCAGTCGTCAGTTGCGTGCCTCCGGTACGCGCCCGTTCATTCCCGCGCGTGGCGGCGCGATTGGCGTTATTGATAATTATACACCAATCGCGATATTCATGCAAGCGCGATTTTTCGGGCGCTCCCGGTTCGTCAGGCTTTTTTGGTTCTTTCTTTTTTCGGCTTTTCTTTGCCTTTGGCGTAATATTCTTTCAGCAGTCTGTCGGCCGCGAATTTCGCCGTGTCCGCTTTCACCGCCAGGTAGAGCATTAGCGCGAACAGCTCCAGGGTATCGTCGTCCTCCACGCCTTTTTCCCACATCACGCCTTTTATGCCCTCCACTGCTTTCAAAATCCCATCCGTCTCCGCCCTCCGCTCTTCTTTCAGCATGGGGTGCATGGCCTCGTACAGCTTGTGGAGGTCGTATTTCTCTTCAAAGACGGAGCCGTAGTTGTCCAGGAAGGGCTTCAGCAGCAGGGCTATCTCGCCCATCTGGAAAGCGCTCCTCAGGTAGTGCGCCATGGCGATGAGGGTGGCGTGGTCTCTGGTGTAGCGCTTTTTGGTCGGCTTGGGCAGGGCCCTCTGCTTCGCGTAGGCGGAGACCATGCTTTTTGTTATGGGCTGCTTGTCCCCCTCGGGCGCGGCGTACACGCGCAGCTGCTCGTTCAAAAACCCTACGGCCTGTTCCAGATAAAGTTCCATGCGCGGGAACTCCTCGGGCGGTATCAGGCTTTCGTCGCGGAATGGTTCCAGTATGCTTTTTAGGTATTCTTCGTATCTCATGCTCACCTCGTCGTTCGGCTTGTCTTTTTTAGCCCAGGCGTTGTCACTGCTCCCTCGGTCGTCAGTTGCGTACCTCCAGTACGCGCCTTCCTCCCTCGCTCGCGTTCCTAGCCTGGACTAAAAAATCCTGCGCCTCATCGTTCAAATTATTGTCTTTTTTAGCCCAGGCGTTGTCACTGCTCCCTC
>JAIRPE010000035.1 GCA_031257175.1 Eubacteriales Family XIII. Incertae Sedis bacterium | reverse complement strand
AAGGTTGGGACGGGCGGCCCGCCCTGCTAAGGGGGCGGGCCGCCCGTCCCTCGGATCGAATCGGGGCGCCGCGCCCCCGAGCCCCAGCCGACCGCCTCATCCACAACTATTTTACACCGCCGCGCGCCGGAACGTGAGTGTTGGGCTAACATGCCTTAATATAGCGGAAAATAAGCCGTGACGGAGCTCATAGGAATTTCATTGGAATTCAGTATGAACGCGACATGATTGCCAGTGTTCGCCCATTATTGACAAACCCCGCATCTTAATGGTAAGATTATGTGAATCCGGCTATTTTCTATCAGTTGTTGCCTACTATCGCCGACGCGTCTTCGCGCTTTTCGCCAAGGGCTCGCGTCAGGCTGGGCATGGAGGGCGGACATGGTTGCGAGGCAGGGTCTTTACGACCCGAAGTTTGAGCATGACTCATGCGGGATAGGGCTGCTGGCCAACATTAGCGGACGGAAATCCCACAAATTAGTTGAAGACGCGATAGAGGTGCTGAACCGGCTCAAGCACCGCGGCGGCATAGGCAGCGAGCCGGACTCGGGGGACGGGGCGGGGATACTCCTGCAGATACCGCACCGCTTCATGAAACGGGTGGCCGCCAACGACGGGGTCGAGTTGCCCGACGAGGGGCAGTACGGCGTGGCCATGATGTTCGCCTCCCCCGACGAGGGCAGGCGGGCCCGCACCGTGGCGGAGTTTTGCGCCATAGCCGGGCGCGAGGGGCTGGAAGTGCTGGGCGTCCGCGCCGTGCCCGTCTACGAGGGCAGCCTGGGCAAGACCGCCGCGGAGGTGCTGCCGGGCATAAGGCAGGTGTTCATCAAACGGCCTGAGGGCGCGACGGAGGAGGACTTCGAGCGCGCGCTGTACGTGCTGTCCAAGATATCCCAGGCCGAGATACGCTACGCGGCCGCCGCGCCTGATCTGTACTTCTACCTGGCCAGCATATCCTGCCGCACCATCGTGTACAAAGGGATGCTGCTGCCAAGCCAATTGGCGGCCTTCTATCTGGACCTCAGGGACGAGGAGCTGGAATCCGCCATCGCCGTGGTGCATTCGCGGTTTTCCACCAACACCTTCCCCAGCTGGGAAAGGGCGCACCCCATACACTTCCTGGCGCACAACGGAGAAATAAACACCATACGAGGCAACGTGAACTGGGTCAAGGCCAGGGAGGCCATGCTGGAATCCCGCCGCTTCGGCCCGGCGCTCAAGCGCGTGTTCCCGGTCGTCAATGAGGACGGCAGCGACTCCGCCATGCTGGACGATTTCCTGAGCCTGCTGGTCCATTCGGGCGTGCCTCTGCCCGAGGCGCTCATGATGGCCATACCTGAGCCCTGGAAGGACAGGGACGACATCGACCCCTCCAAGGCGGCCTACTACGAATACATGAACTGCATGTTGGAGCCTTGGGACGGCCCGGCCTCCATCGTGTTCACGGACGGCAGGGTGGCGGGCGCCACCTTGGACAGGAACGGCCTGCGCCCGTCCAGATATTGCCTGACCAAAGACGGTTTCCTGATATTGGCCAGCGAGGCCGGCGTCCTGCCCATCCCCGCCGAGAACGTCGCGAAGAAGGACAGGCTCCACCCGGGCCGCATGCTGCTCATCGACACGGTCTCCCAGCGCATTATCGAGGACGACGAGGTGAAGCTGGGCGCGGCGGCGGCGCGCCCCTACAGGGACTGGCTGGACCGCAACCTGATAAAATTGGACGACCTGCCCAGGGGGAAAACCTTCGGGACCACCTGGAAGGACGTCATTAAGAGGAAAAAACACCAAAACTCCAGCGACCCCTATGAGCAGGCGCTGCTGAAAGACCTGGTGGGCCTGGAACTGCTCATGGCCAATAAGGACAACAGCGCGGACGCCTTGCCCATATTGCAGGAGCAGAAAGCCTTCGGCTACACCTGGGAGGACATGCTGCTGACCCTGAAACCCATCGCCGAGACCTGTGACGACCCCGTGTCCTCCATGGGCTTCGACGCGCCCTTGGCGGCGTTGTCCCGCAGGCCCCAGCTGCTGTACAATTATTTCAAGCAATTGTTCGCCCAGGTGACGAACCCGCCCATTGACGCGATAAGGGAGCAGATAGTCACCATGTCCGACATACAGCTGGGCAGCGAGGGCAACCTGCTGGAGCCGTCGGAGCGCAATTGCAGGATGATAGCCCATCACACGCCCATACTCACGGAAGAGGAGATGGACAAAATCAGGGGGGTGGACATGGACGGCTTCAGCAGCGTCATACTGCCCATGCTGTTCAACACCCGCGAGAAAAACGGCCTGGAGCGGGCGCTGGAGGACTTGTTCTTCGCCACGGACATCGTCATGAACAGCGGATGCAACATCATCGCCCTCTCCGACAGGGGGGTGGGGGAGTACAAGGCGCCCATCCCCGCGCTTTTGGCGGTTTCGGGGCTGCACCACCATCTGGTGAGGAAGGGCACGCGGACGAAAATCAGCATAGTGGTGGAGACGGGCGAGGCGAGGGAGGCGCACCACCTGGCGCTGCTGGTGGGCTACGGGGCCAACGCGGTCTGCCCTTACCTGGCCTACCGCTCCCTGAAGCAGATGGCGGCGCAGGGGAGGCTGGCCGTCGGCGCGGAGGAGGCTAAGGCCAACTACCGCAAGGCCATGACCAAGACCATCGTAAAAATTATGTCAAAAATGGGCATATCTACAGTAAGGAGCTACCACGGCGCTCAGATTTTCGAGGCGCTGGGCGTGAGCGACGGGGTGGTGGACAAGTATTTCACGGGCACCACCTCACGCATAGGCGGGGTCACGCTGAAGGAAATAGAGAAGGAGGCCAGGGAGCGGCACGGGAAGGCTTTCGACCCGCTGACGCAGAACGCGCCCCTGGACGAGGGCGGCGAGTACAAGTGGCGGAAAAACGGGGAGTACCACCTGTTCAACCCCGAGAACATATTCTACCTCCAGCAGTCCTGCCGCACGGGCAGCTACGAGATGTTCAAGACCTTCACCTCCAGGGTGAACCTGCGTACCAAGGAACTGAAGAACATAAGGGGGCTTTTGCGCATAGTCCTGGCCGACAAGCCCATACCCATAGACCTGGTGGAGCCCGCGGAGAGCATAGTGAGGCGCTTCAAGACGGGCGCCATGTCCTACGGCTCCATCAGCCAGGCGGCCCACGAGTGCATGGCCATAGCCATGAACAGGCTGGGCGCGAAGAGCAACACGGGGGAGGGCGGGGAGCTGGAAGAGCGCTACGTCCCCGACCCTGACGGCACGAGCCGCTCCAGCGCCATCAAGCAGGTGGCCTCAGGCCGCTTCGGCGTCTCCATCAACTATCTGAACAACGCCGTGGAGATACAGATAAAGATGGCCCAGGGCGCGAAGCCCGGCGAGGGCGGGCATTTGCCGGGGAAGAAGGTGTATCCCTGGATAGCCAGGTCCAGGCATTCCACCCCAGGAGTGGAGCTTATATCGCCGCCGCCCCACCATGACATATATTCCATAGAGGATTTGGCGCAATTGATAAGAGACCTGAAAAACGCCAACCGCGACGCCCGCATAAGCGTAAAGCTGGTGTCCGAGGCCGGCGTGGGGACGGTGGCCGTGGGCGTGGCCAAGGGCCTGGCCGACGTGATAGTGATAAGCGGCTACGACGGCGGCACGGGCGCGGCGCCGCGGACGAGCATAAGGCACGCGGGGCTGCCCTGGGAGCTGGGGGTCGCGGAGACCCACCAGAGCCTGATAATGAGCAATATGAGGAGCAGGGTCTCCATCGAGACGGACGGCAAGCTGCTCACGGGGCGGGACGTGGTGATAGCCGCCCTGCTGGGGGCGGAGGAGTTCGCCTTCGCCACGGCGCCTCTGGTTGTCATGGGCTGCGACATGATGCGGGTCTGCAATCTGGACACCTGCCCCGTGGGGGTGGCGACCCAGAACCCCGAGCTGTGCGCGAAATTCGCGGGGAAGCCCGAGCATATAGAGAATTTCATGATGTTCATGGCCGAAGAGGTGAGGGAATATATGGCGCGGGTAGGGGTGCGGCGGTTCCAGGACTTGGTGGGCCACGTGGAATTGCTGCGCCAGGAGCCCAGCGTCATAAACGAGAAGGCGCGGACGGTGGACCTGTCGCGCCTGCTTTACCAGCCCAAGGCGGTGGACAGCGAGGCGTCCAGGCGTTTCAGCCGTCCCCAGAACCACGGGCTGGAGGCCACGTTGGACCAGAGCGCGCTGCTGTCCCTCTGCCGCTCGGCCATAGACGTGAAGGGCAGGAAGGTGAGTTACAGTCTGCCCATAAACAACAGCAACCGCACGGTGGGCGCGATTCTGTCCAGCGAGATAGTGCGCAGGCACGGCGCGGGGGGATTGCCTGAGGGCAGCATACGCTTGAGTTTCGAGGGCTCGGCGGGGCAGAGTTTCGGCGCGTTTTTGGCGCCGGGCGTGGAGCTGAGCCTGCGGGGGGACTGCAACGACCACGTGGGCAAGGGGCTTTCAGGCGGCAGGATAGTAGTGGCCCCGCCGGCCGCCGCCAGCTTTGACCCGGGCGAGAACATCATCATCGGCAACGTGGCGCTATACGGGGCCACCGCCGGGGAGGTATTCGTCCGAGGCGTGGCGGGGGAGCGGTTTTGCGTGCGGAACAGCGGCGCCCGCGCCGTGGCGGAGGGCGTCGGGGACCATGGATGCGAATACATGACGGGCGGAGTGGTGGTCGTGCTGGGTCGGACGGGGCGGAATTTCGCGGCCGGCATGTCGGGCGGCGTGGCCTATGTCTGGGACAAGGACGGGGATTTCGAGGGCAAATGCAACAAGGCCATGGTCAGCCTGAGAAAGCCCGACAAGAACGACAGGGCCGAGCTTAAGTCGCTGCTGGAGAAGCATCTGGCGCACACGGGCAGCGACAAGGCGAGAGCCGTCCTGAAGGATTTCGACAAGGCCGCGGAGGAGTTCGTGAAGGTGACGCCCAACGACTACCAGAAGGTAATGGACGCTCTGGAAGAGGCGAAAAAGAGGAAACTGGACGGCGAGGAGCGGTTGCTTTACGCCTTTAGCAAAGTGGTTGGCGGGGAAGGCGGCTGATCCCGCCGCCTTGCACGACAGAAAAAATCCTTGACGAAGCGGTTTCAGCGCGACATTTAGTCGGTGGAACGACAGGATGCTGTTTTGGAGCGGATTAGCAGACGCCGTCCTCCGACGCCCGCCCGATGATTTTGGGCGGAATCTAAAAAAGGATAAGCATAAGGACGCTTGGAGGGCTAATGCCATGGGAAAACCCACAGGTTTTTTGGAATACGCGCGGTCTGAGACGGGGCACAGGCCGATTGGCGAGAGAATAAAGGATTATGACGAGTTCGTGTTGGCGCAGGACGCGGAGGCGCTGAGGGTTCAGGGCGCGCGTTGCATGGACTGCGGCGTGCCTTATTGCCACGCGGGCTACGTGGTGGAGGGGCTGTCCATAGGCTGCCCACTGAGCAATCTGGTGCCTGAGGTCAACGACCTGGTCTATCGCGGTGATATTGAGGAGGCCTACGCCAGGCTGTCAAAGACCCACCCCTTCCCCGAGTTCACCGGCCGCGTCTGCCCCGCGCTCTGCGAGGGCTCCTGCACCTTGGGGGAGCATGAGCTTCCCGTCACGGTGAAGGAGATAGAGCGCCACGTCATTGACGAGATGCTAAGGCTGGAAAAGGTAAGGCCCAGGACGCCTAGGCAACGCACGGGCAAGCGGGTGGCCGTGGTGGGGGCGGGGCCGTCAGGCTTGGCCTGCGCCGATCTGCTGAACCAGCTGGGGGAGAAGGTGACGGTGTTCGAGCGGTCGGACAGGCCGGGGGGCCTGCTGATGTACGGCATCCCCAACATGAAGCTGAAGAAAAAGCTGGTGCTGGATCGGGTCAACTTGCTGGAGCAGGAGGGGGTGGAGTTCGTTCTTTCCACAGAGGTGGGGAAGGATTACCCCGTGCTGGGGCTGATGAAGGATTTCGACGCCATAGCGCTGTGCGCCGGGGCCACCAAGGAGAGGCGCATCGACGTGCCGGGCAAGGAGCTGGACGGGGTGGTGACGGCGGTCGCTTTCCTGACCCAGGCCACCAGGCGGCTGCTGGACGGGTCGGCCGAGGGGCATATGGCGTCGGGCAGGGACGTGGTCATCATAGGCGGCGGGGACACGGGCACGGACTGCGTGGCCACCTCCATCAGGCAGGGCGCCAAGAGCGTGGCCCAGCTGGAGATACTGCCGCGCCCGCCAGAATCAAGGGCCAAGGACAACCCCTGGCCGCTGTGGCCCAAGACCCACAAGACGGATTACGGCCAGCAGGAGGCCATCGCCTTGTTCGGCGGGGATCCCAGGGAGTACCTGACCACGGTGAAGGAAATCATAGGGGACAGGGACGGCAGGGTCGAGGCTGTGAAAACAGTCCAGGTGGAATGGCGGGAGAGGGGAGGCCGCCTGGCGCCCGTGGAAGTGGAGGGCACCGAGCGGCTGAGGCCGGCGGGGCTGGTCCTGACGGCCATGGGGTTTACAGGGCCTGAGGAAACGCTGATAGAGCAGCTGGACCTGGCGACGGACGCCAGGGGCAACGTGGCGACGCCCCAGGACTCCTACAAGAGCAGCCTGCTGACGGTGTTCGCGGCGGGAGACATGCGCCGCGGCCCCAGTCTGGTGGTCTGGGCCATACTGGAGGGCCGCAGGGCGGCGCTGGAGTGCCACGAGTATTTGGCGTCAAGATAAAGAGGCGCGGCGAACCTACGGCGCGGCAGTTTTTCATTAGCTAAGAGCTGGCCGCAGGGTTAGGCGCGAAGGTGGAAAAGGCTTGAATATGCGCGATAATGGAGCAACTCGCGCACGTTATTGCGTCGCTGGCAGGTAAAGTTTCAGCTACGCTCTCGTCTTACGAGTTAATTGTCGCAAAATACCGCGACGGGATCAATTATCATGCGCCTCTTGAACGTTACGGCGCAAATCCGGGTGACGGCAACACGTCTGAGCGGGCGAAGGACATGAGGGCCAACGGTCACGACAACAGCGTGGAAACAAGGATGTTGTGTTTGCGCTGAATCCCGAGCCGTTAGTCGTGGCGGCCTTCGCTCCTGAAAAGCTTAGGGCTGGGCATGCGCGCAAGTTGTCATTGAGTAAAATGGCTAGAATTCGCGAGGTTGGAAGCTATTGAAGCCTTTTAATTCGAAGCGGAAGAGCAGTAGAGCGATAAAATTGCTTATTTATATCAGATATATCAAAAATAAATATAATAAACTGGCAAATTTAGCAATTGCTAAATAAGCTCTTCCGTGATATAATGACACAGGGATAAGACGTGCGTGAAATTAGCGATTCGAACGATTTATAGAAACGGGCGATGTTTTGTCGGCGGTGCCATTATGCAGTATTTGAAGATAGTCTTTGTTGGTTTGCTTTGCTTGCCGCTCCTTTATCTTTCGATAAGGTTTGTCGGCAAATTGCTTGACGGCATGATAGAGAGCAAGAAGAAGGCAGGGATGTGAACGTATGGGCAGAGGCGTGTTCATAACCTTCGAAGGGGGCGACGGCTCAGGGAAATCCACCCAAATAAGGTTGCTTCATGAATGCCTGCTGGCGAAAGGTTATACGCCAATTGTGGCAAGAGAGCCAGGCGGGACCAGAATAGGGGAGCAAATAAGGACTGTCATCTTGGATAAAGAGAACGTGGAAATGTGCGCCATGACTGAAGTTTTGCTTTATGCGGCCGCTAGGGCGCAGTTGGTGTCGCAGGTGATAAAACCTAATTTGGACAACGGAGGAATCGTCATCTGTGATCGGTTCGCGGACTCCAGCACGGTCTATCAAGGGTACGGTCGGGACATGCTTGACGTTGTCGGTGAGGTCAATGCGCATGCGGTTATGGGGTGCGTGCCGGATCTGACGTTTCTCTTGAAGATTCAGCCGGAAATCGGCGAACACAGAAGAAGCTTTGAAAAAAGGGATCGCATTGAAGGCGAGTCGCGTTCGTATCACAGAGAGGTTGCCGACGGATATTTGAAATTAGAGTCCCTGGCTCCGGAGAGGATTGTGGGCATAGACGGAATGCTGGGAATAGAGGAAATAAGCGCCATCATCAGAGGCGTTGTGTTGAAATTCCTTAAAGAGGTGGAATAAATGCGTAAAATCGTGAGCGTCTGTTTTAAAAAGGCAGGCAAGGCATATTTCTTTGATCCGGGCGGGAACGAATTCAAGTGCGGGGATCATGTGATAGTTGAAACTGTTCGCGGTTTGGAATTCGGGACTGTAAGAGGCTGTGTCAGAGAGGTGGAAGATAAGGAGATCGTGTCGCCTTTGAAAAAGGTCGTCCGCCCCGCTACCGCAAAAGACAAGAAGCAGCACGAAGAAAATCTCAAGAAGAAAAACAGGGCCATGACGCTGTGTCAAGATAAAGTCAATAAGCACAACTTGGATATGAAGCTTATTGATGTGGAATACACCTTCGACAACAGCAAGATAATATTCTATTTCACGGCTGACGGCAGGGTGGATTTCAGAGAACTGGTGAAGGATCTGGCTGCTGTGTTCAAGATGCGCATTGAGTTAAGGCAGATAGGAGTTAGGGACGAGGCAAAAATGTTGGGAGGTATCGGGACTTGCGGCAGAGGTTTGTGCTGTCATTCGTGGTTGCCGGATTTCGAGCCCGTCTCTATCAAAATGGCTAAGATTCAGAACCTTTCGCTAAATCCGACAAAAATATCGGGAACTTGCGGCAGACTGATGTGTTGCTTGAAGTACGAGAACGAAACTTACCACGAGTTAAGAAAGGGTATGCCGGATGTGGGGGATCGCATTACCACTGCGGACGGCACCGCTGTGGTAATCGACGTGAACGTACTCATGAACCAGATCAGGACAAGGTTGGTCTTGGAGGAACGCACACAGGAGACGCAGGAGAAGCTCAGCACAGACCTGTACATCTACAAAAAGGAAGACATACGCAAAATAATGAGCAAGCGAAAAAAACACACGAAAGCAGAACTGGAGATACCCGCAGACGTGTCACCAGACGATTTGTTGAATCTGCTCAAGGAGTGAGAGATAGAGCGACGCCATTTCGAATGCCTGCGAAATGCGCCGCGGCACAATGCGCACATGCCTGCGCAGTGCTGCGGCGCGTCCGTGCGCGTTACAGCGACTTCATCTCTTCAAGACAGCTGTCGCAAACTATCTTATCGTGGATACGCTTGACATTCTTGGCGTTTCCGCAAAAAATACATGCCGGTTCGTATTTCTTCAGCATGATGCAATCCCCGTCAACATAAATTTCCAACGGGTCTTCTTTCTTGATGTCAAAGGTCTTTCTTAGTTCTACAGGCAAAACAACCCTGCCTAACTCGTCCACTTTCCTCACTATGCCAGTAGCTTTCATTTTCCTATCCCCTTTCACAAAACAACTAACTGAATGCGGTATCAACCCCCAATTGAATATCGCAACCCTTTTGCTACCAATCGTTGAAATTATTGACTTAGTTATAGATTACCACTATTTTAGTCGAAAGTCAATAATTTTTCAAGGATTTGAGCGAAAAAATTTATTTTGCCACTAAAAGATATTGTAGCATGAATTCGCGCATGTCTCTAGCCATCGATACATCGCCATAAATGCGCTTATCAAATGCAAAAAAACGCTAGATGCGAATGAACGGTTTGCGCTATTCCACGGCAAGCCTATTTTTCGTTCCCTTCATTGGCCTTGCCAAGCTTGGCCAACAACGTTTTTAGAGAAACTATGCCATTGACAATCACCGCCGAAGCTTTAAACGCGCTTTGCTGGCCTTTCAGCGCTTGGCACACGGCACTGATCGTCTCCGAGGCTTCATCCAACATTTTATCGGCGTCCTTACTGCGCTTGGCGGCTATTTCCGATATGGTTGAGGCATCTGCCAGTATCCTGTTGGCGGATTTTACGGTCGTGACCAAGTTGCCCACCAACACTATTAAAGACACTAACAGCGCCACGAGACAGAGCCCAAGGAGCAACAGTCCAATATCACCTAACGTCAACGTTATCGTAGCATTCATATGGCCCTCCGCCGTCGCGCAAATCCTTGAAATATCTCTTCGATTACTATATTATCACCCAACTTCCTAAAAAACAACCGTTTTTCACAACTTTGGCCATAAAAGTTTAATTGTAATCGCAACTCGAAAAATGTATAATTGGATCGGGTTAATTAATGTGATATTGGAGGGTTTTGTGTCTAAGTTTAAAATATACCATGCGGAACCGATTTTCGGAGAAGTTGAAATCAGCGGCGCGAAGAACGCCGTGTTGCCGCTTATGGCCAGCGCGCTTATGTCTGACGGCAAATGTGAGCTTCAGGGCGTGCCTGCCCTGAAGGATGTGGAGGTAATGGGAAGCCTGCTCAGGAGTATAGGCGCTGAAGTGGTTGAAGACTTTGAAAACGGAAGGATAGAGATACGCGGAGAGATTAGCGCTGTGGAGGCTCCTTTGGAGCCGGTGAGACAAATGAGGGCTTCAATAGCCGTGATGGGCCCGCTTCTGGCAAAAGCGGGAAGGGCCAAGGTGCCGTTGCCCGGAGGGTGTGCCATAGGCGCTCGGCCTATAGGGCTGCATCTGAAAGGGTTTAAGGCGTTAGGCGCCGTTATTAAGGAAAGCGCGGGTTTCGTTGAGGCGAGAGCGGACAGGCTGAAAGGAGCTAACATATATCTGGATTTTCCCAGCGTCGGAGCTACGGAGAACATTATAATGGCGGCCGTTCTTGCTGACGGGGCTACTGTTCTTGAAAACGCGGCAGAGGAACCGGAGATCGTGGATTTGGCCAACTTTCTAAACAAGATGGGCGCAAAGATAAAGGGAGCGGGGACAGACACCATAAAAATTGAAGGCGTAGAGCGGTTAGGCGCCGCGAAGCATACGGTTATACCTGACCGGATAGAAACGGGGACGTTTATGATTGCCGCCGCCATCACTAGAGGACGCGTGTCAGTGAAGAACATGGTGCCGGATCATGTGAAGCCGATCATCGCGAAGCTACGGGAATGCGGAGTGGAGGTTGAGGAATTTGACGACAGCGTGCTTGTGGACGCGGAGGGCAAAGAACTGGTTGCTACAGAAATAAAGACCTTGCCGTATCCTGGATTCCCGACGGACATGCAACCGCAGTTCATGTCTCTCCTGACCACAGTGAAGGGTTCCAGCGCAATAATCGAGACTGTTTTCGAACGACGGTACAGGCATGTGGGGGAGTTGAACCGCATGGGCGCACGGATAACGACCGAAGGAAATCTAGCCAGAATCCCAGGGGGAACAAAGCTGGTGGGGGCGAAAGTACTGGCGACAGACCTCAGAGCGGGAGCGGCAATGGCGCTGGCGGGCATGGCCGCCAAGGGGGTCACGGAGATATCAGAAATCTTCCACATCGAAAGGGGATATTCAGACTTCATGGGAAAGCTTGGGCAACTGGGAGTGAGGATCGAGAGAAAAGCCGACTAACAGCGCGGCCAGCAGTATAATGGCCGCCGCCTTGCCATTATACTGCCGACGCCCTCAGAGAAGGCCGATGCTTGAAGTAACGCAAAGCTGCCACGAGAATAACGAAGGCATCGGTGAATACCGGTCGAAACGAGCAGGCGATTGTCAGAGGGAGTAGCTTTCGCGCAGAAGTCTTGTCTGTGGCGCGTCTTCGCCTTTTTCTTCCAGAACTTTTTCGTATTCTGCGAAGATCGCGTCCTTTATACGATTCCTCATTTCGGATATTAGGGGATGCGCAATATCCCTAAAGTCGCCTTCGCCCATTTTTCTGCTTGGCATCGCGATGAAAAGACCGTTCTGCCCCTCGATGATCTTGATGTCATGCACGACGAATTCGTCATCGAAGGTCACGGAAACCACAGCCTTCATTTTGCCTTCCTCGCTTACCTTTCTCACTCTTACGTCAGTAATTCTCATACGAAACCCACCTTTCCGCCAGATCTTGCATCAGGGAACGACCAATCTAACGACACCCCCGTGGTTCCCCATCTAAAATGGTCTAAAAAAGAAATTACCCTGTCTGTCATTATACATCGAATGAAATAACATTACAAGGGCTTTTTTTGAAAATCAAACTAAATTATCAAAAATTTGTATATTTGATTAATGCCAAATTATTGAAAACGCCAATTTTTATCACTTTTTCTTAGCGTAAAACCATAGTCTGGCTTGTTGTAATCTTGTATGTATTTTGATTTTTTTGCAATTACAGAGATTCTGTTGTTGCCGCTTCCATAGCTCCCCCGCCCCACAAACACCCCTAGTATAAGAACGCCCATTCAGCGCAACATATTGTAAAATCCCGCCGCGCCCGCCCCCCGGGGGCGGCGGGGGGCGAAAAAACGGGTCTTTCGGCCCGTTTTTTTTATGAAAAACCTTGCGTTTTGGAGTAAAACGGAGTATATTGGAGTTGTACACGTGAAAAACGTGTTTATTTGTCTGTTTTTGGGGGATTTGGAAGGCCTAGGGCTTTTGGACGGGGCGCCGTCTCGGGCGCCGCGCCGGCTGGGCCTCTTTTGGAGAACGGGTATGTTGTTTGGCCGTTTCGACAACTCCATAGACGAGTACAACAGGATGTGCATGCCGTCCAAGTACTGCGAGGACTTCGACCTGCGCGGCCCCGAGGCCTGGGGCGGCGCGGAGCGGGCCAAGCCCGGCAAGCTCCGCAAGGACTACGAGGGCAGATGCGTCATCGTCCATGGGGTGGACAGATGCCTCTACGCCTTCACCTTGAAGGGTTTCGAGGCGTTCATCCGCGATTTGGAGGCGCTGCCCGAGGACGACGAGAACATCCGCGACCTTCTCAGGCATTATTACACCACGGCCAACTACTGCGACATCGACAAGCAGGGGCGCGTCACCATACCGCCGCTGGCGCGGGAGTACGCGGGGATAACGCGGGACCTGGCCACGGTGGGCATGAACAACAAAGTGGAGATTTGGGATCGGGGGACATACGAGGCCGCCGTGTCGGGCATCAACGCCAAGGAACTGAGCAACTACGCCTCGAAGCTGAAAAGCCGCCTGAAAGATGGCGGCGGCCCCAAGTAAATGGCGGCCGCCAAGGGGGCGGAGTTCTCCCACGAGGCCGTCATGCCCCGCGAGCTGGTCGGCGCGCTGGCCGAGCTGGGCCGCCCCAAGGGCGTTTTCGTTGACGGGACGCTGGGAGGCGGCGGCCACGGGGCGGGGGTCTGCTCTTTCCTCGAGGGGGACGGCCTGTTCGTCGGGATTGACAGGGACGCCGAGGCCTTAGCCGCGGCGGGGCGGGCGCTCCAGGGCTTTCCCTGCGGCAAGCGGCTGGTTCATGGGAATTTTCGCGATATAAAGGCGATTTTAGAAGAATTGGGCATTGACGGGATTGACGGCGCCGCGCTGGATCTGGGGGTTTCGTCCTTCCAGCTTGACAACGCGGGCAGGGGCTTCTCCTACATGGCCGACGCCCCCCTGGACATGCGCATGGACGCCGAGGGCGACGGCCTGACGGCGGAGGACGTGGTGAACGGCTACAGCCGCGATGAGCTGACCCGCGTGATTCGCGCCTACGGCGAGGAACGTTGGGCGTCCAGGATAAGCGCCTTCATCGAGAACCGCAGGAAGTCAGGCCCCATAAGAACCACGGGGGAATTGGCGGATTTAATCAAGGCGGCCATACCGTCCTCCGCCCGCAGGGAAGGCCCCCACCCCGCCAAGAGGACGTTCCAGGCCATAAGAATAGAAGTGAACGACGAGCTGGGGGCGCTGTCGGAGGCGCTCGAGGGGTTCATCGGGAGCCTCCGGCCAGGGGGGCGGCTGTGCGTGATAAGCTTCCACTCCCTGGAGGACAGGATAGTGAAAGAGGCGTTCATGGCCCACGAGAACCCTTGCCAATGCCCGCCTGGGCTGCCCCAATGCGCTTGCGGCAGGAAGCCCGACGGGAAGCGCCTGACGCGGAAGCCCGTCCTGCCCTCGGCGGAAGAGACGGAGGCCAACCCCAGGGCGCGCAGCGCGAAGCTGAGGGTGTTCGAGAAGCTGGGCGGCTGAGGGGGAGACGCGCGGGCGAGGCATAAAGCGCGACAGGCCCAACACGCTAATCCGTACCTAAAATGCTGTCTTGGAGCGGATTGGCATATACTGTCCACCGACGCCCGCCCGATGGTTTTGGGCGCAATCTAAAAAAGGATAAGTATAAAGCGTGGAATCAGGCGACAAGGCGACAGGCGCGGAAGCGCCGGGGACCGACAGGAGAAGGGAGCGGCATGGCACTGGCCAACGGCGCCACGAGCGCGGCGCCGCATTTGCGGAATGCGCCCGAATACAGATACAAGTACGACAGGAACATACACTACGAGGTGAACCTGCGGCCCGACCCTGAGCCAAAGAGGGCCGCCGCGCCCGCCGCCGCCCGCAAGGAGAAGCGGGCGCCCGTGTGGGACAAGCTGAACGTGTACGTTCTCATCCTGCTGGCGGGCGTCCTGGGCGTCGCCTGCGTCATCTCCAACACCTGGGCCAACGAGATACAGAAGGAGATTAACCAGACGCTCAAAAGCACGAAGGAGACGAGGGAGGACATAGAGGGGCTGGTCATCAGGATAAACAGGGGGTTGGACGTCAAGACCATCGAGACCAGGGCCGCGGAGGAGCTGGGCATGTCCTACCCCTTGCCCGAGCAGTACGTTTATCTGCAAAGCACGCCCGAGATAGCGGATTTCGGGCAATACATAAAAGAAAGCGCCTACGAGCCGTTCAAGGGCGAGCCGCTTGCGCCCCTGCGGGCGCTGAGGGACGGCGCCGCCGAGACGTGGGAGACGCTGGGGCTGGCCTTGGCGCCCGCCGAGACGGGGGGGACGCCCGTCCTGACCCTGGCCGAGGCCCAGGAGGCGAAGCCGCCGCCCCTGCCCGTCCCCACCCCCGCAGGGCGGTGAGGCGGTGAGGCGGCGCGGCAGGCGATAAGGCGGCGCGAGGCGAGGACGCGGGACGCGGGCGGAGGCTTCCCCCGCCAGGCGCCCCGCGCGGTTTTTGAGGCGGCGAGGCGCGCGACAAGAGGACGAAGGGCACGACTATGAGCGACAGACGCAAAACCAACAAGGACAGGAGGGGGCTGAGGGTGGCGAAGGCCGCGAGGCGCGCGCGAAGCCCGAGGAACCGCAGCCAAAGGCGAATGATTTTCGCCTTTTCCGTCATTGCCGTCCTGTTCCTGACGTTGGTGGGGCGCATCGGCTGGATAACAGTCATCGCCAACGACGAGTACGCCAGGAGGGCCGCCGAGAGCCAGATAAGGGACGAGACCCTGCAGCCCCGCCGAGGCGCCATTCTGGACAGGAACATGACGGAACTGGCGGCCAGCGTCGCCTCGTACCGCGTCTGGGTCAGGCCGGCCAACGTGGCGGGCGGCGAGGAAAAGGAGTCCGAAAAGGCGGCCCGCAGGGAGAAGGCGGTCAAGATGCTCTCCGAAGAGCTTGACATGGACGCGGAGAAGGTCAGAAGCCTGTTGAGCCAGGAGAAAGCCCTGGTGAAGGCCGCCAAGGACGTGAACAAGGACGTGGTGGCCAGGATACGCCAGCGTTGCAAGGATGAGGGAATCACAGGGGTGGAGGTGGAGCAGGACGTGAGCAGGCGCTACTCCTTCGGCGCCTTCGCCTCCCACGTGATAGGCACGGTGAACGACGAAGGGCACGGGCGCAGCGGCCTGGAGCTGCAATACGACAAGCTGCTGTCGGGCACGAAGGGGCGCTGGATAAAGAACACCGACGCCTCGGGCGGGATGCTGGCCTACGGCAACGAGTCGCGCTACGACGAGAAGAACGGCATGAGCCTGGTGCTGACCATCGACGAGGCCATACAGCACTACGCGGAGAAGGTGGCCGCGGAGACCGCCGAAAAGACGGGCGCGGCGCGGGTGACGGCGCTGGTGCTGGAGAACAAGACGGGCGACGTGCTGGCCATGACCGCCACCCCCGAATACGACCTGAACGACCCCAAGGCCCCGCCGACCCCCGAGGAGGCGGAGTACCTGGATTCCCTGGACGCGGAGGAGAAAACGGCCTATTGGAACCGCATGTGGCGCAATCCCATGATAAGCGACACCTACGACCCCGGCTCCGTGTTCAAGCTTATCACCGTGTCGGCCGCGCTGGAGGAACGGGCCACCTACCCTGACGAGGCGGGCTTCCGTTGCACGGGCTACTACCAGGTGGGCAAGAGCAGCTCCATAAGGTGCTGGCGCTACTACAACCCCCACGGCCACGAGACGCTGAAGGAGGCGGTGGGTAATTCCTGCAATCCCGTGATGGTGCAATTGGCCCAGCGTATGGGCGCCGACAGGTTTTACAAGTACCTCACGGCTTTCGGGTTCACGGGGCTGACGGGCGTCGATTTCCCCAGCGAGGGCAGGGCGCAGCTGCAGGGGCGGGAGCAGGCGGGCCAATTGGGGCTGGCCACCATGTCCTTCGGCCAGGGGCTGTCCGTCACGCCGATACAGCTTATAACTGCCGTGGCGGCCATCGGCAATGATGGCAAGCTTATGCGCCCCAGGCTCGTGAAGGGGCTGGCCGACGAGAGCGGCCGCATGGTGGAGGAATACCGCCCCGTGGTGGAGCGGCAGGCGATAAGCCCCCAGACCGCCGCGGAGGTCAGGGACATAATGGAGTTCGTGGTGAACACCAACGTGAAGGGCGCCAGGATTCCGGGCTACAGGCTGGGCGGCAAGACGGGCACGGGGGAGAAGCTGATAAACGGCAGTTACCAGAACGGGGGCAAGGTGGTGGCGTCCATGCTCCTGATGGCCCCCATGGAAGACCCCCAGGTGACAGTCCTGCTGATAGCGGACGAGCCTGACCCCGCCAAGGGGGACATACACGGCACCACAGCGGCGGCCCCCGGCGCGCGGCAGTTGATGTCGGACATACTCAGGTACTTGAACATACAGCCGAACTACACGGAGCAGGAGATTGAGGACATGGGAAAGTCCCAGACGGAGGCGCCGAATCTGACGGGACTTAATTTCAGCGACGCGGCGGCGATAATACAAGGTGAGGGCTTAACCTACGTGGTATCGCCCGTGAAGGACGTCTACGAGGATTTCGTCGTGGCGGACCAGTATCCCAGGGCGGGGGAAAAGCTGCCCCCAGGAGGTCAGATATGTCTCTACAGGGAATAAAAGCCGCAGGGCGCGGCCCCGTCACGGTCATGCCCTCGGCGGTGTGCGCGTCGTTGCGGGCGCCTGAGGCGGCCTTATTTGAAGGCGCGGGGCGCGGCTCCATACGTCGCTTGTTGGGGCGATGGGGCGTGGGGTTCGGGAAGCCGTCGGCGCGAGGCCCCGTCACCATAGCGTCCTCAGCCGTGTGCGCCTCCCTCAGCGGGAGGAAAATAGGGGCGTCGGGGGCGGCGCTCTCGGCAGGCGGGGCGAGCCTGGCGGAAAAACGTTGAAATGGCTGCGGCGCTGTTGAACGTTTCGGGCACGGCCTCCCTGTTGCCTCTGGCGGTCCTGGCGGGGCTTGTGGCGCTGGTCGCCACGGGGCTGTTGGGCTGGTTCGCCATACCCCTGCTCAAGAGGATGAACGCGGGGCAAAGCATACGGGAGGACGGGCCTGAGAGCCATCTGCGCAAGGAAGGCACCCCCACCATGGGGGGCGTGGCCATAATAGCAGGCACGTTGGCGGGCTGCTTTTTAGCGGCGCCGCCTTTTTCGGGCGCGCTCCTGGCCGCAGAGGTGTTCGTGGCCTTCGGGGCTTTGGGTTTTTTTGACGATTATGTAAAAGTAAGGATGAAACGCAGTCTGGGGCTACGGGCGTGGCAGAAGCTGGCGCTTCAGGTGTTCATATCCGTCCCTGCGGCGCTGTACCAGGTGGGCGTCTCGGAACACGGGACGTCCGTGTATCTGCCTTTCCTGGGGCAACGGCTGGAACTGGGGCCGCTCTATCTGCCTTTCGTCGTGTTCGTGTTCGTCGCTATGGTGAACGGCGTGAATCTGACGGACGGGCTGGACGGGCTGGCCGCCGGGGTGACGGCCCAGGTGGCGGCGCTTTTGGCGGTGGCGGGCGGATTGGCGGCTTCCGTGTCATCGGAGGGGGAGAGCGACGCGGCGGCGGCCATGCTCTGCGCGGCCCTCGCGGGCGCCTGTCTGGGCTTCCTCATCCACAACCGCAAGCCCGCGAAGATGTTCATGGGGGACACAGGCTCCCTGGCGTTGGGCGGCGGGCTGGCGGTGGCGGCGACCATGACCCACATGGAGCTTTTGCTGCCTATAGCGGGCCTGGTGTACGTGGCCGAGGCCCTGTCGGTGGTTTTGCAGGTAGGCAGCTACAAGCTAAGGGGCAAGCGGCTGTTCCGCATGGCCCCGCTGCACCATCATTTTGAGTTGGGCGGCTGGTCTGAGGAGAAGGTGGTGCGGGCGTTCTGGGCGGCTACCCTGGCGCTGTGCCTTCTGGCCTTGGCGGGCGCCTGGCGTTTCTGGGATTTTGGAGGCTGAAGGAGAGCGATGGATATAAAAGGAAAAAAGGTTTTGATAGTGGGGCTGGCCAAGTCGGGCGCGGCGGCGGCCAAGGCATTGTCCGCGATGGGCGCGGAGGTCAGCGGCTATGACAGGAAGAAGTTCACGGGCATAGACCCCGAGGCGGCGGCGCTGCTGGCAGGCTCCGCAGGGCGGCTGCTTCTGGGCGGCACGGAGCCGCTGGAGGACGAGGACTGGGATTTGCTGGTACTCAGCCCTGGGGTGCCTCTGGATCTGCCCTTCATCGCCAACGCGGCGGCGAGGGGCGCGGAGGTGATAGGGGAGTTGGAGCTGGCCTGGAGACTGAGCCGCGCTTCCTTCGCGGCGGTCACGGGCACCAACGGCAAGACCACCACCACCACTCTGCTGGGGGAGATTTTCAAGCTGGCGGGCAGAAAGACGGCGGTGGCGGGGAACATAGGCTATCCCGCCGTGTCGGCCGCCCTTGAGGACGGCATGGACGAGGCCGCCTGGATGGTGACGGAGGTGTCCAGCTTCCAGTTGGAGACCACAAAGGAGTTTCATCCCAGGGTGGCGCTTCTGCTGAACATAACCCCCGACCATCTGGACCGCCACGGCAGCCTGGAAAGCTACGCGGCGGCCAAGGCTAGAATACACGCCAATCAAAACGAGGGTGACGTTTTCGTGGCCAATATGGACGACCCCTCCGCCTGGGCGGCCAGGGAGGGCTGCCGAGCCAGGGTGATGGGGTTCAGCAGGCTGCGGGAGCCTGAGCAAGGCGCCTTCGTCAGGGGCGGCAGGATAACCGTCAGGGGCGCGGACGGCCTGACGGCTGACATATGCGGCGTCTCGGAGTTGCAGATACCAGGGGCGCACAACCTGGAAAACGCCCTGGCCGCCGCCGCCGCGGCTTTCGCGGCGGGGGTGGGCCCCGAGGTGATAGGGGAGGCGCTGCGGGCCTTTCGCGGGGTGGCGCACAGGCTGGAGCCGGCGGGGGAGATAGGCGGGGTGCGCTTCGTCAATGACTCCAAGGGCACCAACGTGGACGCGGCCATAAAAGCCATAGAGGCGACGGAGCCCATGATAATCCTCATAGCGGGGGGTTACGACAAGCACGTCAGCTTCGACGCTTTCATAGACGCCTTTTCGGGCAAGGTGAAGGCCCTAATGCTGATGGGCGCCACGGCGGGGCAGATAAAGGCCGCCGCCGAGGCCAAGGGCTTCGGTGATTTGGCCCTGTGCGGGGGCATGAGGGAGTGCGTGGAAAAGGCATACGCCCTGGCCGAGCCGGGGGACACGGTGCTGCTGTCGCCTGCCTGCGCAAGCTGGGACATGTACAGCTGCTTCGAGGAGCGGGGAGAGGATTTTAAGGATTGCGTGAGGGGGCTGGGAGGCAGTTAGAAGCCCCATCCGGAGGTTTTGCCCGATGAAACGGGCGGGGAGCCGCCGCGCCCTAAAGCGGGGCCCGCCCGCGACCATGGGCCGCCGCGCCCCGCCGATATATGCCGACCCGACCAAGACGATGTTTTGGATGGGGGCGGCATTATTTTTTCGGTTGAATTCCTTACGACAAGGACGCGCCGCGGAGCGTAAGGCTTGCCGCCGCGACGGCCTTCCCCGCGCGGTTTGGGCGGGAGTCGAAAACGCGCCGAGGGGGATGGGGGCGGCGGGGCGCGGGGCGGCCCTTGACAAGCGCCGATTCCCAAAGTAGTATTTTATTTGACGAGTTAGTCTAAAAAGGCTTATTTTAAAATAACTGGTTTTGGAGGGAGCATGAGCATAAGGGCAAGGGCGATAATATCCGTCATAACAGCGGCGGCGGTGGGGTTAAGCCCGCTGGCGGCGCGGGCCGACGGCGCGGCCTGGGCGGCGGCGGGGCAGCCCGTGGCGGCCATAGGCCAGGAGGCTGCGGCCACAGGCCAGGAGGGGCCCGCCGTCGGCGCGGGGCAGGAGGCGCTTTCGGAAGGGGAGGCGCGCGAGGAAGGCGAGGGGGCGCCCTCGGCCACGTCGGGGGGGATAAGGGCGCGGGCGGCGAGCGGCGCGGCGGACGACGGCTACGCCAACATTCCCGCGCCGCCCTACCACTTTGATTTGGACGAGAGCGAGAACATCAGCCCCGTGACGGGGGCGCTGCAGTACAGGGAGACGGACTACGTGCTGCCAGGCAAGGCGGGGCTTGACCTGGTGATAGGGATAAAGTACGACTCGCACTTCGCCCAACATGAACACGCGTACTGGAGGCAAGGCCTCTCTGGCTGGGGCGTGGCGTTCACCCCCGCCAAACAGCCCCATGCCGAAGCCGCGCCGCTCTCGTTGGCGCACGGGTGGTCCCTGCAGTTCACTCAGATAACGAACAACGGGTACGGAAACCAAGTGGTTCTGCCGGACGGGCGCGTCTACTCTTTTAATCCCAGCTACGACAGATGGGATTATGACAATTTGCTGGTGGCGATGAACGACGTCTTTGAAATGGCCTCCACCACGACGGAGGCCACGCAGTACTCCTACGGGGGCAGAACATCCAGGTGGGCGTTGTATTACCATGACGGGAGAACAGAGTACCTGAACCACGGCGGGCCCATAGCGATAGTGGACAGGCACGGGAACTCCATAAAATTCAAATACGAAGCCAACAAGGTGACCATAACCGACAGCTACGGGAGGGAGACGGTGATTTCCAAACAGGGCGGGACGGACGCGTCCACCACGTCGGTGTCGTTGCCTGGCGGCAAGACCATAACCTACGCCGCCGCAGACGGGGCGTTGAAAGAAAAAACGGACGCGGAGGGGCTGTCCACCGTCTACGAGAGCCAGACCGCGGTGCTGTGGTACAGCACGCTGATGCGTCATGACAGCGGGGATGTGGTATCGCCCTTCGGCAATAAGCAAGGCCCCGAATACCCTCCGAAATACGAGTGGAGTTCCTACAACTATTTCTGGGCGTACGCAAAGACGGACCATCACGTCACCCAACTCACCGCCGTCAGCCGCCCCACGGGGCTAAGGACGGAATGGGAGTATCACGTGGCGCAGGCGTACAACGGGAGCGGCCTTTACAGCAAAAAGTACGTCGATCTCGGTTCCGGCTACGAGTCGGTCTCAAAGATAAAGGCCAGGCGGGACTTGTCCGAAGGCGCGGCCATAAACGAGAAAATCTATGACGATAGCGCATGGGATTACGAGAATTACAAGGCGGACGACAAGTACGTGAAATACTACACGGACAAATCTTCGAGGGGCAGGATAAGAATCACCGAGACGGCCACGGGGAACACGACGTACCTCGTGTTCGACAACGACTGGCTGAAAAGAGTGGAGCGGAGGAAGGACGCGTCAGGCAGGACGTATTACGAGGAACACGTGCCGCATTACAACGGATACAACAAGCCTACTCAGACCGACAGGGTCATAGACGGCAAAGGCTCCAGCGAGATGACGGTTTACGAATCAGGGCGGCTGACCAAGTACAACCCCGTCGCGGGCGACAGCCTGTACCAGCAGGACATGAAATACAACAAATACGGCCTGCTTACCGAGAAAAAATACTACAAATCCCCAGGCGTCCAGGTGGTGGAGACCTACACCCCCTCCGCCGACGGCAAGACCATAGAGCGCGCCGAGGTCAGGGAAAACGGGGCGCTCATCCGCAAGACCGAATACGGCCACAACCCCGACGGGACGCCCGCCTGGCAGAGGGACTACAAAGACGCGTCGAGCCACGTGCAGACCAGCTGGGCCTACAGCTACGGGGCGGACGGCGGCGCCTCGGGCTACGGCGTGGCCGTGTCCAAGGGGGGCGCCACGGAGCGCTTCCAATACGACGCCTCAGGGGACCTGGCGCGGCACGTGGACGGCGGCGGCCACGCCACCTCCTATCTGCGCGACCCTGCGGGGCGGGTGGTGAAGGAGACCCACGAGGCCGACGGCTCCTGCCGCGAGTGGGAACACGACGTGGCCGGGAACGCGGTTCTGCTGAGGGACGAGAACGGCAGGGAGAGCCGCTGGAAGTTCACGCCCTACGGCAAGCTTGAGCGCGTCGTGCGTGACGTCCGAGGGCTTTCGGCGGTGACGGAAAAGTACGAGTATTACCCCGACATGAGCTTGAAAAGCGGAACCGACGGGGAGGGCAACGTCACGTCCTACGCCTACGACGCCCTGGGGCGCGTCCTGACCAAGGAGGTCAGGGACAGGAACGGCGCCAAAGCCTACGTGGAACGCTACGAGCGCTCAGGCTCGGGCTCGGGGCCCGCCGCCCAGTCCAAGACGGTGAGGCTGACGGGGGACGAGGCGGCGCCCGACCCCAAGTCCCCGAACATGAAGGTCGTGGAGATATACGACTGGCAGGGGGCCTTGGCCAAGAGCGGGCGCTGCGGGGCCGACGAGGAGCCGGCGGCCTATGACAGCTACGAGCGCGACCTGCTGGGCAACGCGGTTCGCTTCACCAGCGCCGAGGACGCGTCAAAGGGGCGGGCTTACACGAAGAAGTACGGGTTCAACGCGGCGGGGGACGCCCTCTGGGAGGAAAACGCCGACGGCGGGCGGGCGTCCTGGCGCTACGACCTGTCGGGGCGCCTGACGGGCGCCACCGACGCCATGGGCGCCGTGTCGGAAATCCGCTACGACGGGCGCGGCCTGCCCGTGTACGAGGCGTCCCCCTTCGAGGCGGGGCGGGCCTCCGTCCGCGAGACCGCCTACGACGTCTGCGGCAACGCCACGGAGGTGAGGGCTTCCATAAACAAGCCCAACGAGCCAGCCAGGACGTCCAAGACCGTGTACGCCTATGACAGCCGCCACAGGCTGTCGCGGGCCGTCCTGCACGACGGGGGCGCGGCGGCCATGACCTACTTCTATCTGCACGACGCGGCGGGGAACCTGACCCGCGTGACGGACGGCAGGGGCAACGCCGTGAGCTACGCCTACGACGGCATGAACAGGCTGGCCTCGGCCACGGACGCCCTGGGCGCAACGGAGGCGTGGCTCTACGACGGGAACGGCAACCCGAGGGAGCATACGGCCAGGGACGGCTCCAAGACCGTGAAGGCTTACGACTGGGCGGGGAACGTCCTCACCGCCGCCGCCAGGCTGCCGAACGGCGCGGCGGCGCCCGAGCGCGTCCAAAACACCTACGCCGCCACAGGGTTTCTGACGCGCTCCCAAAACGAGGCCGCGACCATGGACTACGTCTATGACGCGAAAGGCCGCCTGGTATCGGAGACCGGGACGGGCGGCGCGTCCAAGTCCCACTCCTACGACCTGGACGGGCGCAGGACGGCCTTCACCCTCTCCCAAGGGGGAGCCGCCAAACTGAGCCTGGGATACTCCTACGACGCGGCGGGCAGGCTGGGCGAGGTCAGGAGCGGCGGGACGGCGGTGGCCAGGTACACATCCTACGACAGGAACGGGAACCTGCTGGCCGCCACGTACCCGACGGCGGGGGTTTCCGCGACCTACAGCTACAACCAGGCGGGCCTGCTGACCTCCCTGACGAACAAGAAAGGCGCCGCGGTCCTGGCGGGCAGCTCCTACACCTACTACCTGGACGGCAGCCCCGCCTCGAAGACCGAGGACGGCGAGCGGACGGACTACGCGTACTACGACTACGGCGCTTTGAAGTCGGAGTCCTCCCCGACCCTGACGAGGGCGTACCAGTACGACGCGGCAGGCAACAGGACGTCCATGGCCGTCACGGGCTCGGGCGCGGCCCCTGCCGCCAAGTCCGCGCCCCTGGCCGCGCCCCTGGGGGCGGCCCCTGCGGCGCCACGCGCGGCGGCGCCCGCGAAAGCGCCTGAGAAGCCGTACTCGCTTTCCATCGGATTTGACGGGGACGCGGTGACCGCCGTTTTCAGGAACAACGCGGCGGCGCCCGTGAACGTGAACGTCATCATAGCCGCTTACAACGCCAAGGGGGCCATGCGCTCGGCCCTCGTCAGCCCCGGCTCCGTCCCCACAGGCGGCTCCATGGGCGCGTCCATGCCGAAAACCCCCGAGGCGGCGGTCTACAAGGCCTACGCCTGGGACGCGAATTTTTCCCCACTGACCGAGGCCGCGGAGATTCCCGCCGACGCGGACGGGGGCGCGGGGCAGGGCGGCGGGCAGCCCGTCTCCTACACGGTGTCCTACGACGCCAACGGGGGCTGGGGTGCGCCCGCGCCCCAGACGAAAAACCACGGGGCGGTTTTGACCCTCAGCCTCGCGGCCCCGACGAGGGCGGGGCACGAGTTCCTGGGCTGGTCTGAGAGCGCGGCGGCGGGCTCTCCCTCCTACCAGGGGGGCGGCCTCTACTCAGCCGACGCCTCCGCGACCCTTTACGCCGTTTGGTTTAAAACGGAGTTCGCGGTCACTTACGACGCCAACGGGGGCGCGGGCGCCCCCGCGCCCCAGACCAAGCGCAGGGGCGAGCCGCTCGTTCTCAGCGAGACCGTCCCCGCGCGGGGGGGCTGGGTTTTCCTCGGCTGGTCGGCAGACCCGTCGGCGGCGGAGGCGGAGTGGCAGGCGGGCGGCGTTTACAGGCGGGAGGCCGACGCGGCGCTCCACGCCGTATGGACGCGGGAGTCGGCCATAATCACCTACGACGCTAACGGCGGGGAAGGAGCCCCGCCGCCACAAGAGAAGGACGGCGCGGAGACAGTCCTCAGCGACGCGGAGCCGACACGGGAAGGCCATGTGTTCATAGGCTGGGCCGACTCCCCCGACTGCCGTTGGGACGGCGGCGGGACGATATACAGGGCTGGAGGCGTATACGGCGGGGACGCGCCGACCACGCTCCACGCCGTGTGGGCGCCCGCCTCCTATACCGTCACCTACGACGCGAACGGGGGCGCGGGCGCCCCCGAGACCCAGACCAAAGCCCATGGCGTCAAGCTGGTTCTCAGCGACGAGGCCCCTTACTGGGCGGGGCGCGAGTTCCTGGGCTGGGCCGTCGCGGAGGACGCCGCCGAGGGCGACGTGGCCTACGGCCAGGGCCAGCCCTACTACGACGACGCGGACCTGAACCTTCGCGCGGTATGGGCGCTGTCCGTCTACACGGTGTCCTACGACGCCAACGGCGGCACGGGCGCCCCCGCGCCCCAGGCCAAAACCCACGGCGTGGTTTTGACCCTCAGCCAAGCGACCCCGACGAGGGCGGGGCATGAGTTCCTGGGCTGGTCTGAGAGCGCGGCGGCAGACGCCCCCGCCTACCAGGCGGGCGGTCTATACTCCGCCGACGCCCCCGCGACGTTGCGCGCCGTCTGGAAGCCCCTGTCCGGCGACATCGCCTATGTCTACGAGCACGACGCCGCCAACCGTCTGGTATCGGAGACGAAAACCCAGTACGGCGCTAGCGAGGCGTTCAGATACTACTACAACGCCAACGGCGCCCAGACCCGCAAGACCCGCCTGGACGGCGCCACGGAGACCACGCTGGAGACCCGCGCCTACGACGTGTTCGGCCGTCTCGCCTCCGAAACTTCGGGAGGCGTTACCGCCACCTACACCTACCAGCCCGACAGCCTCAGGCTGTCAAAAACCGTGGGCGGCGTGAAAACCACCCACGTATGGGACGGGGGCCAGATGGTGGCCGAGCTGAACGCCGCTAACGCCGTGACGGCCAGGTACATACGCGGCGCGGGCGGGAGAATAGTCTCGTCCCTGGACGCGGCGGGAGCCGCCCAGTATTACCTGCACAACGTCCACGGGGACGTGGCGGGGCTGACTGACGCCAGCGGGGCGCTGACCAAGACCTACAAGTACGACGCCTTCGGGGGAGAGGCGAACCCAGCGCCGACGGACCCGAACCCGTTCCGCTATGCGGGGGAGTACTTTGACAGGGAGACGGGGGACTATTACCTACGGGCCAGGTATTACGACCCAGGCATGGGGCGGTTCCTGAGCGAGGACGCTTACAG
>JAIRPE010000082.1 GCA_031257175.1 Eubacteriales Family XIII. Incertae Sedis bacterium | reverse complement strand
TCTGGCGGGCGGGGTCATCGACGTGGCGCCAGGCAGGACGAGGCATATGACGGCTTGCCGCTACTGCGGCTACAGGGGCGTCTGCGCTTATGACCCGGAGTTCGGGTAGGGGGCGGAATTGAAGCCGTTTGGCTCACGATCCCGGGCGTTTCCGCTTTCTGCCGAGAACAGTAAAAAAAACTGCATACATACGTAAAAAGTGCCAAAGATATGATATAATGATATAATTGATATGTGATATGGAAAAGGTGACAACATGCTAAATGGTGATACTTCGCGCAAGGCCGGGGATCGTCTGCCCGTGGCCGCCTATGTTGCCGTTGACACAGGCACGAACGTGCCCATGGCGTTTTCCGCCTACTTCATGCTGACCTTCTACAACGACGTGTTTCGTCTGCCCGCCATCGCCGGCGCCATAACCCTGTTCATCTACCGCGTCGTGGCCGCCTGCGACGACCTGTCGGTGGGCTTTTTCATAAGCCGCCGCATATACAAGCGGGGCAAATACAGGCCGTACTATCTGTGGCTGTGCGTCCCCTTCGCGGTTCTGACCGTGCTTAGCTACTACACGCCCGGACTCAGGGACGCGGGAAAGCTGGCGTACACCTTCGTCGTGCTGCTGGCCTGCGAGTTGACATACACCTTCATAAACAGCGCGACCAACTCGCTTCTGCCCCATATCGCGGCGGAGCAGGACAAGCGCGTGAGAATCAACACCATGAAGGTGATATGCTCGGTCACGGCCTTCGTTCTGGTGAGCGTCACGGCCAGGGGCATGTTAGACGCCTTCGGCCAGGGGGACGAGAGGCGCGGGTATTTCATGACCGCCTGCGTGTTCGCCGCCCTGAGCCTCGCGCCGCACCTGTTCGCCTACTTCAACATCAAAGAGAAGCCCTATATCGAGTCCGTGCAGAGGAAAAGGCCGATAAAAGAGCTGCTCGGCAAGATTTTGGGCAACAAGGGGATACTCCTGGTGGTGGCCGTGTACTTCTGCTTCCAGCTGGGCAACGGCTTCCGCGACTACACCATAATGTATTACGCCATCTACCATCTCGGCGCCCCCCAGGCGATTTCCGTGGTCATATGGGCGGGCGTCCTGCCCACGCTGCCGACGAACATGATGATACCCTGGCTGTTGAAACGCGGCAGGATAGAGACCTGGATGATGGTCGGCCTGGTGGGCATGGCCGTCACGGGCGCGCTTTTCGTGCCCTGCGGCACGTCGTTGGCGCTGTTCCTCGTCGTGAGGGTGTGCCACGGCGCCTTCAGCGCGTTGCCGGGCAACCTGATTTTCCCCACAGTCGCCCTGTTCGTGGACAAGGAGCTTAGGGAAAACCGTGAGAACGTGAGCGAGCTGTACTACACGACCCTGAGTTTCGGCTACAAAATGGGCTCGGCGTTCTCCATCGGGCTGTGCATGGTTATCATGAAATGGACGGGCTATCAGGCGGCCTCGGCCGTCCAGACGGCGGGGGCCGTCATGGGTATTGAGGCGCTGTTCATAGGGGGGGCTTTCGCCGTCCTGGCGGTGGGCGCGCTGATGATGGCGTTTCTTATCAAATGGATGAACGGCAATTTTATTGGGAAGGACGTGGGCGGAAAGTATGCGGGAGCGCAATGAGCGACAAAACGAACAAAAGGGATACGATCATCGACTGCGCGCTGGAATTGTTTTCGATGAAGGGCTACGCCGAGACTAGCATACGCGACATAGCGCGCATGGCAGGCGTGCGGGGCAGCTCCATATACAGCCATTTTCCATCGAAGCAAGCCATATTGGACGAGATAATCAGCACATATTCCAACACCATCCCTGACGCCGACGAGCTGTGGAGCATTGAGAAATTCCGCCAGGCCGAAGGCCCCGTCGAGGACAAGCTTTTCGCCTGCCTGTTCCTGTCCTACCCGAAGGGGCAGGAGGAGCGGTACATAAAGATGCTCAGCGTGTTCTTTCAGGAACACGCCAGAAACGATACCGTGCAGAAGTATTTCATAAACGAGTACATCGAGAAGAACGAGAGCGTCCTACGCAAGATAGCGCAGGACCTGCAGACGGCCGGGCTTATCGAGCCGGTGGACTCGGAGCTGTTCGCCAAGCTGTTTTTCTCCGTCCTGCATTATTACTCCAGCCGCAACATCTCGGGCCTGTACGACACGGTGGACCATCGGAACGGCGCGCACATGTACGAGCTCCTGCGGTTGGTCATCCAGCTTATGATAAAGCCCGTCGAATGACGGCGGCAGGAGGCCCAATATGTTCATCAATTCAAAAACCGCCGAGGAATCGGCTGTCCTGAACCTCGCGCAAAGCGTGTGCGCGGCGGCGCGGACCGCGCCCAAAGCCTGCGGCACGGATCATCTTGATACCGCGGTTCTCACGGGCGAGGACAAAGACAAGGTGGCTACGGCCATGCGGAAGCTGGGCGAGGGCTACGGCGAGGAAGGCAAGTTTTTCCTCCGCGACGCCGACAATGTGGACGCGAGCGGCGCGGTCGTGCTGGTGGGCGCGAAGTACGAGGCGCGCGGCCTTGGCGGGAAGTGCAGGCTCTGCGGCTTCGAGGATTGCGCCGCCTGCGTGGGCGCGGGCGCGGCCTGCGCGTTCACGGCCATGGATTTGGGGATCGCCCTAGGCTCCGCGGTTTCCCTCATAGCCGACAACCGCGTTGACAACCGCCTGATGTTCACGATAGGGCAAGCCGCCGCGAGCCTCGGCCTGCTCGGCGAGTATAAGATGATTGTAGGCATACCGCTCTCGACGGCGGGCAAGTCGGTGTTCTACGACCGCGCCGACGCGTGAGCGCCACATCCCCTGCCGCGTGGGCGCGATATTCCCCGCCTCATCCTTTCAAAACCGCCTGTCAAAACAAACGCTTGACAGCCTCGCCATATTGTGTTATTCTCTTAATTGGCGGCATACGCGGGTCGGCCCGTTAGTGCGCGGGCGGCGGGGCCGCCAGGGCTTGTTTGTTGCGAACGGAGGGCGGCTTATGCGTCTGGAGGAAGCCCCTAGGATGATAATGCTGCATGACTTCTACGGCGGCCTGCTGACGGACAGACAGCAGAAGATAGTGGCGTCCTACTACGGCGACGACATGTCATTGTCGGAAATCGCGGAGGAGATGGGCATCAGCAGGCAGGGCGTGCATGACGCGCTGAGAAAGGCGGCGGCGGCCCTGGAGGAATACGAAGCGAAGCTGCGGCTTCTGGGGAAATTCAGGTCGGCTGAGGCGGCGGTGGACGCGGTGAAACGGGAATTGGACGGACTGATAGGCGAGGCGGGGGGCCATGAGGCGTTCCGCGCCCGATTGTCGGCCGTTAGGAATATTATAGAAGATTTGGAAATATAATCATGGCATTTGAAGGATTATCCGAAAAACTGCAAAGCGTTTTCAAAAAGCTCAGGGGCAAGGGGGCGCTCACGGAGGCCGACATCGACGAGGCCATGCGGGAGGTCAAGCTGGCGCTCCTTGAGGCCGACGTGAATTTCAAAGTTGTCAAGCAGTTCGTCGCGGACGTGAAGGAGAAATCCGTCGGCGCGAACGTCCTGGAGAGCCTCACCCCCGGACAGCAGGTGATAAAAATCGTCCAGAGCGAGCTGGTGGCGCTGATGGGCGGCGCGGGCAGCAAGCTCACGTATTCCCCCAGGGGCTTCACCACCCTGATGATGGTGGGGCTGCAGGGCACGGGCAAAACCACTACCTGCGGGAAACTGGCGAATTATCTGAAAAACAACGGGAAGCGGCCCATGCTGGCGGCTTGCGACATATACAGGCCGGCGGCCATCGACCAGCTGGAAATAGTTGGGGCGGGGGTAGGCGCGCCCGTTTTCACCATGCGGGACAGCCAAGACCCCGTGGCCATAGCCGAGGCCGCCGTGAAGGAGGCGGAGCGCAGGGGGAATGACGTGCTTATCATCGACACGGCGGGCCGCCTGCAGATAGACGAGGCCCTCATGGACGAGCTGGCGCGGGTGAAAAAGGCGGTCAAGCCCCACGAGATACTGCTGGTGGTGGACGCCATGATGGGCCAGGACGCGGTGAACGCGGCCGTGGGCTTCAATGACGCGCTGGGCGTGGACGGCATCATAATGACCAAGCTGGACGGCGACACCAGAGGCGGCGCGGCGCTGTCCGCCAAGTCCGTCACCCAGCGGCCCATCAAATTCATCGGCGTCGGCGAGAAGCTGGACGCGCTGGAACCCTTCCATCCCGACAGGATGGCGTCCAGGATACTGGGGATGGGCGACATACTGAGCCTCATCGAGAAAGCGGAGGAAAGCCTCAGCGACGCGAAGGCGGAAGAGCTTGAGCGCAAGATGAGGAAGAACGAGTTCACGCTGGAGGACTTTCTGGAGCAGATGGGGCAGATCAGGAAAATGGGCGGAGTGGCCAAGCTGCTGGAAATGCTGCCGGGGATGAACAGGGGGGCGCTGCCCGACACGGAGACAGGGGAGAAGGAGTTCGCCCAGATGGAGGCCATCATCCAGTCCATGACCAAGCAGGAGCGGCGCGACCCGTCCATACTGAACGCTTCCAGGCGCAAGCGCATATCGGCGGGCTGCGGCCAGCCGGTCCACAAGATAAACAACCTGGTCAAGCGCTATGAGGACGCCAGGAAGATGATGAAGCAATTCATGAAGGCGCCTAAACATAAGAAAAGCAAGATGTTCCAGGGCTGGAATTGACGGCGGGGGCGCGAAGGCCGACGGCAGAGGCTGACGGCGCGGGACGCGGGGCCGCGGCCCACGCCCAAATGAAAGAGGCAGTGTTTAACATTTACATATTTTGGAGGTAAAAAATGGCGGTAAAGATAAGATTGAGGAGGATGGGGGCGCACAAGAAGCCCTTCTACAGGATCGTGGTGGCGGACGCCAGGTCGTCCAGAGACGGGCGCTTCATCGAGGAATTGGGGTACTACAACCCGCTGACAGACCCGGCGACGGTCAAAATCGACGAGGACAAGGCCAGGAAATGGCTGGCGAACGGGGCGCAGCCGACGGACACCGTTAGGGCGCTGCTCAACAAGGCGGGCGTCAGCAAGCCCGGCAAGGAAGCCGCCCCGACAGGCGAGGCCGAGACGGCAGGCGACGGGGAAGCGGCGGCTGAGGCCGAGCCTCAGGCGGTCGCGGCCGAGGAAGCCGTAGCCAAGGAAACCGAAGAGGCCGCGGAAGCGGGCGCCAGCGAGGAAGCCGAGCCTAAAGGCGAGGCGGATGGCGAAAAAACGGAGTAATCGGAGGCCGTGATGGAAGAATTGGTCAAGATGATAGCGGAGTCATTGGTGGAAGAGCCCGACGCGGTGGACGTGAAAACCGTCCAAAACGAGGAAGGCGAGACCGTGATAGAGCTTAGAGTGGCCCCTGACGACATGGGAAAAGTGATCGGCAAGCAAGGCAGAATCGCGAAGGCCATCCGCGTGGTGGTGAAGGCGGTGGCGGCCAGGGAGAGCAAGAAGGCCACGGTAGAGATCGTGAGATGAGCCTGATAGCGGTGGGGAAAATAGTCACGGCCGCAGGATTGCGCGGCGAGGTGAAGGTCTACCCCTATTCGGGCAATTTCGAGCGTTACCAGGAAAGCGTCGCTGTCTTCGTCGGTAAGGAGACGCGGCGCTTCAAACTGATAAGGCGCGTGAAGGGGATGGCCGTCGTGGCCCTCGACGGGGTGGTTACCCGCGAGCAGGCTGAGGCGCTGCGGGGCGTGGAGATATTCATCGATGAGAGCGACCTGCCCGAGCTGCCTGAGGACGCGTTCTACGTCAGGGATCTGGTGGGTTGCCGCGTGACCGACGAAGAGGGCGCGGAGATAGGGACGTTAAGCGGGGTCATACAGAACACGGCCCAGGATTTGTACGAGATAAGCGCCCCCGACGGGAAAACCGTCCTGCTCCCCGCAGTCGCCGATTTCGTGGTGAGCGTGGACGTGGCGGGGAAATCCGTGGTGGCCCGCCCGCCTAAGGGCCTGCTGGAGCTTTAGAGACGCAATGAAGCGGCAGGAAGGGACGCTCCCGCCAGGGGGCCTGTCGGGGTTTTAATTATGAAGATACAGACGCTAACGTTGTTTCCGGGCATGTTCCAGGCGGTCATGGGGGAGAGCATCGTCGGCAGGGCGATAGAAAAGGGGCTCCTTGAGCTGGAGGTCATAAACATCAGGGACTACAGCGAGGACAAGCACCGCAAGACGGACGACTACCCCTTCGGCGGCGGGGCGGGCATGGTCATGACTCCCCAGCCGGTGTTTTCGGCGCTGGAGGCCGTCGGAACCCATGGCAAACGGCTGATATACATGTCTCCCAGAGGCAGGGCGCTGGATCAGGCCCTGGTGGGGGAGTTGGCGCGGGAGGACGGGATGGTTCTCCTGTGCGGGCATTACGAGGGCCTGGACGAGAGGGTTCTCTCCTATTTCTCCATGGAGGAAATCTCCTTGGGGGATTTTATTCTCACGGGGGGCGAGTTGCCCGCCATGGCGCTCATAGACGCGGTGGTCAGGCTTCTGCCGGGGGCGCTGGGGAATCCGGGCGCCCACGAGGAGGAGTCCTTCTGCTCTGGGCTCCTGGAGTACCCGCAGTACACCCAGCCCCGGGTTTTTCGTGGCATGGCCGCGCCTGAGACGCTGGTCTCGGGGAACCACAGGCTGATAAGGCTTTGGAAGTTCGAGGAGTCGGTAAAGCTGACCCTGGAGCGGAGGCCGGATTTGTTCGCCGCTTTCCTGGCCAGGAAGGACGAGCTGGGGAAGGATGAGAGGCGGATATTGGGGGAGTATGAAAATTTCATCAACCTATTGTAAAATCCCTTGATTTGGTATATCATTTATCTGAGGAACACAATATGAAGAAGCTAAGAAGCGGCGTCATCGTTGTTTTTTTAATAGCGACGGTCGCCTTGTATGTTTGCGTTTTCGTGATTCCCGGATTGGCTGGGGCGATGCGGAAAACCGCCGTGCTTGAGTTCGGGCGGTTGAGCCTTTCGGACGAGGTCACGGCTTATTTCGTCCGAAAGGAGACGGTCTACCTGGCCGGCGCCGACGGGGCGGCGCGGTACTACGTGGGCGAAGGGGTTAAGATCCGCAAGGGCGAGCGGCCCATGGACATACTTCCCGCGGAGGCGCCCGCCTTGACGGGTCCGGGGGTCTACGCGGAGCTCACCGAGAGGCTGGGCGGCGGCGCGGGGCTCGCGGCGGCGGTCACGGAGAAGGGCGGAGTGCTGAGTTATTTCGTGGACGGCTACGAGAAGGTGTTCTCCCCGGAGCGCCTGGATTTTCTCACGAAGGCCGAAGCCGAGGCGGCCAGCGGCCCGGCGTTGAACCTGACGCGGCACGAGGGTTCCATCGTCAAGGCAGGGGAGCCTGTTTACAAGCTGGTGGACGACAGCCTGTGGTATCTGGCCTTCTGGTTGCCCAAGGACTCCGGCGGCGTGGCGAATTACGCCGTGGGGGAGAGGGTCGCCGCCACGTTGCCCAGGGGCGAGCTTTTCGGCGTGGCCCGCAGGGTGGCTGACCAGGGGGACTGCTGGCAGGTCGTCCTGGAGTTCGACAGGTACTACGAGGGATTGGCGTTGGCGCGGAAAACCGACGCCACCATGCTGGCCGGGGAGTACGACGGGCTGTTGGTGGACAACGCCAGCATAACGGCGCGGGAGGGCCAGGCGGGGGTTTACGTTAAGGGGAAGGGCGGCGATTTCGCCTTCGTCCCCGTCAAGATAAAAAAAAGCGACGGGAAGCGTTCCGCAGTGTGGGACACGGCGTTCACGGGGGAGGACGGCAAGAGGGTTGCCACGGTGAGGGCCTACGACGAGATTTTGCTGGATCCCGCCCAGGCGGGCGGCTGACGCCGCGTTTGGGCGCCCGGGGGGCCAACGGGGCGGCGCGGGCCGCGCTTTTCAGGAGGCATGGGTCGGCTATGGGCGACATTGGCGAAAACATAAAGTCGGTCAGGGGGGAGATAGCGCGCAGGGCCGCCGCCGCAGGACGGGAGGCGGGCGACGTGGTTCTGGTGGCCGTCACTAAGACCTACGGGCCTGAGGCGATAAACGAGGCCGTGCGGAACGGCGTGACGGACATAGGGGAGAACAAGGTCCAGGAGATTTTGGACAAGCATGGCGCCGTTTTGCCCGTGAATTGGCATATGATAGGGCATTTGCAGCGCAATAAGGTCAAATACGTCATTGACAAAGTCAAGATGATACATTCCGTGGATTCTTTCCGGCTGGCCGAGGAGATTGACAGACGGGCGGGCCAGGCGGGGATAACCATGGATATATTGGTGCAGGTGAACGTGGCCGAAGAGGAGAGCAAGTTCGGGGCCTCCGCGGCGGAGGCGGCGGGGCTTATAGGCGAGATACTGGAGAAATGCGGGAATATCCGCGTCAGGGGGCTGATGTGCATGGCGCCCTTCGCTTACGACCCCGAGGAGGCCAGGCCGTATTTCCGCCAGGCCAAGGCAATGTTTGACGAGTTGGGGAAATCGAGCCATGAGCGGCTGGATTTCAGGTATTTGTCCATGGGCATGTCGGGGGATTTCGGCGTGGCCGTGGAGGAGGGGGCCAGCATGGTCCGCGTCGGGACCGCGATTTTCGGCGCGAGAGGGTAGCGCGGGGACGCCCCGCGGCGGATGCTAATCCGAGTTCAAAATGTCGCCTTTAAGCGGGTTAGCGCATACTGTCTCGCGGCGTCCGCCCGATGGCTTCGGGCGGGATTCAGAAAAGTATGAGCATAAGAATGGAGGTAGCGTGAGAAATGGCTGAAGGCATTATTAACAAGTTGAAATATCTGGTGGGGATTCAGGACGTGGACGACGAGGAGTTTGAGGACGAAGTGGAGGAGCAGCCGGCCCGAAGGCCGATACCGCCCAGGACGGCGGAGAGCGCCCCCGCGCCTGAGCCGCCCAGAGCTGATTATAGATTCGTCGCTAACCCCAAGGATAAGGTGATATCCATGAACAAGACCCTCAACGCCATCACCAGCCAATTGAACCTGGTGGTAACGGAGCCCAAGAGCTTCGACGAATGCCCGACGCTGGTCAACAGCCTGAAGGCGAGGAAGCCGATTATCATAAATCTGGAGAAGGTGGAGACGGAGACCGCCAAGAAGATATTCGACTTTCTTTCGGGGGCGACCTACGCGCTCAACGGCAACATGAAGAAGATCGCCACGAACATTTTTGTTTTCGTTCCCGAGAACATCAACGTCACGTCCAACGCGGAGCATAAGGGGATCGACTTCAGCCAGAGCGCCAAGAGCGGCTGGAGGTAAGGCGGGCATATGGGCGTGTTGCGGAGCGCGGTGGATTTTTTCTGCAATTTGATATTGCTCATGCTGTTCGCGCGGGCGTTGCTGAGTTGGTTCGTGAACCCTTACGGGTACCAGCGGCCTGGCGGGTTGCGGCAGATTTACGGCGTTTTGACGCGGCTCACGGAGCCTATCGTCGCGCCGTGCAGGAGGCTGTTGTCCAGGTTCAATTCCGGGCCTATTGATTTTTCCGTGCTGGTGGCCATGCTGGGCGTCATGTTGGTCAGGAACCTGTTGCTCAGGCTGCTGTGAGCGCCGCCCCGCGCAGGTGGGAGATGGCTCGCGGCCGACGGGGGCCGTGAGATGATATAGAGAGGCATTGGCATGATAACACCTATTGAGATACAAAACAAGGAATTCACCAGAGGCGTCAGGGGATATAAGGAGGAGGAGGTGGACAGCTTCCTGGACTTGATCACCCTGGACTTGGAGAGGCTGATTCTGGACAACAGGCGCATGAAGGACAATATAGACATGCTGACTCAGGAGGCTGAGCGCCACAGGAATTCCGAGAGCGCGGTGCTGGAGACGCTGGAGGCGGCTAAGGCATTGATGGGGGACATATCGGCGAGCGCGGAGAAACGGGCCGAGATATTGCTGAAGAACGCGGAGATGGACGCGGAACGCATACAGCGTGAGGCGCGGGAGTCCGTGGAGAGGCTGACGGAAGAGGCGGCGGGCCTCCGCAGCCGCATCAATATTTTGAAGGCGCGGTACAGGAACCTGCTGGAGACTGAGTTGGAGCGGTTCGACAGCCTCAGCGCCGAGCTGTTCCCCGAGGACGTGAGGCCAGGCTCCCTGTTGGGGGGCAAGGAGCCTGCGGAGGGCGGCGGCGCGGCGAGCGGCGTGTCTTTCCCCGAGGCGTCCAGGGCGGATTCCAGGACGATAACGAATTTGAGAGTGGGGGACGCGTTTTGATGTATTACGCGTTGCTGGCCGCCGTGGTGGCGCTGGATCAGGCGACCAAGCATCTGGCCGACGTTTTTTTGGGGCCGGGCTCGGCTGGCGGCGGGATAGGCGCGGTCAGCGTCATACCGGGTTTTTTTGACATAGCCTACACGCGCAACACGGGCGCGGCGTTCAGCATATTGCAAGGGCAGAGGGCGTTCCTCATCCTGTTCCCGCTGGCGCTGGTGGTCGCGTTGCAGGTGTTCGTTTTTTTGAGGCGGGGGAAGGAGCCGCCTTTGTTGCTGGCGGCGTTGACGCTTATTTCCGCAGGAGGGCTGGGCAACCTCATCGACAGGGCGCGCCTCGGGTCGGTGGTGGATTTTTTCGCCTTTATGTCGTTCCCCGTGTTCAACGTGGCTGACGTGGCGGTCTGCGTGGGGTGCGGGCTGGCGGTTTTGAGCATCCTCCGCTCCGAGCGGCGAGGCGGGCCGAAATCGGCCGAAGGGAGCCGGGAGCGGGCTGAACGGGACGGCGAGGGCGCGGGAAGGGCGGCCGAAGGAGAGGGGGAGCCGAGGGGATGAGCGGCTTTTTTTCTTTCGTGGCTGATGAGTCCGAGGCGGGCGCCAGGCTTGACGTGCTGGTGGCCGAGCGGGTGCCCGGGGTCTCGCGCAGCCACGCCCAGAATCTCATATCCGCAGGCGCCGTGTCCGTCAACGGGGCGCCCGTGGGCGCGAAGAGCCGCGCCGTTAAGGCCGGGGACGTGGTGGGCGCCATCGTGCCCGAGCCGCGGGCGTTGGAGCTTGAGGCGGAGGACATCCCCGTGGACGTCGTCTATGAGGACGGGCATTTGCTGGTGGTGGACAAGCCGAAGGGCATGGTGGTCCACCCCGCGCCCGGGAATGAGGGCGGCACTTTGGTGAACGCCCTGCTTTTTCATTGCGGGGGCAAGCTGTCCTCCATCAACGGCGTTTTGCGCCCCGGCATAGTGCATAGGATAGACAAGGACACCAGCGGCCTGCTGGTGGTGGCCAAGAGCGACGAGGCGCACAGGGCGCTTTCGGCGGCGCTGGCCGCCCATGACGTCAGGCGCGAGTACGAGGCTTTGGTCCACAATAATTTTATCGAGGACGAGGGGACGGTGAGGCTGCCCATAGGCCGCGACCCCGCCAACAGGCTCAGGCAGGCGGTGGTCGCCAAGGGCGGCAGGGAGGCGGTGACGCGCTACAGGGTGCTGGAGCGGTTCGGCGCGTTCACGCGCCTGTCTCTTTCGCTGGAGACGGGGCGCACGCACCAGATAAGGGTCCATATGGCGCACGTGAAGCGGCCTGTGGTGGGGGACCCGCTGTACGGGCCCAAGCGCAAGGCGCTGGGCGCCGAGTCCCAGTTGCTCCATGCCGGGCTGTTGGGCTTCAGGCATCCCGCCACAGGCGAGATGATGGAGTTCCGTAGCCCCAGGCCGGAGGATTTTGAACGGGCGCTGGCCCGGTTGAGGGGGTGAGTTCATGAAATACAGGATATTCGATAAGTCTGGAAAGCAGGTATCTTTATTGGGATTTGGCGCCATGCGGTTGCCAATATTGAATAGGGATATGAGCAGAATCGACGAGCCGTTAGCCGTAGCCATGATCCGCAAGGCTATAGACAGCGGGGTGAATTATGTGGATACGGCATATCCGTATCACGGAGGCAAAAGTGAAGTGGCTGTCGGTAAAGCGTTGTCGGACGGATACAGGGATAAAGTCTTGTTAGCCGACAAATATCCTACTTGGCTGACACGCGAGGGCTCGGACGTGTCTCGTTATCTGACGGAGCAATTGGGACGTTTGGGAACGGATCGGCTGGACATCTATCTTATTCACAGTGTTAACCGCGAGAATTGGGAGTTGGTGCGCAAATGCGGCGTTCTTGCGGCATTGGAAAAGGAAAAGGCTAGGGGAAGGATAAAATACATAGGATTTTCCTTTCATGACGAGATAGGTTTGTTTAAAGACGTCATCGACGCGTATCCCTGGGATTTGTGCCAAATACAGTTGAATTTTATGGACGAAAAATTTCAGGCAGGAGCAGAGGGCTTGAAATATGCCGCAGCGAAGGGTATTCAAACTGTGGTGATGGAACCTCTGAAAGGCGGCAAACTCACGGATGCCGTGCCGCCCACGGTGGAGGACATATGGGGCAGAGCCGACGTAAAGAGAAGCCCGGCGGAGTGGGCGTTCAAATGGCTGGCGGATTTTCCTGAGATTTTGACTATTCTGAGCGGAATGAGCAAAATGGAGCAAGTGGATGAGAATCTACGCATTTTTTCCGAGATGGAAAACGACAATCTTACAGGTCAGGAAAGAAAGATCATATCCATGGCCGCAGCGGAATACAACAGGCTGATACCCTATTCTTGCACGGCCTGCGACTATTGTCAACCTTGTCCGTCCGGAATTAGGATACCTGGCGTGATCGAATCGAGGAATGAGTGGGAGATATACAAAAATCGAAAGATAGGGGCAATGCTTAGAATGTGGACGCCAAAAGGGCACTTTCCGTCGGATTGTGTTAAATGCGGAGAATGTGAGAAAAAGTGCCCCCAGAAATTACCAGTAATGAGGATTATGAAAGAAGCCGCCGAGTTGTTTGAGTGAGGACGCTCATTTGTCCATGTTTCCAAATCAACAGCAGTGTTATTGCTCCGCCAACTAAACATTGCGTATTCGTCGGTCTTTTTTTCGTCGGACCGCTGATACTCCCAGTATCAACGGAACCCGCCGCCTTGCCCGACAGAAAAAATCCTCGCCGAAGTGGTTTCAGCGCAACATTTAGTCGGTGGAGCAATAAAAACGACTTGCGTCTTAGGTATCGGGTCCCGCGGCTGTCCGGCCGACCTGGTCTTTGCCCCCACACTTGCCTGTCGGTTAAAACCGAAGGTCTTACATCTAAACCGCGCCATGATCGCCGCTGCCTTGCAGTCCGGCTTACGTGGGTCCTTTCGCCCGCGGCTGGCATGGACTTTCAACCACAGACCCGGACAGCCGCGAAACCCGATATTGTATTGTGTTCCGGCGGAGCTACGGCCCGACGCCCTGACGTGCGGGATTTGAGACCGCTATCGCCTAATCCGGCTCTGGAGGCGACGTTCTCAAAAAAACGCCTAATCGGCCGTCGCGCCATGTATCGTCAGATTCTGTCCGTGCCAGTTGCAAACACGACGAAATAAACGGCTTTCGCGCCAGCGGCCTTTAAAGCTAGGGCGCATTCGTTCATGGTGCTGCCTGTCGTGTAAATGTCGTCCACCAGCAGAATCTTTCTGCCTCGGAGAGCCTTGGCTCTGTTCGGCTCGGCGCGAAAGGCGCCTTTTATGTTCTCGGATCTGACGGAAGAACCCAGTCGGCTCATGGCGTCGGTGGCTCGTTTCCTGATCAAGACGCCTCTGTCATAAGGCAAGAGCAGTTTCTTCGCCAACAAGCTCGCCAGAACGTCTGCTTGGTTATAGCCTCGCTTGCGTTCTTTGTCCTTGTGCATAGGGACAGGCGCCACGATGTCTATCTCAGGTAGTTCGTCGCGTAATCTGTCGAACATCATCTCTGAAATAGCTTCGCCGTAATAAGCCTTGCCTCCATATTTAAAGGCATGGGTTATGTTTCTGACTCCGCCGTATTCCGCACAGGCGAACCCTTTGTCAAAGGCGGGAGTCCATTCGGCGCACTCGTCACAGAATCCGGCGTTGCTTGATGCGCACAACAATTTACCGCAACATTGGCAAACATTTCTCGAGTTCGACCATTCGGCAGTTCGAACGCAGAGGTCGCACAATGCGTATGGCCTGCTGTTGTCTATAACATTTCCGCACGATATGCAGTATATGGAAGCCGGATACAGTAAATCCAGCGTCACATTCTTTATGTTACCCCATAATTTTCCCATATTCATCCCCTTCCGCGACCGGAGCCACGAGTGCGCCGTGAGTGAAAAAGACAGAAGTCATATCCTTGTCAAATGCGCCGCTAGCCGTTGCCGTAGCCCAGAATACCGTTCTTTGGCACGATTATTGTCTACCATAGCTTGCATATGCCGCTCCATGCCCACCAGAATGACGGCTCTCCGTCCTCGTGTTACGGCTGTATAGAGCAGGTTTCTGTTCGCCAGCATAGGCGCGAAAGAGGACAGCGGCATCAGCACTAACGGAAATTCGTTGCCTTGACTCTTATGCACAGTGACTGCATATGCCAGCTCCAAATCATCGATCTGTGAGAAAGGATATTCCACGAAGCGGCAGTCATCGTACACGACGGTAATGAACCCGCCCTTTTCGTCGATTTTACGGATTACGCCCATGTCGCCGTTAAACACGCCTTCTCCGTCCGCAAGCCGTTTGTCGTCAACCTCTTTGGAAGAAGCGTTGTCGTTGGCTCTTGACGAAGTCTCTCCCTTGCGCCATTCCAAATGGTAGTTATTCTTTATCTGCATGACTTTGTCGCCTTCGCGGAACAGACGCTCCCCGAAGCTCTTTTCGGCTTTGTCTCCATGGCGGGGGTTAAGCAATGTTTGGAGCCGCCGATTCAAATTAATGCTGCCTAACACTCCTTTGCGCGTAGGAGTGATCACCTGCAAATCACGGAAAACGTCACAATCACTGTAAAAATCGGGCAACCTACGGACGCAAAGCTCGTCTATGGTTTCGAGCACACGGGTTTCGCTTCCCCGTCGTAAAAGGAAAAAATCCCCTGACTCCGTGTTTGTCAGTGGGTACTCGCCGCGATTTATCCTGTGGGCGTTTACCACTATTAGGCTCTCCTTGGCTTGACGGAATATTTCTGTCAGCCTGACGGAATTGATAAGTTCGGAATCCACCATGTCCCTCAACACATTGCCCGCCCCGACGGACGGCAGTTGATCCCCATCTCCCACAATCAGCAGGCGCGTGTCGGTGCGTATAGCCGCTAACAGACACATCATAAGTGATATATCTAACATGGAAGCCTCGTCAATGACCACGGCGCCGTAATCAAGAGGGTTTTCCTTGTTCTTTCGAAAACGCATGACATCATCACTCTCGGAATAGTAATATTCCAGCAGCCTGTGTATGGTCATAGCCTCGTGACCTGTAGCATCCGCCATCCGCTTTGCCGCCCTGCCCGTCGGCGCCGCTAGTCCGACGTTCAAGCCGCCAGCCTCTAAAATCCCTATAATGGCCTTAATGATGGTGGTTTTGCCGGTGCCTGGGCCGCCCGTTATAACGAACACCCCGCAATTCAGGGATTCGGCTACGGCATATCGTTGGCTTTCGGACAAGGAAATGCCGAACTCGTGTTCCGCGCGCTTCAACAAATCAGAGGCATTCGCGCCTAAAGGCGGCGGCGAGGCTCGTTCCAGACGCAACAAGTCTTCGCAGACGCTTCGTTCCGCCATGTGGTAATGCTCAAGATAAACCACGTGGCGCCCTTCCAACTCCTCTACGCGCACGGCGCCGTCGAGAACCATGAACAGCAACGCCTCGTCTATTTCGTCGGAACACACGTCCAAGAGATCGACGGCGTTCTCCAGCAGTTGCTTTTTGGGGACGAACGAACTGCCGTCGCCCGCGTATTGCCAGAGGATGTAAGAAAGCCCGCTTTTCAAGCGAAACAAGCTGTTGGTTTCAATGCCCATCCGCAGAGCTATGCGATCTGCGGATTTGAAGCCCATGCCATGCACGTCGTCAATGATCTGATAAGGATTCTCTTTCACCGCTCTTATTGTGTCGTGCCCGTAAATCTTATACATGCGCATGGCAATGGAAGAAGAGATGCCGTACTGGCGAAAGAACAGGGTAATTTCGGCGAAATCTCTATGCTCTTCAAAAGATTCTCTTATCATGGCCGCCTTTTTTGCGCCGATGCCATTGATCTTCATGAGCTTGTCGGGCTCGTCTGCTATGACACGCAGAGCGTCGTCGCTGAAAGCGTCCACTATCAGCTTGGCTGTTTTCGGGCCTACGCCTTTTATGGCGCCGGAAGTGAGGAAAAGCTCTATACCGTCCTGAGTATCGGGAATTTTCATCTCGTACAAGGATACGGAGAACTGTTTGCCGTACAGGGGGTGTTCCTTCCATTCCCCAACGAGATCGAAACTGTTGCCGATTTCGGCCTGCGCGAAAAATCCGACGCCGGTGAAAGCGGCGCCGCCTTCCCTAAAGATTCCTACTGTATAGCCGTTCGTGGCGTTGCGATATATCACATCCACCAATGTCCCGGATTTTGAGGCTCGCTTTACATCAACCATATTTACAAATTATACCATTAAATAAATATATTGTCAATAAACTTCTTGAGAATCCCTTGCCAAGTTAAAACTGCGGCGCGACACGGAAACATCGGCGCTTGCGGTTGAAGCGAAAAGCGCGGGTTCGGGAAACTCGTTTAATGTTGGCAATCATTTAGGCGTTCCCGCCGATCAAAGTTCGTCCTTCGAGCCCGAGCCGCAAGAGGGCTTGTATAACATTCGGAAATCCAATGTGCGCACCTTGTCTGAGAAAGTCCCCGGCGACACGGCCTGGAGGGCGGTCTCCATGTCGTACAGGCGGGCGTCCACTATGTCGAGGTAATGCAAAAGCTCAGCTTCCGGAAACATAGGGCGTTTAGGGCTGCCGAACTCAGGCTCGTAGTGATGGGACAGCACCATGTGTTCCAACATCACGGCCTTTTCATAGGGCACGCCGAGTTCTCGCGCCATCTGATCGATGACTTTCACCCCGGACACCAGATGACCTAACAATTTGCCTTCAAAAGAATATTCCGAAACAATGCCGTCTTCGTTCGCGATCATCTCCGTAAGCTTCTCTATGTCATGGGCGAGCACTCCGGCAATCAAGAAATCCAAGTTGAGTATGGGGTATACGGCGCAATAACGTTTGGTCATCATGAGCATGCGTTTCATGTGGTAGAGCAGGCCGCCCAATTCTGCATGGTGGTTTTTCGCGGCGGCAGGATAATACATAAGCTTAGACTTGTTTCTTTCAAGCAACGCTAATGAAAGCTTTTTTAAGTCCTCATCCACTATGCTGTTGGCTGCTCGCGAGACGTAATCGTACATATCCTGCGCGTTTTCAGGGGCGGATTTCACGAAATCCGCCCGCTCCAGCGCGTCCTGTGGCTCCGCTTTCCGGAGACGTGTCAGCTTGAGCTGCTTCGCGCCGTTCCACTCCGTCACCAGAGCCTTCACCTTTACGCAGTCCCCCTCGCGCAAGTCGTTGAAAATCGCCAGCTCCGCTTCGCTGACATCCCACTTTTTCGCGGATATTTCTCCGCTTTTATCGGCCAAAAATATATCCAGATACTGCTTTTTGTTAGAGCCGATCTTGATTCCCGAAGATCTGACCATAAAAAAATCGGATATTTCGTCATCAGTCCTAAGAAAAGCCACGTAAAACCGCTTCACAATATCGCTCCTTTCGGCGCCGCCGCCTACAGCCGCCCGAACGGCCGTGTAGGCATAACAATCGAATAACTATAGTATATAGGGCATTTGCGACAGTGTCAAATCCAACTTTTATTAAGGGCAAATGTAATATTGGAATATGCTAATAAGGGAATTGTTGTAAAAATAAGGATTTACATATATAATATTTACTATGCGAAGATATTATTACGCGCTTTTTGTTCAAGGAAAGGAGACCCCATGAACATCTTCGAATCGGCGATGTTGATTTGCTTTGGCTTCGCCTGGCCTTTTTCCATATACAAGTCCGCCGTCTCCAGGCAGACGGCGGGCAAGAGCCTGCCGTTCCTTAT
>JAIRPE010000067.1 GCA_031257175.1 Eubacteriales Family XIII. Incertae Sedis bacterium | reverse complement strand
CGTTCCCGATTTACAACTCGCCGCAAAAGATGTATAGTGTAAATAAGAGGAACGCGCGGGGATATGGCGAAGGAGGCTGGCAGCATTGAAAATCTACGAATCCGGAGAGAATTACCTGGAAACTATTTTGATACTTCAACGGGAGATGGGCGCCGTCCGTTCTATCGACGTGGCCAACGAGCTGAATTTCTCGAAACCGAGCATAAGCCGGGCTATGGGCATACTGAAAAACGCGGGATATATCAGCATTGACGAGCATGGCAACATACACTTGAGCGACGACGGACGGAGGATCGCCGAGGAAATATATGAAAGGCACCAGCTGATAGCGCGTTTTTTCGTGGAGGCGCTGGGCGTGGCGGAGGACGTGGCGTTGCAGGACTCGTGCCGTATCGAGCATGTGATAAGCGCGGAGTCTTTTTCGAGGATTAAGGAATGGCTGGACAAGCAATAAAATACTACCCGAAGCTGAAGGGGGAGCGCGTCTGCCTGTCGCCCGTGAGCAGGGACGACGCGCCCGTCTACGCGCGGTGGATGAACGACCGGGGAGTCACGGATTTCCTGGGGAACACTTGGATGCTGTTGGACGTCGAGAAGGAAAAGGAGATATTGGAGGGCTTCCTGAAAGACCAGTACGTTTTCGCCATCGTGAAGAGGGAGGGGGAGGAGCTGCTCGGCAATATCAATTTTTTCGCCCTCAACCATGTCCACAGAAGCGCCCATTGCGGGCTGTTCATCGGCGAGCCTGAGCGCAGGGGGCTGGGCTACGGCAGGGAGGCGTTGGAGCTGTTGCTGGGCTTCGGCTTCGGCGCGCTCAACCTGAACAATGTGATGCTGGAGGTTTTCAGCTTCAACAAAGCCGCCATAGCCTGCTACGAGGCCGTGGGGTTCAAACGGATAGGCGCCAGGCGCCAGGCGTATTTTTTGGACGGGGTTTACCACGATGAGATATACATGGACATCCTGGCCGACGAATTCCGCCAAAGCCGCGGCTTTGACGGCGCGCGCTAATTTTCGCGGTTGGCGTTTCGGATGACCAGCCAGGCCGCGAGCGCGGTCGCGGCGGCCACGGCGGCCAGCCCCGCGACGCTCGGGCCTACAGGCAGCCCCACCTCGTTGCGGGCGACCTGGTAAGCGCCGGCCAGCCCGAACAGCACGAAGGCCCCTGCGGACACGAATTTCACAGCCCGTTCGGGGATCTTCTTGCGCAACAATATCCCCACCACTATGCCGAAGCCGTCAGCCACGAGCATGCCTGTGGTGGTCCCCACGAGGACGCCCAGGGGCGCCGCGGGGAATTTCGCGGCCAGGGCTATGGTGGCCAGTTGGGTCTTGTCGCCCATTTCGGCCAGAAAGAAGGCTATGGCCACCGTCATGAACGCGCCGAGCTTTGATTCCCTGTTTTGCTCGCCGTCAAGCTTGTCCCCCCGGAGGGTCCATAGGCCGAAGACGATGAAGGAAAGGGAGGCCGCCCCCTGGATCCATGCCTGCGCCGAGTCGAAGCGCGTGACGAGGTTGCCCACGGCGACGGCGAGGGCGTGGTTCAGGACTGTCGCGGCCAACACGCCGAGCATGACTTTGGCCGCGCTGTATCTGGCGGCGAACGCCATGGCGAGAAGCTGGGTTTTGTCGCCCATTTCGGCGAGGACCACCGCGACGGCGGCCACCAGGGCGGCGCTCAGTTGGGCGTGCATAGTCTCTCCTTTTCGCAAATTATGGCACTAATAATACATACCGGATCATTATATATCATATACTTTAGTAAAACAAGGCTCACCTGAATCTGTAACGCGCACGGCGCACGAATATAACCGCAATAACGGCGTCATGGGCGCCGTCCCTAAAATATAGCATCGTTGAACGCCAAAGGAAAAGATGATAACATGTATGATATTGGAAACTGTAGGGACGCGGTCGATTCGCGCCTCTTGCCTAGGTTTTTGACTTCGGCACGTGAAAAGAAATCCCGTGCCGGAGCCCAGGCGGGAACCGACCGGTTAGGGCATGGGCGTAAAGGAGGCGGGGCATGAAAGCGAGATTGGGCAGGACGGGGCTTACTGTCAATAAGGACGGCTTTGGCGCTTTGCCGTTGCAGAGGGCCACGGCGGCGGAGGCCGCGCGCATTCTGAATATGGCGTTGGATGCGGGGATTGACTATATTGACACGGCCAGGAGCTACACGGACAGCGAGGAGAAAATCGGCCTCGCCTTGTCCGGGCGGCGCGGGGAGTACGTATTGGCCACGAAGACCATGGCTAAGACGGCGGAGGAATTCCGGAGGGATTTGGACGTCAGCCTGGGCTTGCTTAAGACCGAGCGAATAGACGTGTACCAATTCCACAACCCCGGGTTCGTCCCCAGGCCAGGCGACGGGTCGGGGCTGTATGAGGCTATGCTGGAGGCCAGGGAGGCGGGGCGGGTCCGCTTCATCGGCTTTACGAACCATTTGCTGGGATTGGCGCGGGAGGCGGCGGCCAGCGGGCTTTATGACGTCCTGCAGTTCCCTTTGAATTATCTCTCCGATGAGAACGATTTGGGGCTTGCGCGGCTGTGCCGGGAGGCGGACGTGGGGTTCGTCGCCATGAAGGCCCTCAGCGGCGGGCTTATCACGGATATACGGGCCGCCCGCGCCTGGATGGCGGCTCAGGACGGCGTGGTGCCCATCTGGGGCATACAGAGCGCGGACGAGATGGCGCAACTGGTTGAGGCTATGGGGGAGGGGGCCGAGGGGCCTACGGACGCGCACATGGAGCGCATAGAGCGCGATAGGGAGGAACTTCGCGGGGAGTTTTGCCGGGGTTGCGGCTACTGCATGCCTTGCCCCGCAGGGATACAGATAAATTGGGCGGCGCGGATGTCGTTGGCGTTGAGGCGCATGCCTACGCGGACTTTCCTGACGGAGTATTGGCGGGATGAGATGGAGAAAATCAAGGATTGCGAGCATTGCGGCCATTGCGCGGAGAAATGCCCTTACGGGCTGGACCCGCCGTCCATGCTGGAGAGGAATTACGAGGATTTCAAGACGTTCATATAATAGGAAAGGATTGGCGTATGGTTAAGAGCATGACGGGGTTCGGCCGCGGGGAGCATGCGGACGGGAAAAGGGTGGTTACCGCGGAGGTGCGGGCGGTGAACCACAGGTATGGGGAGGTTTCGGTCCGATTGCCCAGACGGTACTCTTTCGCGGAGGAAAAACTGAAGGCTTTGGTCAGGGAGACCGCGCAACGGGGGAAGATAGAGGTCAACATCTCGGTGGAGAGCGTGACGGAGAGCGATTCGGCGGTGCGGCTCAACATGTCGGTCGCCAGGCAGTATTATGAGAACCTTCGAGAGATGAAGGCGGGCCTGGGCCTGGAGGGCGAGGTGGATTTGAGGCTTTTGGCCTCGATGCCGGACGTTATGAGGCAGGCGCCCGACGTTGAGGACGAGGATGAGGTTTTGAATTCTTTTTCGGCGGCTCTTCGCGCCGCTTTGGGCGGTTTTGACGCCATGCGGGCGACGGAGGGGCGCAAGCTGGCGGACGACTTGCTAATGCGGGGGCGGGCGGTGGCGGCGCTGCTGGAAGGCGTGGAGGGCGCGGGCCCTGAGATAGCGCGGGCCCACGCGGAGAAGCTGCGGGAGCGGATCAGGGAGCTTTTGAGGCAGGAGGCGGAGATCCCCGAGGAGCGGATAGCTGTGGAGGCCGCCATGCTCGCGGACAAGTGCGACGTCACGGAGGAAATCGTCAGGCTGAAGAGCCACATCGCGCAGCTTGAGGGGATTGTCGCGGGGCCGGGCGGGGCGAAGGGGAAGAAGCTGGATTTTCTGGTTCAGGAGATGAACCGCGAGGTGAATACTATAGGTTCTAAAGCGAACGATCTGAGGATCACGAACATTGTCTTGGAAATGAAAAGTGAGATTGAGAGGATGAGAGAACAGATACAGAATGTGGAATAGCTCCCCGGCAAACTTCCCGACCGAAAACCAAAAATAGCAATTGACAAGTAATTACGAATACCGTACAATATATAGCATGGGGTTCGTGAACACGGCACATGATATTGTGAGGCAGGCCGTTTACCCATGAGAGGCGGGGAGGCGCGCGCGCCGTCGGCCCCGTGCGAGCGGCTCTTTACACTTATAACATTACGCAGAGGTATTCATAACATGATAAAACAGGTCAGGAAAAGGAACAACGAGCTGGCGCCCTTTGAACAGGAAAAAATAGCCTGGGCGCTGTACAAAGCCGCGGAGGCCGTGGGCGGCGACGATTTTGACCTCTCCTACAGACTCAGCGACCAGGTGGTCAGGCTGATAGAGGAGAGCGGCGACGAGGCGCCCCACGTGGAGGACATCCAGGACGCGGCGGAGAAAATCCTCATCGAGAACGGCCACGCGAAAACCGCGAAGGCCTTCATACTCTACAGGGAGAAGCGTAGGAGCGCGAGGGAGAACAACGCCCTCATCGGCGCCACCATCCAGATGTTCAGCGACTACCTGGACGACAAGGATTGGCAGATACAGGAGAACGCCAACACGCAGAAGTCCATCAACGGCATGAACAACTACGTGCGCGAGACCTTCACCAAGCAATACTGGCTGCACGAGGTCTACCCCCAGGAGGTCAGGCAGGCCCACCTGGAGGGCGACATACATCTGCACGACCTGGGGTTTTTCGGGCCGTACTGCGCCGGCTGGGACCTGCAGCAGCTGCTCATCGACGGCTTTGGCGGCGTGAGCGGGAAGGTGGAGTCCTCCCCGGCCAAGCATCTGCGCGCCTTCCTGGGCCAGATCGTCAATTCCACCTTCACCACCCAGGGAGAGACGGCCGGCGCCCAGGCATGGTCGTCCATAGACACGTTCTGCGCCCCCTTCATCCGCTACGACCGCCTTTCCAAGGCCCAGGTGAAGCAGGCGCTCCAGGAGTTCATCTTCAACATCAACGTGCCCACGCGGGTGGGCTTCCAATGCCCCTTCTCCAACCTGACCTTCGACATAGTGCCGCCCAAGACGCTTAAAGACCGCTCCGTGGTCGTCGGCGGCAAGCTCAGGCCGGAGACCTACGGCGAGTTCCAGGCCGAGATGGACATGTTCAACGAGGCGTTCTGCGACGTCATGCTTGAGGGCGACGCGAAGGGGCGGGTGTTCACCTTCCCCATACCCACCATCAACGTGACCGAGGAGTTCGACTGGAACAGCCCCGTGGTCAATAAATTCATGGAAATCACTTGCAAGTACGGCATTCCGTATTTCTCCAATTATGTAAATTCAGACCTGTCGCCCGAGGACGCGCTGTCCATGTGCTGCCGCCTGCGGCTGGACACGAAGGAACTGCGCAAGCGCGGCGGCGGGCTGTTCGGCTCCAACCCCATGACAGGCTCCATAGGGGTTGTCACTATAAATCTGCCCAGGGTGGCCTATTTCTCCAAGAGCGAGGTGGAGTTCCGCGCCAGGCTGTGGCGGCTGGTCAATGTGGCCAAGAACAGCCTGGAAATCAAGCGCAAGGTGATAGAGACCCAGACCCAGCGCGGCATGTACCCGTATTCGGCCAACTACCTGCGGGACGTTAAGTCCAGGACGGGGGAGTATTGGCACAATCACTTCAATACTATCGGCATTATCGGCATGAACGAGGCGTGCCTGAATTTCTTCGGGGACGGCAGCGACCTGACCACCGCCAAGGGGCAGGCTTTCGCCCTCGGCGCCATGAACTACCTGAGGGAGCAGATAGGCCGCATTCAGGAGGAGACGGGGCACCTGTACAATCTGGAGGCCACCCCCGCCGAGGGGACCAGCTATAGGCTCGCGAATATCGACCGCAAGAAATATCCCGACATAATATGCGCGGGCACCCAGGAGACGCCCTACTACACGAATTCCAGCCAATTGCCGGTGGGCTTCACGGACGACATTTTCGAGACGCTGGAGCTTCAGGACGAGCTGCAGAGCCTCTACACGGGCGGCACGGTGTTGCACCTGTACATGGGGGAGCGCATACCCGACGTGGAAATCGCGAAGGCTCTCATTAAGAAAATATTCACTAAATACAAGCTGCCCTACATCTCCCTCACCCCCACGTTCTCCGTGTGCGGCAGCCACGGCTACATCGCGGGCGAGCATTTCTCCTGCCCCGAGTGCGGCGAGGAGGCCGAGGTGTGGAGCCGCGTGGTGGGATACCTCAGGCCGGTGCAGCATTATCACAAGGGCAAGAAGCGGGAGTACGACGAGAGGGTCAAGTACGTCATAAAGGCCGAGCGGTGAACGTGGTCTCTTTCGAGAAAAACTTGCGAATCGCGGGATTGCAGAAGAACAGCACCGTGGATTTTCCGGGGTTGCTTTCGGCGGTGGTGTTCTTCGCGGGCTGCAATTTCCGTTGCTACTATTGTCACAACAGCGCCATTCTCGACAGCGCGGCTGACGGGTTGCCGTTGCTGCGGGTGGGCGAGGTCATGGATTTTCTTGACAGGCGCAGGGGCTTGCTGGACGGGGTGGTCATATCGGGCGGCGAGGCCACGCTCCAGCAGGGCCTGTACGCTTTCGCGAAGAACGTGAAGGCCATGGGCTACAAGGTGAAGCTGGACACCAACGGCAGCAGGCCTGAGACTGTGGCCTCGTTGCTGGACGGCGGCCTTTTGGATTTCGTGGCCGTGGACTATAAGGCGCCCTTCCGCATGTACGGCGAGGTGGGCGGCGGCCCTGCCGCCCATGAGGCGGCGGGGCGCGTTTTGGAGACCTTCGGGCTTCTGCGGGACGCGGGCGTGCCCTACGAAATCCGCGTCACCATGATACCTGAGATAACGGAGAAGGCTCTGGCGGAGATGGCGGAGTCCCTTCCCAGGCTGGAACGTTTCGCGCTGCAGCTCTACAGGCCCACGGGGGACGACGGGCGCCTGCGCCCCGTGGGCGACGAGGAAGCGGGGCGCGGACAGCCTTACACGCCGACGGATTTGGAGCGGCTGGCCAAGGGGATACGCTACGCCCAGCCGAACGTGACGGTGCGGTAGGCGGGTTAGAGGAGGACGTGAAAAAAGGGAAAAAAGGGAAGAGATTGTCGGCGGCGGCTTTGGCCGTGATTGTGGCCTTCCTCGGGGTTGGGTGCGCGAAGGCGCCCCAGCGCGACCTGGGGGAGGATATTGTCGTGTCCGAATTTCCTACGGATTTCCAGTTTTTCAGCGACATGACCGACACGGCCTTTTCCAAGGGCATAATGGACGCTTTGTCTGCCTTGGGCGAGGGGGGGGCCATGGGATTTCGGACGGCGGGATCCCCTGCGGAGGCCGAGGCGGCGGGCATAGTGGAAAGGGCCATGGCCGAGGCGGGGCTGGCGAACGTGAGCAGGGAGGCGGTGAACGCCGCCGCCTGGTCTTTCACGGGCGCCGCCGTCACCTGTGTGGATTTCAAGGGGGAAACCGTCAGAATAGGTCTAGGCGGCTACCCCTCCGACGCCTTTTTTCAGGAGGCGCCGCTGTCGTTGGCTGACGCGGGCAGGGGGACGGCCTCCGACTGCGAGGCGGGGAAGCTGGCAGGGAAGCTGGCGCTGATAGACTCTAACCCTGCCGAGTGGGAGGCGGCCTACCCTATTCTCCAGGTCAAGGCCGGCGGCGCGGCGGGGGCGCTGGTGAACACGGTGGGCGCGTCCGACGCCGCCGCATTGTTCACACAGGATGTAGAAGGATTGTCTGATTTTCCCGTATTCGCCATATCGGCCGCGGACGCGGCGGCGCTGAGGAAGGAGCTTCGCCTCAGCGAAGCGGAGGATATCCCCGTCAGCCTTTCGGCGTGGTCGTCGGTGAGGCCGCCCCTTGAGGCGGCGCGGGAACGGGCTTCGGCGGCCACGGCGGCCGGAGCGGGGGAGGACGGGGGCGCCGAGGGAGGGCCGCCCGCCCGCGACGAGGGGCCTTGGGCGGTGTGGGGCGACATACCCGGCAAGACGGATGAGGTCATATACGTCACGGGGAATTTCGACGGGCTATACCACGGGGCGTTTTACGGGGCGTCGGGGCTGGCTGCCGCGCTGGGCGTCGCGAAGGCGCTGGTCGGGAGCGGCTATGAGCCTTTGAAAACCATCCGTTTTCTGGCCTGCGGCGCCGACGAGCGGGGCGGGGCGTCGGGCGGCGTCGGAGGGGCGGGCCTCTTCGCTTTCCTGAGCGAGAACCACCCCGAATGGCTTTCCTCCGCTTTCGCCGCCGTCGCCATAGAGGGCGGCCACCCCGTCGGGGGCGCGGCCCATTTCGGCGTGAACGTCTCAAGTGTGATTTCCCCCTTCGCCAAACACAGCGCGGGGGAGCTGATTTCCACGGGGCTTTATTCCTATGACTGGCGCGGCGCCGCCGCTTGGGCGGGCGGAGGCCCTCAGGCCGCGGTCTGGGACGCGCTGGGCATCCCTGCGGTCGCGGCGGGCTTTTCGGGGCGCTCGGCCTCGGCTTCTTCTGCGGGAGGGGAGGCGTCGGGGGCGGAGCGGGCGGCTTACTACCACAGCAGCCTGGACTCCAAGGCGTCCCAGGGGTTCAACGAGGACGCTTTCAGATTTAACCATCTGCTTTATGGGAAGATCATCATCGATTTGGACAAGGCGCTGGTCAAGCCCATGGCCTTTGACGAGTATTTCCGCGCTCTGGGCGAGGATTACCCCGACGCCCCCTCCGCCTGGAGGGAACTGCTGAGGGAGGCTTCCCGAAAATCGGCGGAAATCAGAAGCCGCCTGGAGGACACGAACGCCGAGTACCTGGAGTCCTTCGAGACCATGCAAGGCTCCATGGAGGTCATGGCCTACGGGCTGAACAGGGAGCTGGCGGGAATGTACGAAGCGCTGAACGGGGCGCTGCTGCGGCTCGGGAGAGACGGGGAGCCCTCCTTCGCCCACTCCGCCACGAGGGCGCATATCGCCGCCCTCAACGCCGCCGACGAATTCTTGGCGGAAGGCGCCGCCTCCGCCGCGCTGGGGGAGCTTGAAGCGGCGGGACTGGCGGGGCCGGTGGCCGCGTTCAGCCAGGAAGTCTGCGAGGGCGTGAAGCGCGCGCGCGGCGGAGGCGAGGAAGCGGAGGCAGGCCCCGGGGCGGACAGGCGCGCGCCCGTCTGCGACGCGGACGCCTTGGCCCGCGCCCTTAACGCCAGACTGGGGAGAGGGCTTGGGTCGGGCGTGGCCGAGGGAGCCCCAGCCGGTTCGGAGGCAGTCTCGGGCCAGGAAGCGACGGGCGACGGCCCCGTGACGACCGCAGGGGCCGCAGGGGGCGCGGCGCCGTCCCCAGGAGCCGCGACGGCCCGGACGCCCCAGGCCGCGACGGCGGGCTTTGCCGTCGAGCGGGAGATGATAGCCGTCCTACTGTCCGCCGAGCAAGAGCTGTTGCGGGAAACCGCCGCCCGGGAAGCGGACGCCCTGCGGGACGCCATCGCCAGGATGGACGCCATTTCAAGCGACTATTTGGGGGACTTCTGAAAACCCTCGCGGGGCGGGCAGCGGGCAAGGGCGCCCGACGGCCTTTGGACGTCTCACGCCAGGGGGGCGGTGATTGAACAAAGTCGCGTAAAATGCTAATATAGATATTGGACGCGCCAAGTTGAGCGGATATCGCGAAGAAGGCGCCGGATATAACGGAAAGGAGAGCGTGGGCATATGTTCCACGCGAGTAAGTTCATGACAGATGACAACAGGAGTTACCCAAACGGGACTGAGGACGGGCGCCAGGAGCAGGGCTCAGGGGCCGTCGGGCAGAACGACTGGCAGCCCGCCCAGGGGCAGGGATATTCTAACCAAGGAAATTACGGGCAGCCGGGCTACCAGGGATATCCTTCCCAGGAACCCGCGCCCCAAGACTTCAGTCAAAATTACTACGGCCCGCAGGGCTATCAAGGGGCAGGGCCGAGCCAGCCGGGCTACGGGCCCGGTTACGGCGCGCCCCCACAGGGTTACGGCCCAGGCTCGCAGAGTTACGGCCCCAGCCCGCAGGGTTACGGCCCCGGTTACGGGCCGCAGGGCTACGGGCCGGGTTACGGCCCGGGGCAACCCTATTACGGAGGGAATCAGACAAACCCGAACGACGCCCCGTCAATGGGCTTCGCCGTGCTGGGTTTCTTTTTCCCCATAGTGGGGCTTATCCTCTGGCTGGTCTGGAGGGAGAATTTGCCGCGCAAGGCCAAGTCCTGCGGCAAAGGCGCCCTGGTGGGGGCGCTGATATGGGTGGCGCTGTACGTGCTTATCATCGTGTTGGCTTTTGTTGTGTCCAGCCTGGCTATTGGGTATGGAGGCTGGTGAGGCTTGGGGCGGGGGTGGAGTTGACGGTATCTTGCTGATTACGCGTTTAAGTCGAGGCGTTTGCCCCGTGCGTTGCACCGTGCGCAATTGCTTAAGTTTTTGTGCCCGTTTTGAGCGGCCTCGGCAACCATCCATACATGCATTATTGTTCTGTTACACCTCCATCTATTATATCGCCATGGCCCTAGTGTCCCTAATACTAATCCGCATTTAAAATGTTATCTGAAGCGGATTAGTATTCACTATTTCCCGAATCCCGCCCCACCCCAAACATCATCGTCCTCTCATCGAATCCTCCCCTTAATTGTTCAAATTTTGCATATGCGACAAATATTGTTGATTTTTTCTTGGGCATATGGTAGAATAA
>JAIRPE010000014.1 GCA_031257175.1 Eubacteriales Family XIII. Incertae Sedis bacterium | reverse complement strand
CAGATGTTGCCTGCCTTTTACAGCCTAACCCCCGCCGCGAACGCGGCGGGGGCTTTGGCTATTGGGTTCGGGTCGCGGGTCGCGACCCTTGGTTTAGTGTTGTTTGGGTTGTGGTTTATCTTATTTTACATCGACCCCGAACACGAGTTTATGCTTGTAGGCTACCGGGCTAGCGGGCAGAGCAGAACCCAAGCTACCAACGAACCTATACTCTATCGTGCTTTTCTCTCCCAACTCGCAAATCTTGTAACCGGTCTTAATATCGCTACCGCCAATGCTGAGTCCCTTCAAGATATTGACATTTGCCGTATCCATCGTAGTCTTGTTATCATTTGCATCTTTCTTGAATTCCAGACCGACTTGCAGGGAGGGGAGCAAGGGCCTATCAAACTTTGAAATCTCTTTCAGAGTAATATCCACCTTCTTGTCGGAATGATTTATTATGCTACGCTTAACGCTATCAACTTGAAGATTGGTCTGATTGTCTATCCACCAGTCAGCGGCATCAGGGCCGTTCGGATTCGGGGTGGGGACTTCGATGACGATTTGACCGCCATTAGTGTCGTAGTCGGCTATGTAACCAAGCACAGGAACATCTGACTCAAAATAAGGCGCCGCGAAAGCCGTGCTAGCAAATCCCGTGACAGCCATAGCCGCCGCCAATGTCGTAACAATAATCTTCTTCATTTTCTTCTCTCCTTTTTTCTTGTTTGTTGCTCTTTTTACTTTAACCAATTCTTTATTTCTGTAAAGCGCTAGCGCGCGTCAACAGCTATCTTGCTATATTATCGCATGTGATATTTATTGTCTCTAAACTAATGCCTGTCTTTTCGTCCCATGGGACGTTTTTATTAACCAACAGTCGCGTGTCGCCAGGAAGCCGTCAGCTTTTCACCGTTATGACCAGCCCTATGTCAGTCTGCCCTATACGTTCGTCAACCTTGTCCGGATGGTATGTTATTATGCTGGCGGTGGCCTTGTACTCGCCCTTTGGCAACGACACTTGCAGTTTGTCCTCGTCTACAAAGGTGTTGGGCTTCATCCTGCCCGACCTGTAAATCAAGGCTCCTGTGTCGTCCATGCGTATCTCCGCCTCCATGTCCAGGGCGTTCTCCGCCGAGTTCACTATGAACAGGTTCCCCATTCCGTCGCCCTTCTCAAAGACGGGGCGGGCGTTCATCTTTATCCTGAAGCTGGCTGCGTCCGCCGCCGCCTGTCTGGCGGCTCTCACCTCTTCCAGGCTCATGCCCGGGGTGCCTTCCTGTATCATGCCTCCGAAGCCCGCCATGGGGGTGCCTCTGTCTCCTATCAGCATGTTTATTATCCCCGGCAGGGCGAAGCGCGCCAGGAGGGTCAGCAACGTCAGGCCTATTATCAGCAGGAGCAGGATGAAGAGGGCTTTTTTATGTTTTTCTTTTTCCTCTTCCTCCGTCGGGTCCTCCACCAGGGGGATGGACTGTATGCCTGTCAAGTTTGTCGCGTCGGTTTCGTGCTTGTTGGCGTCAATCATGTAGTCACCTCCGTATTTCTCTCTTACTCTTCTCTTTTCCTCTTACCTTCTCCGAGGCCGCCTCGCCGTTCTCTCTTTCGGCTTTCCGCGCCTCACATACTATATTATACCACTCTAGTTTTTTATTAAACATCTTTTTCGATTTTTTTTATTTTCTTTTTTCGCGCCTGTATCCCAGTGTTTCCAAGGGTTTCAGAGCGCAAGCGCCCTGGAGGGCGGTTTTCGCGGCTCTAAATTTGTTTTGGCGTCTAGTCTGACCGCGTTTCGCTCGTCTATGCGTCCACATTCAGGGCCAGGTTCGCCGCAGGCCCGTGTTCGGGCCCTGGGGGCGAGGCTCTGGGTGGGTGACGTTCCCCTGGGGGGTCTGGGGCTGGCCCAGGGTGACGTTCTGTTTCCTCTGGGGGATTCTGGGGCTAGCCCAGACTGACGTTCCTTTTCCTCGTCCTCGTTCCCTTGTGGGGCTGGGGCGGGGCGTGGGTGACGTTCTTTTTCCTCTAGGGGATTCTGGGGCTAGCCCAGAATGACGTTCTTTTTCCCCTGGGGGGTCTGGGGCTGGCCCAGAATGACGTTCTTTTTATCTTTTGGTATGGGGTTTTCAAGGTTCGGGGATGGCGCCGCGAGGCATGAGGGGTTATTACATGCCTCGTGGGTCGGCGCCCTTCTCGGGGCGCGAGTTTTGGCTCGCGCCCCGAGAAGGGCGGGTCTCCCGTTAGCGCCCCTTCTTAGGTCGGGGGCTTCGGGAGGCCGCTCCCGACGGCGCGGCTGCTGCCGCGCCGTCATGGGGCCTCTGTATATGGTACTGTTTTTTAGGGGACTGCTTTTTTAGGGGCCGTCCGCCTTGGGGCAGCGCGGGCGCGGGGGTTATTCGCGCCTCCGGCCGCCATCGGCGGGGGCCTTGGGGCGGGCTACAGCGCCGCGTCGAACCTCAGGGTCATGTTGAGGCGCAGATAGATGGCTTCCGCGCCTTCTTCCAAATCGCCGTCCCAGGTGCCTTCATATTTATAGCGCCAGGTGTGGCCTCCCGACAGGTCCGTGGCGGTGGTCAGTATCCTGGAGTAGGGCGCGGAGTTGGCGTAGCCCTCGCCGCTGAAGTTCTTTCCTATCACGGGCCTGCCCACCGCTTCCTGCCTCAGGTCCCCCGTCAGGCTCAACATCACCGAGGGCGGGATTTGGGCCGTCTGGGGCGTCACCCTTTCCAGGGTCACGCGCAGGGGGGTCTCTTCGCTCATGTTCTCTATGCGCTGCTCGTCCGAGGTCAGCTTCTTGGGGGCGTCAGGCTCCGACCAGCAGCCCGTGGCTCCCACGGGCAGGGCCACGTCCACCAGGGCGGCTTCCGTTATGCCCGAGTCGAGTTCTTCCTCTTCCTCGACCTTATTCTCCTCCTTGGGCTCCTCAGGCTCCGTGGGGGCGACAGCGCCAGGGTCCGTGCCGTTGCCCGAGCCCGAGCCCGAATCCGTGCCGCCATTGCCATTGCCGTCGCCGCCGCCCGTGTTGCCGCCGTCTTTGTCGCCATTGTCGCCACCGTCTTTGTCGCCACCGTCTTTGTCGCCGCCGTCTTTGTCGCCTTTGTCCTCAGGGTCCACGCCATTGCCGCTGCCGCCGCCGTCTCCGCCGCCTGGGGGATTAACGGGAGGCTTGACGGTCGCCGCGGCGATGCTCCCGGCCACTTCCACCTTCGTTTCCAGGGACGCGGCGAAGGCCGTCTGGGGCGCCGCGGCTACGAGCGCCAAGATGGCCGCCAGGCCCAACGCCATGGTTTTGCTTCTTATCATAGTTTTGTTCCTCCTTCTGTATCGCTTTTGTTTTTTGTTTCCTTCTTGCTCTTTTGTTTCTTCTTCGCTATTTTGTTTCCTTATATATTATTCAGCGCGGGCGGGGCGGCCTGAGGGCGGCCGCTTTCGCCTCGCGTTGGTGCCTTTGGGCGGTGGGGCTTCGGTGGCGCCGGCCTTCCGCGAGAGCCGCCTGGGGTTCAGGGGCTTCGGGGAGGGGCGTCCCGTCGGGCTTCTGCCTTTACACGCGGTAGTTGCTTTTCATCAATTCCACGCGCAACGTGACTAGGAGTTTGGTCTTCCGGGCCCCGTCAGGCTCCAGGGGAACCCCAGGCGCTTCGCGTGGCACCAGCCTTCGAGGTTGATGACGGCGCCCGTGGAATCGCCGTATCTCGCGGTGTAGCCGCTGAGGATACTGGTCTGCACCCAGGAGGTCTTGGGCGTGTATTTGATTTCCCCGCCGTTTTCCGAAAACGACCAGTCGCCGCTGTTTATAATTTTGTTCAGGTCTATCACCGTGACGCCGTTGTCGTGGGACACGACGTCGTTGAGGCCGTACAGGGCTATGGCCTCGGCGGTCCCCGCTTCTATCTCTATGGCGCCGTCGATGGGCGCGGACGGGGCGGGGCCGCCGCCTGTCTCAGGCTCCAGCTCGGGGGCGAAGTATATGCCGCCCTCCGTGGGCGGCCTGCCCATGTTCAGCTCAGGCACGGCCAGTATGGAACCGTCGGGACTTTCCACGGCGCCAGGGATGGAAACAGGAATCTCCGACGCCCCCTGGTTCGGGGCGTCGGGGTCGGTCACGCCGCCCTGGGCGGCGGCTTCGGGGCCTGTCAAGCCGCCCGAGGCGGAGCCGCCATCGGCGCCGCCGTTGCCGTCAGCAGGGCCATGGTCGGGGTCGGCGAGGTCTGTGCCGTCGCCGCCCGCTTCTATTGTTATGACATCCGCGCCGTCGCCGCCCGAGGCTTCCTGGCCCGAGGGCGCGCCGCCGCCCGCCGCCCCAGATGCGTCGCCCGCGGCGCCGCCGTCGGCCGCGTCAAGGGGGTCGTAGGGGTCGAAGGTCACGTTTTCCTGAGGCTGGGACGTGTTCAGAGTCTCGTGACCCTCGCCGTAAACGAGGGATGCGCACGTGACAAGCAGGCTCACGGTCAGGAGGAAAGCCAGCATTTTTTTGTATGCGTCGGTTTTCTTCTCTTTCACCTTCATGGTATGCATCTCCTTCTTGTTCATGCGGTTTCACAATTTCCATGTTGCTGTTTCGGCCGCGGCGGCGCGTGTTCGCGTCGGGTTTTCGCAACCGTGCGGCGCCTCTCGCAGTCCCTCAGCCCGTCGTTCCGTCTGAGAAGCGCCGCTATTATTAAATCAGTCGCTCGTCCCTCGGGTGAGGGCGGCGCGGCTGTTGCCAAGGTTTTCGAGGCGGCTCCCGAGCGCCACGCGGGGATTTTCGGGGGCTTTTTTTGAGCGCGTGGGCAGAGGCCCCCTTCGCGCCGCCGAAATGGCAAAGCTAAAGCGGGCCGCGAGTGAGTCTCTGCCTCAGCGGCGCTCCGTTAGTGTATGAAGCGTTCCGTGCGAGCTGTGCTTCCCCTGTTCGGATTCCGACCCTCATCGCGGGCAGGGCAACAGGAGAAAGCGTCCGCCGCCCGCTCCGAGGTGGGGCTTTTGGCGCGGGCAGGCGCGGGAGACAATGAGATACCTTTGTTTAACGCGGTTTTGCGTTGGCCTGAACTGGGGCTGTCGGTTTCTTAGGGTCGTCTCGCTACGTTTACGGTTTAAGTATACCACGTTTGTCCTGTATTAAACAAGGAAAGTTGATTTGTTTTTTGGAATAGAGGGTGGGTGATGAGATGTGGGGTGCGGCAGGGGGTTGGGGGTAGGAGGGGTTAGGTGCGGCGGAGGGTGGTTGGGTGTGGGGTGCGGCAGTGAAGACCGCCGGGGCGGGGTATAGGAACACGGAACCTGCCGCCCCACTACACCCCCCGCCTCAACAAATACCCACGCCCCACCGGCTCGGCCACCTCCACCACCACCCTCTGTCGCGGGTGGGGCGCCGATTCAACCGGGGCGCCCTCCTCGTCCCACATACGGCCCAGCGTCTGCTCGAAGCCCTCGCCTTCAGGCCCGAATATCTCCACCCGCTCGCCTCGCGAGAACTTGTTCCTCTGCTCCACCAGCGCCGTGCCGCTCTCAGGCCGATACTCCTTGACTACGCCGACGAAATCATGAGTCCTGCTGTAGCCGCCCCTCTCCTGGGACTGACCCTCACCTTCGGGCCGACCCAAATAAAACCCCGTGGTGAAATGTCTGTGGCTGACCGAACGAAGCTCCCTCATCCAAGCCTCCAGCCCGCGCCCCCCCGCGCCCATGCCCGCTCCCGCGCCTTCAGAGGCTCCCGTCGCCCCCGAGGGCGCGGGCCGCAGGACGGCGTCCTCGGGCCGAGCGGCGTAGAAAGCGTCTATCGCCTGCCTGTACGCCTTCACCACCACGGCCACGTAATACAGGCTCTTCATGCGCCCCTCTATCTTCAGCGAGCGTATGCCTGCGGCAGCCATCCGCCCTATATGCCCTATCATGCACAAATCCTTGGAATTCAGTATGTACGTGCCTCTTACGTCCTGCTCGACGGGAAAATACTCCCCTGGCCGCTTCTCCTCCACCAGGGCATAACCGTATCGGCAGGGGTGCGCGCAGGCCCCCCTGTTGGCGTCCCTGCCCGTCATGACCGCCGAGAGCAGGCACCGCCCCGAATAAGACACGCACATGGCGCCGTGGGCGAAGGCTTCTATCTCCACCTCAGGCACGGCCTCAGCCATGCGCCCTATCTCGGGCAACGACAGCTCCCTTGCGGCTATTATGCGGGAAACCCCCGCGTCGCGCCAGAAAGCGGCGGCGGCGGCGTTGGTGGCGCTGGCCTGGGTGGACAGATGTATGGCCGCGTCGGGAACTGTCTCCCTAACCAGGGCCAAAACCCCGGGGTCAGACACGATATACCCGTCAATGCCCGCGCCCCCCACCTCGGCCAAAAACCCGCGCAAGGGCCCGAAATCATCCTCGTGGGCGTAGATGTTCGCCGCCATATAAGCCTTCTTCCCCAGCGCGTGGGCGTAAGACACGCCCTCATGGACGTCCGCCGCGCTGAGATTGCCCGCGCCCGCCCTGAGGCTGCCCACCTCGCCGCCGAAATAGACGGCGTCCGCCCCGTAGTCCAAGGCGAAGCGCAGCTTCTCCAAATCCCCCGCGGGCGCCAGCAGCTCCATTTTCCCGCCGTCCAAAAGCCTCAACCCCCTATAGCCTTGATATACGCGGCCTTGTCTCGCTCGAACCCGTTATACGCGGACGAAAAATTGTGCCTGCCGTCCAACTCGGGCTTCAGCACATAGTAAAGATAATCCGTCTCAGCGGGGTACAGCGCGGCCATGACGCACTCCACGCGAGGCGAGCATATGGGCGCGGGGGGCAACCCGTCTATCTTGTACGTGTTGTAGGGCGAGTCAACCTCCAGATCGGAATAAAGCAGGCGCTCCTTATGCTCCCCCAAGGCGAACTGGACAGTAGCGTCTATCTGGAGCCGCATCCCCTTTTTCAGGCGGTTGTAGATCACGCTGGCCACTATCTCCCGCTCCTCGGCGGCCTTCGTCTCCTTTTCGATGAGGGACGCCACCGTCATGACCTGGTTTACCGTAAGCCCCATTTCCTCAGCCCTATTATAGCTCTCCTCCGTGAACAGGCTGTCGAACTGGGCCAGCATGCGGCCTATTACCGCGTGTTCGTCGGCGTCCTCCCTTATGCTGTAGGTCTCGGGGTACAGATAGCCCTCCAGCCTCTCCCCCGTCTTTGGCAAATCCCGCAGGAACCTGTAATCGCCGAAATCGCCCGTGGCCGCCTCCTCGGCGAACCTGCCGGCGTCCACCAGCCCCTCCGAGGCCAGCTTCGCCCCGACCTCGCTGACCCGCAGGCCCTCGGGCACCGTGAAGCGCTTCTCCCTGGCCCTGCCCCCCTTGGACAGCTCGGCCATTATCTCGGCCATGGTCATGGCCTTCGACAGCTCGTAAGAGCCCGCCTTGTATCCGCCGTCCAGCTTGTCCAGCCTGGACTTCAAGCGGAAAACCCTCTCATTCTTTATCAGCCCGCCCTGCTTGAGTATCCTCGCTATGGCCGCCGTGCCCGCGCCCTCAGGCACCTCCACCGCGACCGCGGCGCCGTCCCCCGGCGCCGGCGCCTCCTGCGCCTCCTGGAAATAATAAAAAAGCCCCAGGGCGGCAAGAGCCACGATGGCGGCCGATATGGCTAAGGCCGCCGCGCGTCTGCCTATGGGGCTCCCTTTCCTGGACGGGGCTTGTCTGCCCGTTCTCATTTACGCTTCACTCCTTGGCTCTGCCCAAATACTCGCCGGTACGCGTGTCAATCTGTATCACTTCCCCCGCCTCAATGAAGATGGGCACCTGCACCACCGCGCCGGTCTCCACCGTGGCGGCCTTCGTCACGTTGGTGGCCGTGTCCCCTTTCACCCCCGGCTCCGTCTCGATAATCTTCAGATTCACGAAATTCGGCGGCTCCACCAAGAAGGCGCTCTCCTTGTAGAACTTGATGGTGGCCATGTCGTTCTCCCTGAGATAGGGGATGGCATCCTCCACCTGATCCTTGCCCAGGGGTATCTGCTCGTAGGTCTCCTGATCCATGAAATAGTAAAGCTCCTCGTCATTGTACAAGTACTGCATGGACTTGGTCTCGATGTGCGCGTTGTTGAACTTGTCGTTGGGGTTGAAAGCTTCCTCCCTGGTGGCCCCCGTCAATATGTTACGGTACTTCGTCCTGACGAAGGCCGCGCCCTTGCCGGGCTTCACGTGCTGGAAGTCGAGAATCACGTGAGGCTCCCCATCTATCTCGAACGTAATGCCCTTTCTGAAATCGCTGGCGTATATCATCTTTTCCTCCTAAAAAGGGGCCTCCGAAACCCCTCTAAACAACAATCAATTCCTTCGCGGAATGGGTTAGATTTATTATACCAAACTTAGTGACGATTGCCAAGTCCTCTATGCGAACGCCGTGCTTTTTCGGGATGTATATGCCCGGCTCCACGGTCACGGCCATGTTCTCCTCCAGAACCTCGTCGCTTTTCCCGTTCAGCGTGGGCTTCTCATGCACCCTCCTGCCCACCCCGTGCCCCGTGCCGTGGATGAAATACTCCCCGTAGCCGGCCTCGGTTATCACGCCGCGCGCCGCCTGATCCACGTCGTGGCATCGCGCCCCCGCCCTGACCAGCGCCAACGCGGCCCTCTGGGCGCGCAGCACGGTATCGTACAGCTGCCTCTGCGCCGCCGACGCCCCGCCCACCGCCACAGTTCTGGTCATGTCCCCGCAATACCCGTCCACGACCGCCCCAAAGTCCATGGTGAGAAAGTCCCCCGCCTCAATAAGCTTGTCCGAAGGCTCCCCGTGAGGCTCCGAGGACCGCTCGCCTGACACGCAGATGGTGGGGAAGGCCAGGCCCTCCGCGCCGTTTTCCAGCAGGAAGCCCTCTATTTCGGCCGCCAAATCCCTCTCAGACCTCCCAACAGCTATCCTGGCCAGTATGTAGCTGAAACAGGCGTCCCCCAGCGCCGCCGCCTTGGCTATCGAAAGCAAGGCCCTCGACCCCTTCACCGCCCTGGCGCTCCTGACCGCTCTCCCGTATTCCATAACGCTCCCTTCGCCGTCCCGCAAAAAAACAAGCTGGCCAAAGCCACTCCGCCAGCTCGTCTACAAATGAAAAAATATTATTCCTGTCGGACGCCCCCGCCTCACGCGAGACGGCGCGGCGGCCTATTTCCTCTTCTGCTCCTCGACGAACCTGACGATGTCCCCGATGGACTGGAACTTCTCAGCTTCCTCGTCAGGTATCTCGATATCGAACTCGTCCTCTATAGCCATGATTATCTCCACGGCGTCCAGCGAATCCGCCTCCAGATCCTTCATCAGACTGGTCTCCATGGTGATAACCGCGTCATCCGCCTGCAACTGCTCGATTATTATCTCTTTGATCTTTTCAAACACCATTTCTTTTCAACCTCCACATTAAGCTCGAAGCTCCAAGACCCGCTGCCGCTTCGGCGGCAAAGCCCGGTCATCCTCATCCCTACTAATTATAAGATACTCGCATAGGAACTTCAATACGTTTTCGCAAAAAATAAACTGATTTTTCAGGGAGTTTTGCGCCGCCCGCAGGCCGCGCTCACCCTCCCCCTTCCCCGTCCTCGCCGCCCTCCGCGGCGGCTTCCTCCTGCTTGGCCACCCAGGCCTCGTACAGCGCCGCCAGTTCGGGCTTCAAGGCCCTCAGCCGCTCGTCGTGCGCGGCGAGCAGCACGTGGTCGGAAAGCGCCTCCTCCGCCGTCATCAGCCCTTCCACCTCTTTGATTTCCTCCTCCAGCTCGCCTATCCTCGCCTCCAGCGCCGCAAGCTCCCGCTCACGCCGCCGCCGCTCCTTCTGCGCCTCCTTGTTCCTGGCGCGAAGTTCCGCCGCCGCGGACCAGGAGCCCGCGCCCGCGCCAACCTCCTCCGAAGAGCCGCCCTCGCCGCCTCCCGCCCGCGAAGCCGCCATTTCGCTCAAGTACCGCTTCCCCGAACCCAAGCTTTCCTTCTTCTCCAAATAATAGTCATAATTTCCCAGATAACCCACCAGCCCCTCGGCGGTCAGCTCCACGATCCTGGAGGGTATGCGCCGCAACAGGTAGCGGTCGTGGGAAATGATGAGCGCCGTGCCGGGGAACGCCTCCAGCGCTTCCTCAAAAAGTTCCTTTGAGACTATGTCCAGATGGTTCGTCGGCTCGTCCAAAAGCAACAGGTTCGCCCCCGAGAGCATTAGCTTCAGCAACGACAGCCTGGCCCGCTCCCCGCCGCTTAGGGTGGAAATTCTCTGAAACGCCGCGTCCCCGCTGAACAGAAAGGCTCCCAGCATGGAGCGCATCTGGGTGTCGCTGTAGCCCCTGAAGCTTCCCGTCATCTCGTCCAGCACCGTCTTGTCGCGATCCAGGCCCTCCTGCTCCTGGTCGTAATAGCCTATGAGCGTGTTGTGCCCCAGCCTGAGCCACCCCTCGTCAGGGACTTCATCCCCCGTGACGATGCGCAGCAGCGTGGTTTTCCCCACGCCGTTCGCGCCCACCATGCACACATGCTCCCCGCTCTTCAAATCCAAGTCCACGCCCCTGAACAGCTCCCTCCGCTCAGGAGGCCTGCCGAACCCCTTGGCCAGCCCCTCGGCGTGGAGCGCGTCGTGGCCGCTCTTGAACTTCTGCCTGAAAGCCAGCTTCATCCCCTCCCCTGGGCGCGTCGGCTTCTCCAGGCGCGTCACGCGCTCCAGCAGCTTCTCCCGCGACTTGGCGCGATTGGCCAGCTTCTCCGTGCCGTGCTGCTTGAAGCGGCGTATCATCTCCTCCTGCCGCTTTATCTCCTGCTGTTGCCGCTCATAACGCCCATACTCCGCCTCCGCCCCGGCCCGCTTCTTCTCCAAGAAGGTCGAGTAGTTCCCCTCGTAGACGGACAGCCTGTGGTTCTCCATCTCGAAAATCCTGTTGACCGTCTGATCCAAAAAATACCTGTCATGGGAAATCAGCACTACGGTGCCGACGTAATTCTTCAAATATTGCTCCAGCCACGACAATGTGCCTATGTCCAGATGGTTGGTCGGCTCGTCCAAAAGCAACAGCCCAGGCTTGCGCAGAAGCAACGCGGCCAGGGCCAGCCTCGTCCTCTCCCCTCCCGAAAGCAGCCCCGTTTTCTTGCCAATCTCCGCCTCGCCGAAGGCCATGCTGCTCAAAACCCCGTTTATCTCGCTCCTGAAGCCGAACCCGCCCCTAGCCCGATAAACCTCGGATACCTTGTCATAGGCGTCCAGCAGCCGCCCCGCTTCCTCCCCCTGCCGCGCGGCCAGCGCGATTTCCTGGGACAGCCGCTCCATCTCCGATTCCATGTCCGTCAATTCGCTGAAAACCCGAAGCATCTCCTCGCCCACGGTACTCTCAGGGTCGAACCCGCCGCTTTGCTTCAGATAACCCCGCGCCAATTCAGGGGCGATGAAAAAATCCCCCTCGTCGAAGCCGCTCTCCCCCGTCAGAATGTTCAGCAAGGTGGTTTTCCCCGCGCCGTTCGCGCCGATAATCCCCACCCTGTCCCCCTGGTTCACGTGGAAACTCACATTGTCCAGCACCACCTCCGTGCCGAACGCCTTGGTCAGATTTTTGGCCGACAACACTATCATATGCTCAAATTCGGGCAAGCGTCCAGCTCCAGCCCGTCCCCTCCGAATTCCATGTATTTGTAGTAGGCCGCCGCCCCCACCATGGCCGCGTTGTCCGTGCATAACGCGGGCGACGGCGCGTACAGCTCGAAGCCCCTCTCGCGGCAATCCTCTTCCAGCGCGGCCCTCAGCCTGCTGTTGGACGCCACGCCCCCTGCCAGCGCCAGCCGCTTCTCTCCCAGGCTCTCCATCGCCCACATGGCCTTCGCCCGTATGACGTCCACCACGGCCTCCTGAAAGCCGGCGGCCACGTCGGCGCGGTTGAAATCCCTGCCCGCCTGCCTGGACGTGTTGATATAGTTCAGCACCCCCGTCTTGAGGCCGCTGAAGCTGAAATCCAGATTGCCCTTCTCCATCAGCGCGCGTTTGAACCCCACGGCCGTCGGGTCCCCCTCCCTGGCCAGCCTGTCGATGGCGGGGCCGCCGGGGTATTCCAGCCCCAAAGTCCTGGCCACCTTGTCAAAAGCCTCGCCCGCCGCGTCGTCCCTGGTCCTCCCGAGTATCTCCCAGCGGTTGCGCCCCAGAACCTTCAATATGTTCGTGTGTCCCCCCGACACTATGAGCCCCATGAAAGGAGGCTCCAGGTCGGGATGCTCGATATAATTCGCGCACAGATGGGCATGGATGTGGTTCACGCCCACGATAGGCTTGTCCAGCGCCAAAGCGAAGGCCTTAGCCGTGGCCAGCCCCACCAGCAGCGCCCCCACCAGCCCCGGGCCCTGAGTCACCCCGATAAGCCCCACGTCGCCCAGCCCCACGCCCGCCTCCTCCAGGGCCATGTCCGTCACGTAGTTGATCTGCTCCAGATGGTGCCTGGACGCGATTTCGGGCACCACGCCGCCGTAGGCCCTGTGTATGTCCGCTTGGGACGATATGACGTTCGACAAAGCCTCGCGCCCGCCCCTCAGCACGGCCGCGGCCGTCTCGTCGCAGCTGGTCTCCAGCGCCAGCGTCAACATCTCCCTGTCTCCCATCGCCCTGCCTTTCCGTATTATCGCTCCGCCCGCTCCTCATTCGTCTCCCCGCGTGGCGCCCGCCTCATCCCGCGTCGGCTCGGGCATCCGCCACATTATCATGGCGTCCTCCCCCGTGTCCGCGTAATAGCCCTTGCGCCTGCCCGCCATGACGAACCCCAGCTTCTCGTACATCCTTATGGCTTTGAAGTTGGAGACGCGCACCTCCAGGGTGAACTCCGTCAGGCCGAAACGCCCGCGCGTCCGCCGCATCAGCTCGGACATCAGGCGCGCGCCCAGGCCGCGCCTGCGGGCCTCGGGGCGCACGGCCACGTTAGTGACATGCCCCTCAGGCGCGATGACCCAAAGCCCCGCGTACCCCACCAGCTCCGCGCCCTCCACGCAGACCAGATAGTAAGCCAGCTTGTTGCGCGTTATCTCGGACTCGAAGGCCTCAAAACTCCATGGCGAAGAGAAACAACGCCGATCCAGCGCCGCCATCCCCGCCGCGTCTCCCTCCGCCGCCTTTCTGATAGAATATTTCCGCATGGCTCCACCTCAAGAGGCCCCGAAAGCCGCCGGGCGGGTTTTCAGGGTTTTTGGGTTTTCGGGCTTTCCCAGGAGGGCGAGCCATCCTGGGGAGCCCCCTGGGCTGCGCTCCCCGTTTAGTATAACATCTTTTAACTAGCCAATCCACTTCAATTGGCGCCAATTGACGCAAGGGCGAATATTTTTTTATATTGCTTGTCTTTTCATATTAATTAATGTTATAATGTAAAAAAAGTTGGGCAATGTTTGACTTGCATAAGGAGGTTCTTTATAGCATATGGGCATAGCAGAGGGGACTTTTAACCAGGCGGCAACGATGCTTTTGGCGCAGATTGGCGCCAGAGGTTTAGTTTGGTATTTTTGCCTCGGCGTTCTGTTGTTGCTAAGCATGGTTTATTTTGTGAGATCTTGGATTTATCTGAAAAAAAGGAGTTGGGAAAGCTTTTATTTCATCATACTTTGCGTTCCGGTCATTATTTGGACGCTCACATCCCTGCTCGTCGCGACCCCCGTCTACGCCTCTGCGGCCACCATAACGGAAATCTTTAAATATTCGGCGGATACCGTTATCCCCGCCTTGCTCTGCCTTCATGTGTGGAGCCAGGTCAGCTATAAGCCTATTTTGCCTTTTACGTGGGTGCGCTATATGCTCGTGCCTGTCGTCCTCATCGCGGCGATGACATACAGCCGTTTGTCCGGCGCGCCGATCATCGAGATAACGACCGAATTCAACGATTTCACGTGGGAGCAGCTGCTCTTTGGCATCTATATGGTATTCATGTTCGCGCGTTGCTATCTGCTATGCTTCAACGTGTTTTATCAAATGCCTAATCACATGAGGCTTTCCACCTTCTATCTGTTGACGGGCATAACCGCCATGGCTGCGGCAAAAGTCGCTTTTCTGTTTCTTTCAGATTCCTTGGCATTCATCATAGAGGCTCTGGCCGTCGGGTTGCTGTTGGAGAGGCTCTTCTCCGCGTTTTTCATCGCGAACTCGTCAAACGTGATCGTCACTTCCAGGGAGTTCGTGTTCACCAGCCTGTCAACCATAGTTATAACCGTGAGCCGCAAAGGACGCATATTGGATTGGAACAAAAAAGGCGAATTAGGCTTCGGCCCGTTGCCGCAGCCCGTGTATAAGCAGCCTTTCGAAAAATACCGTCAGCAGTTCATCGAAGAAGGCCGCGGCAAAGTATCCGCCCACGACAACAACATAGTCACCGCCACGTATGATGGCGTGGAACGGCATTATCTGTTCCTCTATCATGAGATTCGCCACAAAAGCCGACTGTTCGGATACTTAGTGGAGATTAGCGAAGTCACCAAGATTTATTCCGTGTTGCGTTTTCTGGAGGAGATCGCTATCATCGACCAGCTTACCGGCATGTATAACCGAAACGCCTACATAAACATGGCTAGGGCCATGACTTCCCAAGAAAACCTGCCACTCCTGGTGATGGTGGGTGATGTGAACAATCTCAAGCAAATGAACGACACCATCGGTCATTTATGCGGCGACAAATTGCTCATAACCATAGCGAAATTGGTTTTGAGCAACGCTCCTAAAGGCTCTTTCGCGGCGCGTATAGGCGGCGACGAGTTGGTTCTGCTGCATCCGGCCAGTAACGAGGACATCGCCAGGGAATTTATAGAAACTGTCACGCGTAAATGCGAAGCCGTCAATGATCCCGAGTTCGGCACCCCCAGCATATCCTGGGGCTATGCCTTCATGACCACGGCGGATGATGAATATAATGCCGTGTTCGCCAAAGCCGACGAGATGATGATAGAGAGAAAGAAACTGTTCAAAGAAATCGTGTCCAGCCGCGGCTACGTGCCGCCCATAACGCCGCAAGAGTAGTTCGGCGCGCGTCTGTACCATTCCTAAATGTTATGATATAATTTATGGAGCCGCTGGAACGCTCGCGTCCGGCAGTCCAGGCGATATTGCTGTTATTCGGAATATTTCCGGGAAAGGAACATTAAATGAGCAAGAACGGCATACCCTATAAAATCCATCTATCGGAGGAAGAACTCCCAAAGGCGTGGTACAACGTGCGCGCCGACATGAAAACAC
>JAIRPE010000072.1 GCA_031257175.1 Eubacteriales Family XIII. Incertae Sedis bacterium | reverse complement strand
GGAGAACAGCCCCGCCGCCACGAAGAAAACCCATCCGCCGTCCTGTATGTAGCCTGTCAGGTCAATCCGAAGCGACCCGTCCACCCGCGCGAAGGACATCACCACGAAGGGAAACGCCGCCACGACCCCCCATTGGCGGATAATGCTGTGGCTGCGCTCCACCGTGGCCAGATGCATCTTGTACACATTGTCCATCTCCACGCGGACAAGCTCCCAATAATGGGCGTCGTCTTTATTGGCCATGCAATGAACCTCCCCTGCGGCCTATATCTGCCCGCGCAGCTTGAACACGTCGGGGTTGTGGCCGCTGTCTATTATTTCCCACAATAAGGATTTAATGGATTCAGGGTAAACCGACTCCAGCGCCGCCACGTCCTGGCGCGCGAAGAAGCCCAGGCCGTCCAGAAGCTGGCTGTCCGCGTCGAATTCGGGGTCGCTGCCCAGGGCCGCCGTCCCCTCGTAGGACTCGGCCAGAAAATAATTCACGAACCGCTGCCCCCTGCTCGGGGACGCCTCCTCCACGTGCCAGATAAGGCGGCCGGGCTTTATCCTCAGCCCAGTCTCTTCAAAGACCTCCCTGACCGCCGCCGCCGCCGCGTCCTCGCCGTCCTCGATGGCGCCGCCGGGGAGCATCCATATCTCCCGTCCCTCATGCCGCTGCCGCACCAGCAACAGCCTGCCGTCCTCGTCGATGACAGCCACCCTCACGCCGCCGACCCACATATAGCCCTCCTGACGGCCGCGTCCCTCGCGGTTCGCGGCCCCGCGCTCACAGCCTGTCGCGGATGAAACGCGTCGCTTCGGCCACGGCCTCGGCGGCGCCCAGCTCCAACGCCTTTTTCTCGGCGCGGGGCTTGTACTCGACCACGCCCTCGGCCGCCTTCTTGCCCACCGTTATCCTCACGGGGATGCCCAAAATATCCGCGTCCTTGAATTTTACCCCCGCCCGTTCGTCCCTGTCGTCCAGCAGCGCCTCCACATGGTTGGCCAGAAGCTCCCCGTATATCCTTTCCGCCAATTCCGACTGTTCCTTGTCGTCGGCCTTCACCACGGTGACGATGACGTGGTAGGGCGCCACGGGAACAGGCCAAATCAGCCCGTCCTCGTCGTGGTGCTGCTCGGCTATGGCCGCCAGAGTCCTCGTTACGCCAATGCCGTAGCTGCCCATCACTATCAGGTGGTCCTTCATGTTGTCGTCCTTGTAGTAAGCGCCCATGGAGGCGCTGTATTTCGTCCCCAGCTTGAACACCTGGCCCACCTCTATGCCTCTGGCCAGGCGCGTGGGAGCGCCGCAGGCGGGGCAGGGGTCGCCCTCGCGGATTTTTTTCAGATCAGTGACCACGTCTCCTTTGTAGTCGCGCCCGTAATTCACGTTAATCATGTGGCAATCGAGCTTGCAGGCGCCCGCGCACATGTTCTTCATGCCCGTAAGCTCGCTGTCCACCAGTATCTTGCAGTCGTGCAGCCCCACCGGCCCGGTGAAGCCGCCCACGCAGCCCGTGGCCGCCTCCATGGCCGCCTCGTCCGCGAAGGCCGCCATATGCTCGGGGACGCCCAGGGCGTTCACCAGCTTGGTCATGTTCAGCTCCCTGTCCCCTCGTATGAAGGCCGCCACGTATTCCCTGACGCCGCCGTCCTCGCCGTAGACGGCCAGCAGCAGGGCCTTGATGGTCTTTTCCTTGGGCAGCTCCAAATACTCGGCCACCGCGTCGATGGTTTTGGTACCTGGGGTGCTAACGATCTCCAAGGGCAACTCGGCTTCTTCCGCGGCGGGGGCGTCCTTGACGGCGGCCCTTTCCGTGGTGGCGGCCATGTCGCAGGAGTCGCAATAGGCTATCTCGCTTTCCCCCACGTCGGCCAAGGCCGTGAACTCATGGGACGCGTTGCCGCCCATGGCCCCGCTGTCCGCCTCCACCGCCCTGAAGGTCAGCCCGCAACGGGCGAACACCCTCTCGTAGGCTTCGTACATGTCCTTATAGCTTTTGTCCAGCCCTTCCCAATCCCTGTCGAAGGAATAGGCGTCCTTCATGACGAACTCGCGGCTTCTCATGAGGCCGAAGCGGGGCCGCGCCTCGTCCCGGTATTTTGTCTGTATCTGATAGAGGTTGAGCGGCAGCTGGCGGTAAGAGCTGACCTCGGAACGGACTATGTCCGTGAATATTTCCTCGTGGGTGGGGCCAAGGCAGAAATCCCTCTCGTGCCGGTCTTTGACGCGCCACATTTCCGGGCCCATGACGTGCCATCTGCCGGATTCCATCCAAAGCTCGGCGGGCTGTATGGCCGACATATGTATCTCCTGCGCTCCGGTCGCGTCCATCTCCTGGCGCGTTATTTCCTCGATTTTCCTCACGGAGCGATAGCCCAGGGGCATGAAACCGTACACGCCGGAAACCAGCTTGCGTATCATGCCGCTGCGGAGCAGCCAGACATGGCTGGGTATCTCCGCTTCGGCCGGCGCCTCCCTCAACGTGTTGATGTGCATTTTTGAAAGTCTCATATCTTAATCTCCTATCTATGGTGTTACGGTAGTTGAGTAAATTATACCATAAGGCGAGGGGGTTATGGTATAGATATCGAACGCGGGCGTCGCGAACGGCAAATCGGCGCAACAAAAAAGGCCCGTCGATGCGCGACGACAGCCTTTTTTGCATACTTCTCGATTACGATGCGGCTTATAGGCCGGAGCGGACAGTTGAAGAAAATATTTACTGATCCAAACGCCCAGCCTACTTCAGCTCGACCACAGCCCCGACGTCCTCCAGGCTCTTCTTGATGGCTTCCGCCTCGGCCTTCTCGATGCCTTCCTTCACGTTGGACGGGGCGCCGTCCACCAATTCCTTGGCTTCCTTCAGGCCCAGGCCGGTCAGTTCCCTGACCACCTTGATGACCTTGATTTTCTCGGCGCCGGCGCCAGCCAGGACTACCGTGAACTCCGTCTGCTCCTCAGCGGCAGGCGCGCCGGCCGCCGCGGCGCCGACCACCGCCACAGGGGCGGCCGCGGATACGCCGAATTCCTCTTCGCAAGCCTTCACGAGCTCGTTGATTTCCAAAATAGTCATACCTTTTATGGCTTCGATTATTTGTTCGTTTGTCATTTCAATACCTCCGTAATATGATATATTATCCTGTTAACGCGTTCCAACGCGTCGCGCTCACTCGGCCTGCTCGTCGCTCTTGGCGGCGGCATCGACGGCCTCGGCTTTATCATCCGTAGCGGGCGCCTCGGCGGGGGCCGCCTCAGCTTCCGCTGCGTCGGTTTTGTCCTCTGCGGCAGGTTCTTCGGCAGGCGCCGCCTCGGCCTCCGCGACAGGCGCGGCGTCAGGCTTGGCTTCCTCCGCATCTGCGGCAGGCGCCGCCTCGGCGGGCTTTCCGCTGCCCAGGGAGCCGTCCTCCATGGCGTCGGCGACGGCCTTGAAGGTGCGTACCAGTTTGCCGACAGGCGACTGGATGCTGCCCATGAACCTGGCGATAAGCTCGTCCTTGGTAGGCAATGACGCGATTTGCTTCAACCCTTCCGCGTCGTACAAGGAGCCCTCGATGACCCCCGCCTTAAACTCCATCTTCTTGAAGTCCTTCATAATCCCGTCAAGCGCCCTGGCAGGGGCGACGGCGTCCTCGAACCCGAAGGCGAAGGCGCTCGGCCCGGACAGGGACTCGCCCAGACTGGCGAAAGGGGTGCCCTCGATAGCCCGCTTCATCAAAGTGTTCTTATAGACCTTGTAATCGACGCCGGCCTCGCGTAGCTTTTTCCGCATCGCGTCAGCCTGCGCCACATTTATGCCTATGTAGTCGATGACGACCGCGGCGCTGGCCCTGTCGAGCTTCGCCTTGATTTCGCTGACGACAGCCTGTTTTTCCTGTAAGTGTGTGGCTGATGGCATAAACTTTCTCCTTTCTCATAATTTTCGATCCAATCGGCAATACCGCTCCGACCGCCAATAAAACAAAGCCCTCCTGCCCGCAGACAAAAAGGCTCCTTTATAACGAACGTTATAATGAACGCCTCGACCGGGGATTAAGCGCCCTCTCGCAGGGGGCGCGCCGGCTGTCTACGGCTGCGCGTATTCGATTGTGCGGCGTTCGGGACGGCTTCCCTAAAACGCTATCTTAACGGGGTTTATCTTGATCCCCGGGCCCATAGTGGCGGCGACGGTGACGCTCTTCAAGTACTGGCCCTTCGCCGCGGCAGGCTTCGCCTTCACGACGGCCTCCAGCAACGCGTTGAAATTGTCCACCAGCTTGTCCCGTCCAAACGACGCTTTCCCAATAGGCGTGTGGATGATGTTGGTCTTGTCCAGACGGTACTCCACCTTACCTGCTTTGATATCCTGCAACGCCCTCTCCACGTCCATAGTGACCGTGCCCGACTTGGGGTTGGGCATGAGGCCCTTGGGGCCCAATATCTTTCCCAGCCTGCCGACGACGCCCATCATGTCCGGGGTGGCGACCACCACGTCGAAATCGAACCAGTTCTCGGTCTGGATCTTTTGCGCCAATTCCTCGGCGCCCACGTACTCAGCCCCTGCGGCCTCCGCTTCCTGGGCCTTCGGGCCTTTCGCGAAAACCAGCACCTTGACGGATTTCCCGGTGCCGTGGGGGAGGACTATGGCCCCCCTGACCTGCTGGTCGGCATGCCTTCCGTCAACGCCCAACTTGGCGTGGACCTCTATGGTCTCGTCGAACTTGGCCCGCGCGGTCTTGACCGCCAGGTCAATGGCGTCTCCCACCTCGTGGAGCGTGAGCTTCTCGTACTGCTTCGCGGCTTCCTTGTAACCTTTGCTTCTTTTAGGCATTTCTTACCTCCTTGTGGTGCGAACGGCCGTGGCCTCCCACTTAGTTAATTCTGAATCACTATCCCCATACTCCTCGCCGTGCCCTTTATCATCTCGGTGGCGCTCTCCACGGAAGAAGCGTTGAGGTCCGGCATCTTGATCTGGGCGATTTCCCTGGCTTGGGCCTCGGTCAGGGTGGCGACCTTCTTTTTGTTAGGCTCGCCCGAGCCCGACTGCAAATTAGCCGCCTTTTTCAACAGCACCGCGGCCGGCGGCGTCTTCGTGATGAAGGTGAACGACCTGTCCGCGTACACCGTTATCACCACGGGAATAATCATGCCCGCCTGATCCTGCGTCTTGGCGTTGAACTGCTTGCAAAAGTCCATGATGTTCACGCCCTTCTGCCCCAGCGCGGGACCCACCGGCGGCGCGGGGTTCGCGTTGCCTGCGGGAATCTGCAGCTTGACCAAGCCTTCGATTTTTTTCGCCATAACTAAATCCTCCTTTCCTTGGGGGCTTTCCGAAAACCCGCGCCCGAACGCGCGCGAGGCATCCCGGGAAACCCTTCAGATTTTTCTATATCTTGTCAACCTGGCCGAATTCAAGCTCTATCGGCGTGTCCCTCCCAAACATGGAAATCCTTGCTTTCAATGTCTGTTTGTCCATGTTGACTTCCTCCACGACGCCCATGAAGCTCTCAAAGGGGCCGTTGATGACTTTGACGCTGTCGCCTATATCTATGTCCAAGTCGATGTATATCTTCTCGATGCCCATGCGGCGCACCTCGTCCTTGGTGAGGGGTATCGGCTCGGTGCCGTGCCCCACGAAGCCCGTGACGCCCTGGGTGTTGCGGACCAGATACCAGGACTCGTTGGTGACGATCATCTTGACGAGGACATATCCGGGGAACATCTTGCGAGTTTTGACTTTCCGTTGGCCGTTCTTTATCTCCACCCGATCCTCGGTAGGCACGATAATCTTCAGGATCAAGTCCTGCATGCCTCTGTTCTCGACGATTTTCTCTATATTGACCTTAACCTTGTTCTCATGGCCGGAATAGGTGTGGACCACGTACCACTTTGACTTGCTGTTGTCGTAGTCGTCCTCCTCCAGCCTGCCTTTCAGCCCGGGCGAGCGCAACCTGGGGGCCTCACCTTCGTCGCCTGCGGGAGCGGCCTCGCTGGTGACGGCGGCTTCCGCGGCCTGATACGCCTCGGCTTCGTCGAAAGCCCCGCCCGCGGGGTCAGCGTTTCTCATGATCATAGCCTCGCCCTTCAACTGAACTCAAAGCCCAGAGCCATCTTCAGGCCCTGCATCAGCAAAGCGTCCGTCACCCAGAACAGAAAGCCGAACGCGAAGCAGGTGAACAGCACCGTCCACGTGTAAGCCATCAACTCCCTGGGAGTGGGCCACACCACCTTCTTCATTTCCACCCTGACGCCGCGGAAATACTCCTTGATGGTGGTCTTGTTCTGGTTCTGGTTCTGCTTGGCCTTGGCCGCCGCCAAGGCGCTCTTCTTTTTCTGGTCCTTATCCCCGGTTCTGACCTTTGCCAGTTCTTTTTCGTTTTCGTTAGCCATTTTATGCCCCCTCTTATTTGGTTTCCCTATGAGCGGTATGCTTCTTGCAGAACTTGCAATATTTGCTCAGCTCTATGCGGTCAGGGTCATTCTTTTTGTTCTTGATGGAATCGTAATTCCTCTGCTTGCACTCGGTGCAGGCCAACGTCACCCTCACTCTCATGTCTGCCTCCATTTCCACGCGGCGGACGGCTTCTCGCCCGTCCCCGCCGACAAACAGCCTAAACCAGAGCCGCCTGGCGCAGCCCTGGGACTTTCGCGGTTTTACCCGTACTTTAATATAAGCGCCTGGGATTAATCCACAAGACGCTTAAACAGTTTACCACATATCAAACCAAAAGTCAACGTGGGCCCTAGAAATAATTTGTGTGCGTTGTGTGCGTTTGTCAATGATGTGAACCATATAAGGGGGGAATCTTTCCCCGATATGGTTTTCCCGCCGCAGCAAGCCTAACGAGCCGTAGGCGAGGAAGGCTTGCTGCGGCGGCGCGTTG
>JAIRPE010000060.1 GCA_031257175.1 Eubacteriales Family XIII. Incertae Sedis bacterium | reverse complement strand
GGCGACGCCACAAGGGCGGAAGCGGCGGCCATGCTGCACAGGTTTTTGGGAGCGTCGGGGGAATAAGCCGACGTGACCGAGCGGACGCGGAGGGGGCCGACGGGCGTCGGCCCCCTCCGTGCGCCCTGTCTTGGCGCGAAAGGCCGGGCGTTGCGTTTAAGTTGTCAAGTCACTCATCCAAAAATCACCCCAAAAAAACCAAAAATTCCCGTTGCGATATGTTTTTTGATGTGATATAATGGGTGTCGGTTGGATATATACGGGGCGGCGCCGCTGTGTGGCGGGTCTTCCTGGAGTTGGTGGCAGTATGGAGGCGCGTATGGCGCTGAACGCGAAATCGCCTTTAGTGGCGTCCAATGGTTTTTACTTTACCTTTAGCCGGAGCTATTTTAGCTTTGGCTGGTTTCGTTTGAACAATTGAGGGCGCCATGTACTGACCGATTTCAAGGGAATTTTAGGTAAGATAACGAAACGAAGGTCCATGTACATGCGCATGGGCCTTTTTTATTGGATTGGGAGTCGGGCGCGGCGGGCAGACAGGGCGCGGCGACTCGACCGGGCGAGGCGGCGTTTACGGAGGCTGGTATGGTAAAGTTGAGGGCGGGCACGGCAGGCGGGGCTTATGACGTGCTGATAGGGCGGGGCCTGACGGAGCGGGTCGGGGAGTTGCTTAGGGAGCTTTACGGGGGCGGCGCTCCCGGGGGCGGCATTGCCGTGGTCAGCGACGCGAACGTGTGGGCGTTGTACGGGGCGCGTCTCACGGCGGCCATGGAAAGCGCGGGGCTGGGGTTTTTCAGCGTGGTTTTGGAGCCGGGGGAGCGGGCTAAGTCCCTTGAGGGGCTGAGGCTTGTCTATGACGCCTTCGGGCGCGGCAAGCTCAGGCGCGACGGTTTGGCGCTGGCCTTCGGCGGCGGGGTCGTGGGCGACCTGTGCGGGTTCGCGGCGGCCACGTGGAATAGGGGCGTGGATTTCGTACAGCTGCCCACCACGCTGTTGGCGCAAGTGGATTCGGGCATAGGGGGGAAAACCGCCATAAACGTGGAGGCGGGGAAGAATCTGGTGGGCGCCTTTTACCAGCCCAGGCTGGCCGTCATGGACACGGGCCTGCAGGACGCCCTGCCCGCCCGCGAGTACCGCTGCGGCATGGCTGAGGTGATCAAGTACGGGGCCATCCGCTCCGAGGCGCTGCTCGGGAAACTGGCCGGCGCGGCTTCGGGGGGCGGCGCGGCGGAACGTCTGGAGCCAGCCCTGATGGCCGAGGTGGTGAGGGAGTGCTGTGACATTAAAAAGGGGATCGTGGAGAGGGACGAGTTCGACAGGGGGGAGCGGATGCTCCTGAATTTCGGCCACAGCTTCGGCCACGCCATCGAGCGGGCGGGGTCTTACGAGCGGCACAACCACGGGGAGGCGGTGGCCATGGGCATGGTCATGGCCGCCAGGCTCGGCGAGGATAAGGGGATGACGGAGCCGGGCACGGAGCGGGCGTTGCGGGAGATTCTGGCCTCGAAGGGCCTGGAGGCGGACTGCGGATACGGCGCGGAGGAACTGCTGCCCCACATGGAGATGGACAAGAAACGCGGGGGCGCGGGGCTGCGGCTAGTGTTGCTCCGCCGCTTGGGGGACGCTTTCATATATGATTGCGATTTTCAGGAATTGCGGGAGGGCATGGCGGCATGGTGAGCGGCACGTCGGAAAAGTTGGTGGGGAAATTCCCCAAGGGGGCGGTCACGCCCCCCGCGTCGAAGAGTCTGGGGCACAGGGCGGTAATTTGCGCCGCTTTGGCCGGGGGAGGCGCCGTCCGCGGCCTGTCCATGTCGGAGGACATAAGGGCCACCATAGGCGGAATGGAGGCGCTGGGCGCGGCGTTCCGCGAGGACGGCGGCGCTTTGACCGCGCTGGGCTCGGCGAAGCCGGGCGTGGGCGGCGGGCGGGTGGTGGACTGCAATGAGTCCGGTTCCACTCTCAGGTTCCTCATACCTTTGGCGGCGCTGTCAGGCGGCGAGACGCTGTTTTTGGGCAGGGGCAGGCTGATGGAGCGGCCTCTGGGCGTGTACGCGGAGGCGTTCGCGGGTAAGGGCGTGGAGTTTTCCCAGGATTTGCGGGGGGTTCGGGTGAAGGGGCCTTTTCGCGGGGGCGAATGCCTCGTGGCGGGGGACGTCAGCTCCCAGTTTGTCTCCGGCCTGCTTCTGGCCCTGCCATTGACCGAGAAGGGGGGGACGGTGCGGCTGCGCGGGGAGCTGGAGTCGCGCCAGTACGTGGACATGACTATCGACGTTATGAGGGCTTTCGGGGCGAAGGTGGAGGAGACGCCCACAGAGTACCGCGTGGAGGGCGGGCAGGGCTACGCGCCTGCGGAGTACGGCGTGGAGGGGGATTTTTCACAGGCGGCGTTTTTCCTGGGGGCGGCGGCGTTGGGACGGGACACGCGCTGCCTGGGGCTGAACCGCGAGAGCAGGCAGGGCGACAGGGCTATACTGGAAATATTGGGAAATATGGGCGCGGAGACGGTTTGGCGCGAGGACGGGAGCGTGACCGTGGCCACGCGGGGCGGGAGGCTAAAGGGGATAACTATGGACGCGAGGGAGAACCCCGACCTGGCGCCCCCCGTGGCGGCGCTGTGCGCCTTGGCCGAAGGAGAGAGCCGAATCGTCAACGCGGGCAGGCTCAGGCTGAAGGAGAGCGACAGGTTGAGCGCCATGGCCGAGAATCTGGCGCGTTTGGGGGCGCGCGTCAGAGAGGGGGCGGACGCGCTGTTTATAGAGGGAACGCCGTCCCTGAGAGGCGGGTTTGCGGACGCCAAGGGGGATCACAGGATAGCCATGGCCATGGCGCTGGCGGCGATCCGCTGCGAGGGGCCGCTTCTGCTGAGGGGCTGGGAATCGGTGGGCAAGTCCTACCCGAATTTCTGGAGGGATTTTGAAGGCGAGTAGGCGGCGAGCGAGGCGGAGGCCCGCGGCGTTGGCGTAATCACGGCGGCAGAGGCCGCCAGGGAGGCGAATATGAACACATGGGGGCGCAATGTGACGTTGACGATTTTCGGGGAGTCCCACGGGAAGGCCATAGGCCTGGTCATAGGCGGGCTTCCTGCGGGGGAGGCTTTGGACGAGGGGATGATACGCGGGGAGATGGAACGCCGCGCCCCAGGGAGGGCGGCTTATTCCACCGCCCGCGCTGAGGCCGACCAGGTGGAGGTACTGAGCGGGCTGCGGGACGGCGTCACCACGGGGGCCCCGTTGGCGGGGCTGATATACAACAGGGACGCCCGCTCGGGGGACTACGGCAGGGCGTTTAGGCCGGGGCACGCGGACTGGACAGCCCTGCTGAAATACAAGGGTTTCGCGGACATGCGCGGAGGGGGGCATTTTTCGGGCAGGCTGACCGCGCCGCTGGTGTTCGCGGGCGCGGTGGCGAAGCAGCTTTTGTCCAGGCGCGGCGTGTCGGTATACGGCAGGATAGTCTCCGTGGGCGGAGTCGTGGACGATGGCGCGCCTGAGGGGGAGGCGGGCTGGGCGGAGATTTCCGCAAGGCCCTTTCCCGCGAGGACGGGAGCCTCGGAGCCCATGGAGGCGGCCATCATGGAGGCGCGTTCGGATGGCGATTCGGTGGGCGGCGTGGTGGAATGCGCGGTTTTCGGCGTTCCCGGCGGGCTGGGGGACCCGTTTTTCGGCTCCGTGGAGAGCCGTCTGGCCTCCATGCTGTTTTCCGTCCCCGCCGTCAAGGGCGTGGAGTTCGGCAGGGGCTTCGCTTTCGCGGGCATGAGGGGCAGCGCGGCCAATGACGCCCTTCGCGTGGAGGCGGGCGCGATCAGCTCCGTCACCAACAACAACGGCGGGATTTTGGGAGGAATAAGCAACGGGATGCCCATAATAACCCGCGTGGCTTTCAAGCCCACCGCCTCTATAGGCAAGCCCCAGATGAGCGTTGACCCAGACACGTTGGAAAATGTGGAAATTAAAGTGAAGGGCAGGCACGACCCCTGCATAGTCCCCAGGGCCACGCCTGTGGTGGAGGGCGTGACGGCCTTCTGCCTGCTGGATTTGATGGAGGGGAGGATATGAGGAACATAGTCCTGACGGGTTTGCCGGGCAGCGGCAAGACGACGCTGGGGCTGGCGGCGGCGGAGCTGGCGGGGCTGGATTTTCGTGACATGGACGCGGAGATAGAGCGGGCCGCGGGCATGAGCGTCAGCGAGATATTCGCCGCCTGGGGCGAGGCGCGGTTTCGGGAGATGGAGACGGAGGAGGCGCGTCGGGCCGCCGAGGCGACGGGCGCCGTCATTTCCACGGGGGGCGGCGTCGTTCTGCGCGAGGACAACATGCGGCTACTGGCGAAGAACGGTTTCATCATATTCATAGACAGGGATCCGACGGCCATAGCGGGCGACGTGGAATGCGCCGGCAGGCCGTTGCTGGCCGAAGGGGCGGCGCGCCTGTTCGGCATTAGCAAGGAGCGCAGGCCGCTGTACCTGAAGAGCGCCCACGCGGCGCTGGCCAATGACGGCGGATTTCAGGAGGCGCTTGGGAAGCTGATGCTGCTGGTCAATGGCGAGCATCCGGGCAAGGGGTTCGGGGTCATAGGCGACCCCATAGGGCACACGCGCTCCCCTGAAATCCACAAGGCCGTTTTCGCCGCCCACGGCCTGGGTCTCGCCGAGGGGTCGGGGGACGCGGCGGCGTGGGACTACAAGGCCATGCACGTGAAGCGGGGCGGGTTGGGGGCCTTCGTCCGAGCGGCGCGGGAGTCGGGGCTGCGGGGGTTCAACGTGACGATACCCCACAAGCAGGACATAATGGATTTTTTGGATGATATTGACGAGGAGGCGCGGCTTTGCGGGGCAGTGAACACTGTAGTCATAAAGGAAGGCCGCCTGACGGGGCACAACACGGATATGGGAGGGCTCCAAGAGGCTATACGGGACGCGGGTTTCGACTACGGAGGGTCCAGGGTGACGGTGCTGGGGACGGGCGGAGCGGCGGCCGGGGTGGCCTATAAAGCAGCCGCCTGCGGCGCGGCGCGGGTTCGCGCGCTGGGCAGGCGGAAGGAGCGGGCCGAGGCGCTGGCGGCCAACGTCAGGCGGGTAGCGCCGGGGATTGCCGAAGAGGCGGGGGCCGACATGGGGACGGGCGCGGGCAAGAGGGGCGGCTTGGCTCGGAGGGGGGAGGTATTGGGGCTGGAGATGAGCCCTGACGCTTTGGCTGAGGCCGCCGCGGACACGGACATATTGGTGAACGCTACTCCCTTGGGCATGGAGGGCGCGGGCGATTTTGAGAGCCTGGGGTTTTTGGAGGCATTGCCGAGGGGGGCTTTGGTCTGCGACCTGGTGTACGGGCGGTCTAAGACGGCATTGTTGAAAAAAGCGGAAGAAATAGGAATAAAAGGAATCAACGGTTTAGGAATGCTGGTCTACCAAGCGTTGTTGGCCGATGAGCTATACATGGGCAGGACGTTGGACAGGCGGCGCGTGGCCGCGACTATAATAGGGAGGTTTTCGCGATGATTATTATTTTGAGGCCGACGGCGGAGGAATGGCAGGTGGCGTCCTTGCGCGAGGATTTGAGCGGCAGGGGGCTGGTTATCCAGGAAATTGTGGGCGAAAGCACTATAATGCTGGGGCTGGCGGGGGACACGAGCATGTTGTCCGAGGACAGCCTCATGCGCCACGAGTTCGTGGAGCGTATCCTGAAGGTGTCCGAGCCCTACAAGCTGGCGGGGCGGCGTTTCCACCCCCAGGACTCGGCGCTGGAGATAGCGGGCAGGACGGTGGGCGGGGGCGGGTTCACGGTCATGGCCGGGCCTTGCTCGGTGGAGAGCGAGGAGCAGATTCTTTCCATCGCCAGGGACGTGAAGGAGTCGGGGGCGGATTTCCTGCGGGGAGGGGCGTTCAAGCCGCGCAGCTCGCCCTACTCTTTTCAGGGGCTGGGGCTGGGGGGTCTGGAATTGCTGAAAATTGCCAAGGAAAAGACGGGCTTGCCCATAGTGACGGAGATAATGTCGCTGGATTACGTGGACGCCTTCGAGCGGGACGTGGACATCATCCAGATAGGGGCGCGGAACATGCAGAATTTCCCGTTGCTCCGCGAGGTGGGCAAGACGAACAAGCCCGTGCTGCTGAAGAGGGGGCTGTCCAGCACTATTGACGAGATGCTGCAGGCCGCGGATTACGTGCTGACAGCGGGGAAAAGCCCGCTCATGCTCTGCGAGCGCGGCATCAGGACTTTCGAGACGGCGACGCGGAACACGCTGGACCTTTCGGCGGTGCCCGTATTGAAGAAGAAGTCCCATCTGCCTGTGATAGTTGACCCGTCCCACGGCACGGGGTACTGGGATTTGGTTTACCCCATGGCTTTGGCGGCGGCCGCGGCGGGGGCGGACGGCCTGATGATAGAGGTGCATAACCAGCCCGCGAAGGCGCTGTGCGACGGGCAGCAGTCGATAACGCCGTTTTTGTTCGAGCGGCTCATGAGGAAGGTGGAGAAGGTGCGGGCGGCGGCGATGGACTGAGCCGCGACGCGGGCCCGAGCGGCGACATGAATGGAGGGAAGCATGAATACTGCGGAAAAATTAGCTGAATTGAGGAAGCGCATAGACCAAATCGACGCCAGTCTGGCGCCGCTGTTCGAGGAGCGCATGGGCGTCTCGAAGCTTATAGCCGAGGTCAAGGGCGCGGGGAATCTGGCCATAGTGGACGACGACAGGGAGCAGGCGGTGGTGGGCCAGGCCGCCGCGCTGGTGGGGGAGGACGTGCGGGGGGAGCTTCAGTTGCTCATGCGTACGGTGCTGGCCATTTCCAAGGAGCGGCAGCGGAAAACCCTGTTCTCGGGGGACGTGAGGCTGCTGCCGCCGCCCAGGCGGCCGATACGCGGGGACATAACCTGCGCTTACCAGGGGGTGCCGGGGGCGTGGAGCGAGCAGGCGCTGATAAAATTGTTCCCTGAGGCGAACAGGATGGCGACCGAGTTTTTCGAGGACGTGTTCACGGCGGTGAAGGAGAGGAAGGCGGCCTACGGCGTCGTGCCCATAGAGAATTCCAAGACCGGGGCCATAGGGGAGACGTATGACTTGCTCAGGAAGTTCGGCTGCTATATCGTGGGGCGCACGTGGATAGACATCAACCACTGTCTGCTGGCGCCCGAGGGGACGGGGCTTTCGGACGTGCGCGAGGTGTTCTCCCACCCCGAGGGTTTTCGCCAATGTTCCAGGTTCCTGCACGGCAGGGCTTGGGATTTGAGCGCTTGCAGGAACACGGCGGTGGCGGCGGAGACGGCGGCGAAGTCCGCGGGCGGCAGGACGGCGGCCATCGGCTCCAGGCGCGCCGCGGAGATTAACGGCCTTAAGGTGCTGGCGCCTGACATCATGGACGACGCGGCGAACAGGACGTCTTTCGTGGTTATTTCCCCTGAACCTGAATACGAGGAGAAGGACGACCTTATTTCGGTGACTTTCTCGGCGCCCCACAGGAGCGGGTCGCTCTGCGAGATTTTGCTGCCTTTCATGGCCGCGGGCTTGAATTTGATGAGGATTGAGTCCAGGCCGGCGGCTCCCGGGCAATACAGGTTTTTTGTGGAGATACAGGGGAATATCATGGACAAGGGGACGACGGAGGCGCTCAGGCACGCTTCGGTGACGTGCGAGTATTTTGAGGTGATCGGGTGTTATGGGGATAGTTAGGGCGGGCTGAGAGGGGGCTGGGGCAGGCGCGACCGAGGCCGTCAAACCTTGTTGCTCCTGCGCCAGACCCCCAGGGCCTCGGCCTCCTTGACCAGCTCGTCCTGGAACTCGGGGTGGGCTATGGAGATGATGGCCTCCGCCCTCTCCCAAAGAGTGCGTCCCTTCAGCTCTACCACGCCGTTCTCCGTGACCAGGAAATGCACCATGGTCCTGGGAACAGTGACCACCGCGCCGGGGGTGAGCGTGGGCTTTATCCTGGACGCCAGCGCCCCCTTCTTGGTGTAGGCCGAGCTCATGCAGATAAAAGCCCTGCCCCCCTTCGAGCGGTACGCCCCGTAAGTGAAGTCCAGTTGCCCGCCCGTGCCGCTGATCTGCCGCGTCCCGGACGACTCCGAGCAGATCTGGCCCAAAATGTCCACCTCCACGCAATTGTTGATGGCGACCACCTTGTCGTTCCGCGATATCACGAAGGGGTCGTTCGTGTAGTCCACGGGATAAAAAGCCACCCGCGGATTGTCCCGAATATAGTCGTAGGTGGGCTTCCCGCCAAGGGCGAAGGTGCATACGACCTTGTACTTGTCGATGTTCTTCCTCGCTCCGGTGACCTGCCCGGCCTCTATCATGTCCACGAAGGAATCCACGAACATCTCGGTGTGTATGCCCAAATCCTTCAGATCGGACTTGGATATCATCGCCCCCACCGCGTTAGGCATCCCGCCTATCCCCAGCTGGAGACAGTCGCCGTCCTCCAGCCTGTCCATTATCAGCCCCGCTATCTTTTGGTCCACCTCGCTGGGGATGATGGGCGGTATCAGCGGCAACTCCCAATCCGCCTCCACCACGTAGTCCACCTTGCTTATGTGTATGGCGTCCTGGAAGCCGCCCCTGCAGGGGGGCATGTTGGGATTCACCTCCAAAACGATGACAGGGGCGGACTCGCAGAGCGCCATGGCGTGGGAAACCTGCGGCCCGAAGCTGAAATACCCCCACGAGTCCATGGGCGGCACGGTCAGGAACACCACGTCAGTCCGTATATGCTCCCTGTAATACCTGGGCTGCTCGTGATACAGCACGGGCAGATGCCAGCAGAGCCCCTGGTCGCTCAACCCGCGCTCGGCGGCGCCCAGATGGGTGCTGTTGAAAGTGAAATGCGCCTTTTCGGGGTCGGCCTTTACTATCTCAGGCACGTTCTGCCTGGCGGTGCCGCGCACCTTCACGTCGAAAAGCTCGTCCTTCCTGCCGGCGAGCGCCTTGTCCAGCGCCACCACCTGCCCTGCGAAGGTGCCGTAATCCACCCAGTCCCCGGATTTGACCACCTTCACCGCTTCCTCGGCCGTGACCAGCTTCTTAGCGTATTCTTCCTGGAAATTCACCGAACCACCTCCTTATACTCATCCTTTTTCAAATTCCGCCCAAAATTATCGGGCGGGCCTCGAAAGATAGTGCCGCCAATCCGCCTCAAGGTAACGTTTTGAGCGCGGATTGGCATTAACCGCAGATTAGTGTTAATCAGTGAAATAAGCGTCCGTCATGGCCAAAATGGCGTCGTCGTTCTCCTCGATGGCGCTCAACCGGCCCTTTATCTGGGGCAGGACGGACTTGATGAAGAATTTCGCCGTGCATACCTTGGCGGCGTAGAACGTGGCGTCAGCCTCGGCCAGCCCAGCCGTCGGCTTCCCCTCGGCGATGGCCGCCTGATCGAGCAGCATCCAGGCGACGGCCAGGTCGATGAACACGTTGAGGTATTGGCTGGCCCAGGTGTAAGCCAGATAAGCGCGTTCGCCCTTGGCTTCATCCCTCAGCTTCGCCGTCACCCCCAACGCCAGCTCCAAACACGCCTCGAACTCCTTGGCGTAGGGGAGGAGCGCGTCGCTTTTGGCGGCCTCGATGGTCTTTCTCATCTCATTCACCAGCGTCTCGAAGGCGGAGCCGCCCCTCATGCTGATTTTCCGCCCCATAAGGTCGTTGGCCTGAATGCCGTTGGTTCCCTCGTAAATACTGGTAATTTTAGAATCTCTTAGCAATTGCTCCACGTAATATTCTTGGCAATAACCATAACCGCCGTGGATTTGCACGGCCGCCACGCAGGCGTCGAATCCCCTGTCGGAGCCGCCGGCCTTGCATATCGGGGTCAGAGCCTCGATAAGGTCGCCATATTTCTGGCGCTCCTCCTCGCTTTCGGACACCTCGACCATGTCCATACAGTACCCCGTGTAGAGCAACAGGGCGCGTATCCCTTCCACGTAGCTCTTGGTCACCAGCAGATTTTTGCGGATGTCGGGATGCTCGATGATGGGCACCTGCTCCCCTGCTTTCTGCCCGAAAGCGGCCCCCTGCTTGCGCTCCCTGGCGAATCCCAGCGCGTGCAGATAGGCGGAACTGCCCATGGAAAGCCCTTCTATGCCCACCACCACCCGTTGCTCGTTCATCATGTGGAACATGGTGACAATGCCCTTGCCCCGTCCCCCTATCAACTCGCCCACGCAATCGTTGTTGTCGCCGTAAGCCAGGGACGCGGTGGCGGAGCCCTTCATGCCCATCTTGTGTTCCACGCCGGTGCAAGCCACGTCGTTCCCCTCGCCGAGGGATCCGTCGTCGTTGACCCTGATTTTGGGGACGATGAAGCAGGAAAGCCCTTTCGTCCCCTCGGGGTCGCCCTCTATCCTGGCGAGCAGGATATGGACGAGATTCTCCGTCAGGTCGGACTCGCCCTGGCTGATGAACAGCTTGTTGCCTTTTATGAGGAACGTCCCGTCGTCCCGGGGGATGGCCTTGGCGCGTATGGCGCCCACGTCGCTGCCCGCGCCCGGCTCGGTCAAGTCCATGCAACCGCCCCAGCGCCCCGACCAGAGGGGTTCCAGGTACTTCTTCTTCTGCTCTTCCGTCCCGAATTTCTCGACGACCTTGCCCGCGCTATGGGTCAGGCAGGTATACACCATCAGGGACTGGTTTGCGGCGAAGAACATCATTTGGGTGACAAAGTTCACGACGATGGGCAATTGCTGGCCTCCCAGGTCATAGCTTTCGGACGGGGCGGTCCAGCCTCCCTCGCAGAACTTCCGATAGGGCGAGAAGTAGGCCTCAGGAACCTTGGCCTTGCCGTCCGCAAAGACGACCCCGACTCTGTCGCCCTCCCCGTTGACGGGGTAATATTCGTTCACCGCGAGCTTCTCGGCGGCCTTCAGGGCCATTTCCACGGATTCCTCCGAGTAATCGCCGTAGCGCTCGTACTGGAACAGGTTGTTAATCTTCAGTTGGTCAAAAAGAATGAACCCGGCGTCCCGCATGTCGATCAATTTATTTCCCATTGCGTTTCCTCCTTTCCGAAAATCCGGCGAACCGCCTATTGGAGGTTTTCCGTTCAGAGTATGCCTATTTTCCGGTAAAGGAAGGCTTTCTCTTCTCCAGGAAGGCTCGCATCCCCTCCTTCTGGTCTTCCGTGGCGAACAGCGAGCCCCACGCCATCGCTTCGTAGCCGTAACCCGCCGAAAGCTCCGTCTCGGCCGCCATGTTAACGCACTGCTTCGCCAGACGCAAGGCCACAGGCGCCTTCCTCGCCAAATCCCCGGCCAGCTTGAGCGCCTCTTCCAACGGGTTTTCGGCCAGCAAATCGGCCAGGCCGTAGCCCAACGCCGTCTGCCCGTCGATCATCCCACCGGTGAAAATCATCTTCTTGGCTTTGGAGTCGCCTATGAGGCGCGGCAGCTTCTGCGTGCCGCCGGCTCCCGGGAAAATCCCCAGATTGATTTCCGGCAGGCCCAATTTGGCGTTCGGGGCCGTCACGCGGAAGTCGCAACGGAGGGCCAGTTCCAGCCCGCCGCCCAGCGCGAAGCCCTCGATAGCCGCGATGACCGGCAACGGAAAACTTTCTATTTTCGCGAAAGTCTCAACAAACGCGAAGGCCTTGGCTTCTTCCGGGGTGAAGTCCACCATCGACTCAATGTCGGCGCCCGCGGCGAAATTTTTCTCGCCTGTTATGACGACGCACCTTAAATCCTTGTCCGCCGCGAAGCCGTCAAAAGCGCCGTCCAACTCCAAAACCATGTCCTTGTTCAGCGCGTTCAGCCTTTCCGGCCTGTTAAGCCATACGGTCGCGATTTGGTTGTCCTGTTGGATTTTGATAAATTGGTAACCCACTGCTTTCTCCTCCTTTAATCGTTGCGCGCTTGCCGCCCACAGCTATTTCTTGCTGTAGTCATAATATCCTTTGCCGGTTTTCCTGCCGTAATCCCCCCTCGCGTACCGCTCCACCAGGCTGGGGCTGGGCTTGTCCGCCAGGTTGCCCGTCTCCCGGAAGCGTTCCATGCCCAAATGATACTCCAAGTCGATTCCTGTCAAGTCCAGCAGCTCCAACGGGCCTAAGGGATGCCCCAAGGCGCCCTTTATGGCGTTGTCGATATCCTCTATGGACGCTATGCCTTGGTCAAGCATGTAACACGCCTCTTTGGTGATGGCGCTGAAAACCCTATTGCACAGGAACCCGTATATCTCTTTGTTCACGCGGGCGGGGGTTTTCCCGAGGGCGCGGCTGACCGCCATGACGGCCTCCACCGTCTCTTCGGACACATGGGGCCCTTTGACCACTTCCACTGTCTTCATGAGGAGAGCGGGGTTAAAGAAGTGCATGTTCAGCACCTTGTCGGGCCTCTGCGTCGCGTCGGCGATCTTGGAGCTGACCAGGTAAGAGCTGTTAGTGGCGAGAATGGCGTGGGGCGGGGCGATGCGATCCAACTCGGCGAATATGCGCCGCTTGACCACCACGTCCTCCACGGCCGCCTCGATGACCATGTCAGCGTCTTTGGCCGCCTCCGCCATGACGCTGATGAAGCGTAGCCCCTCTTTCGCCTGTTTTGCCTGGTTTTCCGTGATTTTTTCTTTGGAAAGCTGCTTGGCGAGCCAGCCGTCGGCGAATTCTTTGGCTTTGCCAAGAGCCTCTTCATTGATGTCGCAACAGTTGACGGCGAAGCCCGACAGGGCGCCCAGCAAGGCTATCTGCTGCCCCATCAAGCCCGCGCCGACCACGCAAATCGTTTTGATTTCCATTCTCCATCCTCCTTGGTTAAGTGTGCCTAGAAAAGTGTAGCTAAAAAGCGGTCGATTTTGCAAGCGGCGTTTGGGAAGCGTCCCATATGTAGAATTTATAGGTAAGCCCCTCCCTGTAGGGGATGGACGCCTGAAGCTGCGCCTTTTCCCCCGCGCTTAATGCCTTGTTGCTCACGGACGCGTCCGTTAAGCGTCCTTTGCCGTCATATGCCGCCACTATGAGATTCACGCTCACGTCCTCGACGGCCTCCAGCTTGAACGCCGGGGCGAAATCCTCTCCGGGAAGGGGCCGCTTCGCGGCTTTTATGCTAAGTCTACCGTCGATGGAAAGCTCCCCGGCCTCCTTTGGGATATAGGCGTAGGTGGCCGCGTTGTCAATAGTGAACGTAAAGGCATCGGCGTCGGTATATGCCGCGGCGTTAGTGCCGCCCGTGGTTATAATAAGCGCAAGCCTGTTGCCCGCCTTCGCGGTGTGGACTGTAGGCTGCAGATAGAGGGTGTAATCGTGGAACACGCCTATGTTCTCCATCGCGATTATGCGGTCAGCCCTGGCGGCGGTATAGCTGTCGTAACCCGCCGACGGGTTGGTGAGATCCATCCAGCCCTTGGCAATCTCCCGGTACGTCCCGGTGGTCGTCTGACGGAAT
>JAIRPE010000039.1 GCA_031257175.1 Eubacteriales Family XIII. Incertae Sedis bacterium | reverse complement strand
CCTAGGGGCGCCCGCCCGGGGCCGGATCCATATGCCGGACTAAACGCCACTCCCTGGTTTGTAAAACTAAACGCAACCGCATAGATAGCTGGGCGTTGCGTTTAAGTTGTCAATTCACTTTTTCTAACACTACTTTACATTTTCTATTTTGCCCATTGCAAAAGAACTTACGTTCTGTTATAATGTATATTGTTGGGCGTCGTGGGGATTTGTCGGGGTTGGCATGAGCGGTTTTAAGATTGTGTCCGAATACAAAATGATGGGGGATCAGCCGCAGGCGGTGGACGCGCTCGCGGACGGGATTCTGAGCGGCAAGCGGCACCAAACCTTGCTTGGGGTCACTGGTTCAGGCAAAACTTTCACCATGGCCAACGTCATCGAGCGGACGCAAAGGCCCACCTTGGTCATATCCCACAACAAGACCTTGGCCGCCCAGTTGCACGGGGAGTTCAAGGAGTTCTTCCCCGAAAACGCGGTGGAATATTTCGTCAGCTATTATGACTACTACCAGCCGGAGGCTTACGTACCCTCCACCGACACATATATCGAGAAAGACTCTGACATCAATGAGGAAATAGACAAATTGCGCCATTCGGCGACCGCCGCTCTGGCCGAAAGGCGGGACGTCATCATTGTCGCCAGCGTTTCGTGCATTTACGGCCTGGGCAGCCCCGTCGATTATGAGAATCAAGTCCTGTCCCTGCGGCCCGGCGCCGAGCGGAGCCGCTCCGACATCCTCCGAAAGTTGGTGGACATCCAATACACGCGAAACGACTTGGCTTTCGCGCGGGGCAATTTCCGAGCGCGGGGCGACGTGATAGACATATACCCGGCCGGCGCGGATAGCGCGGTGCGGGTTCAACTGTTCGGGGACGAGGTGGAGAGCATCAAGGAAATCAATCCCCTGACCGGGGAGACGCTGGCGCTCAGGAACCACATTTCCGTGTTCCCCGCATCCCATTATGTCGCGTCCAAGGAGAAGATGGGCAGGGCCGTCCGCACCATTGAGGACGAGCTTGAGGAACGGCTCGCCTGGTTTCGGGCAAACGGGAAATTGCTGGAGGCCCAACGGTTGGAGCAGCGCACCAGATACGATTTGGAGATGTTGCGGGAGATCGGCAGCTGTAAGGGCATAGAGAACTATTCCAGGCATATCAACGGCCTGCCTCCTGGTAGCAGGCCATATACGCTTATTGACTATTTCCCCGAGGACTTCCTCATCATCGTGGACGAATCCCATGTCATGTTGCCGCAGCTACGGGGAATGCACGCCGGGGACAGATCGCGCAAAAGCGCGTTGGTGGATTACGGCTTCCGTTTGCCGTCGGCACTGGACAACAGGCCGCTGGAATTCGATGAGTTCGAGGGGTTGGTGAACCAAATCGTCTACGTGAGCGCCACGCCGGCGGCCTACGAGACGGAACGGAGCGGCGGAGTGTCCGCGCAACAGGTCATCCGTCCCACAGGCCTTCTGGACCCTGTCATAGACGTGAGAAAGACCAAAGGGCAGATAGACAACCTCATCGGCGAGATAAACGCGGTGGCCGCCCGCGGGGAGAAAGTTCTGGTCACGACGCTGACCAAGAAGATGGCGGAAAGCCTCACGGATTTTTTGAAGGGGGCCGGCATACGCGTCAGGTATCTGCATTCCGAAGTGGAGACGCTGGAGAGAATGGCTATACTGCGGGATCTGCGTATGGGCGCGTTCGACGTGCTGGTGGGAATCAACCTTCTGCGTGAGGGACTGGATTTGCCGGAGGTGTCCCTGGTGGCCATATTGGACGCCGACAAGCAGGGATTTCTGCGCACGGAGACCTCGCTTGTGCAGACCATAGGCAGAGCCGCGCGTAACGTTAACGGCAAGGTCATAATGTACGCGGACGGCGAAAGCCCCGCCATGCGTCAGGCCATCGCGGAGACGGACAGACGGCGGGGCATCCAGGAGGCGTTCAACCGGGAACACGGCGTCATCCCCACGACGGTGGTTAAGGGCATACGCTCCGTCATAGAGGCCACCATGGCGGCGGAGGACGAGTCTGATTATTACGTGGGGAAAAGCCCGCTGGAGATGACCGCCAAAGAAATCGGCGATTACGTTAAACGTTTGGAAAAGGAAATGAGGGAAGCGGCGGCAGGCTTGGAGTTCGAGAAGGCCGCCCTGCTCCGAGACAAAGTTTTCGAGCTTAGGGCGCAGATGCGGTGACGACGGCAGGCGCGAAAAAGACAGGCGCTCGCCGCGCAGGATTTTTCGTGGCCGGCTAGGAACGCGAGTGAAGCCGTGAGGCCGCGTACACGGAAGTACGCAACGAACGGCTGAGGGAGCGGTGACGACGGCAGGCGCGAAAAAGACAAGCGGACGGAGGTTTGGGATTGGCGAAAAACCTAATAATAAAAGGCGCCAGGGAACACAACCTGAAAAATATAGACGTCGTCATCCCCAGGGACAAGCTCACCGTCCTGACCGGATTGAGCGGGTCGGGAAAGTCCTCCTTGGCCTTCGACACCATATACGCCGAGGGCCAGCGGCGTTACGTGGAGAGCCTGTCGGCCTACGCCAGGCAGTTTTTAGGTCAAATGGAAAAGCCTGACGTGGACTATATAGAGGGTCTGTCCCCCGCTATCTCCATTGACCAGAAAACCACCAGCCACAATCCCAGATCCACGGTAGGCACCGTCACGGAGATCCACGATTACTTGAGGCTAATGTACGCCCGCATAGGCGTTCCCCATTGCCCCCTGTGCGGCGCTGAGATACGCGGCCAGTCCGTGGACCAGATCGTGGACGGGCTTATGGAGTTCCCCGAAGGAACCCGATTGACGTTGCTGGCGCCGGTCGTGCGGCAACGCAAGGGCGAGCATGAGAAGATTCTTGACAGGATAAGGAAGGAAGGGTTCACCAGAGCCAGGATCGACGGCGAGATAAGACGGCTGGACGAGGAAGAGATCAAGCTTGAAAAAACGTACAAGCACAGCATAGAGATAGTCATCGACCGCGTCACGGTCAATCCTGAGGCGGCGGGGCGGCTGTCGGAATCGGTGGAGCTGGCGCTGGCCAACGGCGACGGCCTGCTGGTCGCTCTGACGCAAACGCCCGGCGCGAACGAGACGGAAAGGGTGGTCAGTTCCAAGCTGGCCTGCCCCGAACACGGGTTGGGAATAGAAGAGCTGGAGCCGAGGATGTTCTCCTTCAACAGCCCCTTCGGCGCCTGCCCCGAATGTAACGGGTTGGGCTTCATACAGCGGATCGACCCGGATCTGATTATCACCGAGAGAGGGATAAGCGTGCTGGACGGGGCTTTGGGCAACGTATTCGCGTCCATGGAGTTCAGCGGCTTTTACCGCCAGATGATAGAAGCCCTGGCCGCGGATCACGGGGTTGACCTGCGCCTGCCCTATGAAGAGTTGCCCGAGGACTTCCAGCGGGAGCTTCTTTACGGCACAGGCAGACGCAAACTGAAATACACCTACGTGAGCAGGAACACGGGTTCCGAATCGAACATGAACCACGTCTTTGAGGGGGTCTTGCCAAATTTGGAACGGCGTTACAGAGACACGAATTCGGATTATATAAAGGAAAAAATCGAGCGGTTCATGAGTCTGAGCCCTTGCGGCGCCTGCCAGGGGAAGCGTCTGAAGCCAGAGGCGCTGGCGGTCACGGTGGGCGGTAGGAATATTGCCGATTTGTCGGCCCTATCCATCAAAGAGGGCCTGGGATTCGTGAACGGGCTGTCTTTGTCGGCCAAGGACGGAGCTATAGCGGCACAGATTCTCAAGGAGATTCGGGCGCGACTCAGCTTCCTAATGGATGTGGGGCTGGACTACTTGACGTTGAGCCGGGCTACGGGCAGCCTGTCGGGCGGCGAGGCCCAACGCATAAGGTTGGCCACGCAAATCGGCTCCAGCCTTGTGGGGGTGCTGTATATCCTGGACGAGCCCAGCATAGGGCTGCACCAGCGGGATAACGCGAAGTTGCTGTCAGCGCTGCGGCATCTCACGGACATAGGCAACACCCTCGTGGTGGTTGAGCATGACGAGGACACGATGTACGCCGCGGACCATATCATCGACATCGGGCCTGGGGCAGGCGCGCACGGCGGTGAAATAGTGGCGGAGGGCACGGTTGACGACATAAAGGCCAACCCCGCCTCCCTCACGGGGCAGTTTCTCTCCGGCGAACGGAAAATCCTCACTCCTGGGGAGCGGCGGCCAGGCAACGGGAACGCGATTCGGGTCGTAGGCGCGGCTGAGAACAATCTTAAAGGGATAGACGTGGATTTCCCGTTAGGCATGTTCATCTGCGTGACCGGTGTGTCCGGTTCCGGGAAAAGCAGCCTGGTGAACGAGGTCCTGCACAAGGCGTTGGCCCAACGGGTGAACCGCGCCAGGACGAAACCCGGAGCCCACAGGCGGATAGAGGGCGCGGAGCATGTGGACAAGGTCATAGACATCGACCAGTCGCCCATAGGGAGGACTCCCAGGTCAAACCCCGCCACGTACACGGGGGTATTCACGCCCATCAGGGACTTGTTCGCCAGTCTGCCGGAGGCACGGGTGCGGGGCTACGGAAAGGGCCGCTTCAGTTTTAACGTGAAGGGGGGCAGGTGCGAGGCCTGCTCGGGCGACGGCATCATAAAAATAGAGATGCATTTTCTGCCGGACGTCTACGTGCCCTGTGATGTGTGTAAGGGCAGGCGGTACAACAGGGAAACGTTGGAAGTAAAATATAAGGGACGCAGTATTTTTGACGTGCTGGACATGAACGTGAGCGAGGCGCTGGAGTTTTTTTCAAGCTTCCCGCAGATAAGCAGGCAACTCGCCACTTTGGACGAGGTGGGGCTTGGATACGTGAAGCTGGGCCAGCCTTCCACCCAACTGTCAGGAGGGGAGGCGCAACGGGTGAAGCTGGCTTCCGAGCTTTCGCGGCGAGGGACGGGCAGGACGGTCTACATGCTTGACGAGCCCACCACAGGGTTGCATTTCGCCGACGTGGAGAAGCTGATCTCCGTATTGGAGAGGTTGGTGGACAACGGCAACACGGTCATAGTCATTGAACATAATCTGGATGTCATCAAGATGGCTGATTATGTTATTGATTTGGGGCCTGAGGGCGGCGACAGGGGCGGAGAG
>JAIRPE010000027.1 GCA_031257175.1 Eubacteriales Family XIII. Incertae Sedis bacterium | reverse complement strand
AGAGGGCCAGGCTATGGATTCCGCAGCGAAAACAGCGGATTCACCCGCGCAAAGACCGTATTATCGCGTCGCGGTAAACATTCCCCTCGGGCAGGGTCATGGCTGAAAAAGCTTCCTGTGTATAACTTCTCAGGTTGGCCGCCTAGCCCGCTGGCCAGCCTTATGGCGTTGGTGTAAGGGTTATCGTCGGCGCACCCGTTGAAACTCACTTTTGCCGTGTTTTCCTGGCTGTTTTCGTAAAGCCCCAGCATAAAGCGCCTCTTCTGGTCGGTCAGCGCTTCCGCGAAGCCGTCCGTCCGCAGGGCCGTGCCGAGCGCCTCCCCCGCGACGGGCGTCCCCCCCAGCCCCGCCCGCTCCCCGCCCTGCCACAGCTTCTTAAGAGCCATGCGGCTCAGGCTGAAGGACTCGCTAAGGAAATCTATTCTCATCTTCGCACCTTCTTTCCGAAAAGGGTTGGGCCAGGCGCCGCGCTATTGCGCTTTGTGGCCGAATTTCGAGGTAATTAGCGCTATTCATTGAGTATAACATTAATATTTCGCGTTTTCAATAGATAAAATTGACGTTTGCGCATTATGCTCGACAATTGGCGCAATTTCGCAGGAGAACGGAGGCGCTAAAGTTATCGGCCGCGCCGCCGATAACGCGAACGTGGGATTGTTTCCGTTCGGCTTGCCTCAAGCAAACGCGTTTCACGTTCAGCCTCAGGCAAGGTAGGCTTTGAGCGGGAATTTGTACTTGAAAGGAGATTGAAAAAGATGAGCAAAAAGCTCAAAAAGGTCGTAATGTTCGGGGCCGTCCTGGCTTTGCTTCTGCCGTCGTTTCCTGCGGGGATATCGGCCAGGGACGCCGTCGCGGAGCCGACGGCGCAGGACGCGCAGGCAGTGGATCCTATTGAATTGGCGGGAATCGCTTTGGGGGAGGCGACTCCCGCCGACACGGGTCAGCCGCCTGACGGGAGCAAGCGCGCCCTCGCGGAATCCTTAATAGGCGGCGTGGGAACCCCGTCGCTGGAAAGCTTGGGGGGCGAGGCTGTTGAGGGGCTTGACTTGGATATTACCGACGGTGGCGGGTTAGCCGCGCCGCCGCCTCTTCGCGCGTCCTCCTCTGGGGGCGGAGGGGCTTCCTTCGCGGTCGCCGCGGCCGGCAACGACAATCCTAATTACCCCATTGGCCTGAATTTGAACACCTATTACCAGCAGACACTCACGCCCGCCGGTTCCTCCAGATGGTTCGCCACTGTCACGACTGCGGCCACTACCCGCCTGACCACAATTTTGGTCATGGTTCCGACTGTGGATTTCGACCTTTACGTGTACAAGCTGAACGGCAACGTTTTGAACCTAGTGGCGTATTCTTACGCAGGCGCCGCGGGCGTCGAGGAAGTATGCAGATACATGGCGGCGCCAGGCACGTACTTTTTTATGGTTCAGTCCTACAGCGGAGCGGGGGATTTCGCCATCTACAACCTGGCCTCGACGGCCTATGACTCCCACGAGTTGAACGACACGCAGAACACCGCCACGCCAGTTAGCTTTCCAAACGGGATATCCGACACGACAATAACTGGCAGTATCGACACGATTTATGACTATGACTACTATTTTTTGACTTTTCCAAGCCAAACAACTCTCGTGTTGTGCCTGAATCCGCTTGACACTGATTACAGGATGGCAATAGTTGACGGCGGCGGTAACGCCACCATGTTGCCGAACGCCAGGCGTATCACGCTGACTGCGCCCAATGGGAATCCCGATGACCCTGTAGGGCTTTATGTTCTGGTAAGGTCACCAAGCTTGGCATACGATGAGATGAAGAATTACAGCCTTTCAATCAGTGAACCTGATGACAGGGCAGGATATACCACGATATTTGAAAACTTCGATCGTTCCATCGTTGTGGACGTGCCTTCAGCGCCAGGCTCGGGCATAGTAACTATTGACCCTCTGAATACGTATGTAAACGGACATCGTTTGCATCTCTCGGGGTTCCAGGTAATATATAAGGATGACAACCACAGGGATTTATTGTGTTTCCAAGGCAATAGCCTAGATCACGGGGTAGCCAATTTTTACAACGCGAAAGTTCATGTCTGGCATAGCCAGCAGATATTTCCCGCTACATACAGCACCAATCTACCAGGAAAGACCAAGGTGTTCACCGCCCAAAATCCCGCGCTGATAATAGGATTATGCGGTGTCTACGCCTCTAGTTTAAGAGGACTAATTGCGAATCCGGCTTGGGATATAACCGAAAATTACGCGACGCTAGTAATAGACCCTTCCGACGGACTGATTTACGATGTAATCACCCCGAACGGGTTATATGATTTTCATTTCAATCAGTTTTCGTTGACCAAATTAGACAATTACTACTGCTATTTCTAGAAAGTCGCGCCGTGGGCGGCGTTTAGGCGGGCGGTTCTATAACGGGGCGCCCGCCGCGCCTGTTAAAAATCCAGTGGAAAGGAGCATAACATGAAAATCGACGCTTCGCTTGTTCAATCTCTGAATATGCAGAGGCATGTGAACAAGCACAACGCGAACAAAACCCCCGACGCGGGGGAAGTGAACGACAACGGCAAATCGTTGGGAAATATGGAAAACATAAGGATTGAAAACGTGGACAAGGTCACCTTTGACGAGGGGAACCCCATCACTCAGGACATATTGGCCTCATTGAGGAGCCAACTCGACCCGAGCCTAAGGCTTGAACCGACTGCGCCTGTCACGGACGTGCCTGTAGGGAACGCGTATATTATTTTTATGCCAAGCAAAGATAGCGAGGAAAACAAAGCCTCCTGGAATTTTTTTCTCAATCAGCATGAACGTTTCTCAAACTGGTACAAAGAGTGCTTATCTAACGGAAGCATAAGCCAGGAAGAGTATGAAAAGGGTATGGACAAAATAAATCAGGATTATGACGAATATTTCTGGACGTATAACATCGCAAGCTCTCTTCTTTCCCTTGACGCCACTTCCAATCCCAGATTTAGCCAATCGCCCCTCGCCGCGGATTTCGCTCTTTTTGAAGAACATCTGGCGGACATAAAGGCGCGATACGAGCGAGGCGTTTTTGGCGAGGGGGAGGACGTGCTGGCAGTCCGCATGGAGGCGTGGTCGAAATCTTTTGACGGATTTGCCGCAGGCACCGCCAAGTATGTGGAGATTATGTTGAAAAGATTCACGGCAGGAGGGGTTTTCGAGGCGCAGGTGGGTAACCAGGACGCGGTCGCCCTTTTGAACGACGTGCTGACCATGTACAAAACCGCGAAGGAACACATTCTGGCGGGCGGCGCCGCCGCAGACCTGACGGAAGAGAGCCTTGGCGCCAAATATCTGACAGTGAATGACATAGAGTATTTATGTAGCGACGAAGCCAAAAGCTTGGTTGGAGGCGTGACCAAAAATTTCGAGGCGTACAGCAGGCTGGACCTCGAAGCGACGTCCCGAATCCAGGGGAACTACGAAAAATACTTCACCAACATGAAGCTGGCCGTGCAAAGCGCGGACATAGGCGCCGCCCTGAAAGCCGCCATACTCCGCCGCGCCTCCTACGGCCTTCTGTACAAGTGGGTTTAGAGGGGGCGGGGCGCGTCCCGCCCTGCCGCTCCGAACCGTCACAACCCTGGCGGCCTCGTCCCAATCAACCTCCGCGCCGAAATTCTCCGCCACGAAGCGCAGGGGGACGAAGGTTCTGTCGTTGATGATTTGCGCCCGCACGTCCAGGGGCACGGATTCGGCGGGCAGCCCGTCATCGAAGATGTTCAGGCTCGCGGCAGGCTCGCCGACGGTCAGGCGAAGTATGCGCTCGCTGTTCTGTATGACGGCGGTTTTGGAGGCCGAGAGCCAGTCTACCGTGAACCCGAGGGCCTCCGCCGCCGCCCGCACGGGGACGAGCGTCCTGCCGTCGCGAATCACGGGCGGCCGGTCAGTGTAAACCTGCCGTCCGTCAACGACGATTTTCACGTCGTAAGCCTGCATGACGGGGTTGTCAAGCGTCAGATAAGGCTCTGGCGCTTCGGAGCCGTTGTCGCCGATTCGATACAGGCTGATTTTGCCGCCGCCGATTTTCACCACATGCCTGTCATAAGGGACTACCAGGCGCCCGCTCGTGTCGATGGCGCCGTAGACGCTCTGCGAAGGGTTGGGGTTGTCATCGCCCTTCACCAGAGCCACCCCTTCGACGAAGGGGTTCACGCCGTAATAGTCGAAGCCCGTGACGAAATTCCCGCGCATGTCCACCACCGCCCACTTGCCGTCCTTCGCCAGCCTCCCGTAGCCGTTCTCAAAAGGCGCCCCGTCATCGTAAACGCAGTCAGTCAGGATGCTCCCGTCCGTTGAGAAATAGCCGCTCAATGACCTGTTGTCCTCGGGAGGGCCAAGGGCTTTCTTGGCGTACACGGCCTGAGAGTCAGGGCCCAGGTTTTGCAACGTGATGAAATCAAAGGGAATCATGACGCTGCCGTCGGGGTTCAGCGCCCCCCATTTCCCGCCCTTGCAGGCGTGGATAACCCCGTGGCACAACGCGCCGCCCGTGGCGCCGAGGTATTCGTACTCGTATGCCGTGATTAGCGTCCCGCCGCCGTCGATTAGGGCGTAGCGCACAGGGGAGTAGGGGTCGCCCGTCGGGCGCGACACGATGCCGAAGCTGCCGTCATAGTATTCCACGTTCAGGCTCTTGTCAAAGGCCGCCACCCGTTCGCCTTTGTTGTTAAAAGCCGCCGTTATGCTGAAGGAATCTCCGACTATCGCGCTTCCCACGCCGTTGACGAAATCAAGGGCGTAGTCAAACCCGAAGGACGTTATCGCGCGCCCTTCCTCGTCAATGTAGCCGTAGCCGCCGCTCTCGCTTCCCTCCAGGCAGGCCACCCGCGCGAAATCAACCGATTTCCCCACTAAGCCGTACCCGCCGGGCGGCAACGCGGCCCCCGCCCAAGAGGTAAACAATAGGAAGAAAGCGAACGCTGGCGCTATTAATACAAATTTCCTGTTTTTCATCATTTTTTACCATTCCCAACCCAAGGCGACTAGGGCCGCCTCCAACACCAAAGCCCCCTCACGGCGCCGACTGAGATCGGCCCCGCAGGCGGATTAAATCTTATCTCGGGCAAACCCGCCCAGTAAGGGAAACGTGTTGGATAGATATCCACGTGAATCGCGTCATCCGCCTCCTTCTTTTACTGCGGCGCACTTCATTTCAATAAAGGGCCTGGTTGATATCAACTACCCTATATCCTTTATATAACATTTAAGGGAAAAAATCAAGGGAAAGACGGCGTTCGGCAGGCGCTCGCGGGAGCCTCGCAACGCGCCAAAGGGGCTTCCAAGAAACCGTCGCCTGGGGCGTGGGGCGGGGCGCCTTGCTCGCCGCCCTAAAGTTATCGGCCGCGCCGCCGATAACGCGAACGTGGGATTGTTTCCGTTCGGCTTGCCGAGACAGGCCGAGACGCGCCTTGCCCAGCTTGGGACAGGCCAAATTTGAAGCGGAAAGGAGCATAACATGAAAATCGACGCTTCGCTTGTTCAGTCCATGAATTTGCAGGGGCTTATGGATAAGTATAAATTAAGCATAAATCCCGACACGGGATATGTGGATGATGACGACGGCGTTTTGGAAAGATTTTTGACGGTTGAAGTCGAAAAAAAGGATAAAATGGACTTTGAAGGCGGGAATCTCATCACCCAGGACGTATTGGCCTCCTTGCGGGCGCGACTAAGCCCGGGCTTGATACTCGACCCTCCCACGGACGCCGGCCGCAGAGCCACGGACGTGCCGCTTGCAGCCGTCAGGGTATTATCCTCTGCCAGACCGCCAAGCATTGACGTCAGCAAAGCCGCGTGGGAGTTTTGCCTTGCTCAACAGGAATATTCCTCAAAATGGTACAAGAACGCTTTGGAGAACGGAAACATCAGTCAGGAAGAATACGAAAGACGAATAGCAGGGCTGAATCAAAATTATGACGAGGCGTTCGGCAGATATCATTACATGAACGTCCCTTTTTCTTATGACGACGGCGTTCTCAGATATGACCAGTCTCCCGTCGCCGCGGACTTCGCCGTTTTAGCGGAACATCTGGCGGACATAAAGGCGCGATACGAGCGAGGCGTTTTTGGCGAGGGGGAGGACGTGCTGGCCGCCCGCGTGGAGGCATGGTCGAAGCATTTTGACGCGTTGGCCGCTGGGACGGCCAAGTACGTGACGGGGCTCTTCAGAGGTTTCACGGGCGGGGGCGTTTTCGAGAATAAACTGGGGAGCCAGGATATCGCCCCATTTTTGGAAGATATAATCAACATGTACAAAAACGCCAAAGAACATCTGCTGGCGGGAGGCAGCGCCGCCGACCTGACCGAGGAAAAGATGGGAGCCAAATACCTGACCATGAAGGACATAGAGTATCTGTACAGCGACGGGGTCAAAAACCTCATACTGGGCGTGACCAAAAATTTCGAGGCGTACAGCAGGCTGGACCTCGAAGCGACGTCCCGAATCCAGGGGAACTACGAAAAATACTTCACCGACATGAAGCTGGCTGTGCAAAGCGCGGACATAGGCGCCGCCCTGAAAGCCGCCATACTCCGCCGCGCCTCCTACGGCCTTCTGTACAAGTGGGTTTAGAGGGGCGGGGCGCGTCCCGCCCCGCCCGCCGCGCCCCTGCGGCGACGTTTTTTGGCTGGAAGCTCGGCGGTGAATCCCATCGCGGCAAACACGCTGAACCGCTCGAATATGCCAGAAACCGCAATTGGCGGTGAAATAGGTTCATTTGGTTTGCCCTCCGTCTTTGCGCGGCCCGCAAACCCTAAAATACCTATATCCAAGCGCGCAGAGCGGCAAGAAGCACAAGCACCAGACTTCTAAAATCACCGTCCCAAACAGCGGGTCTCCACTCATGTTGAAAACACCGAGCATCGGAATCAAAAGGCAGGCGGGGAAGAATACGCCGTGAATCCACAGGAGCAACCGAAACGCTCTGTCTCCTTTGCTCCTTGGCTCCACCGTGAAACCGACAAAGAACGTGGACAGTGCCATAATCCCATAGCCGAGAAGGTCGTAGTTGAAAAACAGGCTTCCTGTCTGTGCATAGCTGATGATTGACAGCGTTTCTGGGCTGAGTGATTTGTCGATGGCCACTGTTGTTACGCCAGCATAATACACGATGAGTATCAATGTGGCATACACCGCAGAAAAAGCCATGCCGGCAAATCCCGCCGCCTTCTTCTCATAACTGCGGTTGTAGGTAACGACAGCGGCTGTGAAAACGACATAGCCCAACGCAATGAAAATGTAGACGAGCTGGCTGACGAACACCATAGAGATGCCGCATATCAGTTCGACGAGCATCGATATAGCAAATGCCGCCACTGCCACACCTGTTATTCCCGCCCCAATTCTGCCGATGCGACGATTATTCATGATGCGTTCTCATCCAATTTGATAAATGCCACCTTCTGCTCCTTCATCGAAATCTTGCCAACTGATTACTTGCTCACCTTTGTTTCCCCATCGCCATTTTTGCCGGATACCATTTTGCAAACCAACCCGTAAAGATGCCAAGCAACGGCGCGGGTACGTAAGTCAGGGCGGCAAACCAACCCGGCGCATCTGAGAAATGAAGCACCATAAGCACGATGGCCATCAGCAGATACTCTATCGCCCAGCACGCCGTCAGAATTCGGTTTGTGCGTGTGAACAGCGGATTTTTGAGCATTTTCCCGCCGCCATAGCCTGCCGCCGAAAAATAGCAGGTCATCGGTACTTTCATGAATACGGTCACGCCCCAAAAGAGTGCGAAAAATAGTTGGACGGCAAGCAAAAACCAATGGTTCGCGCCGCTTACAAGAAACGCCGCAAAAGCTGCTGCGCCCGCGATATTCGTGCCATTTATAAACTTGGCTCGGCTTCTAAAAGCGCTTGGTTCCTGCGTCTTTGTGGGCGTGGCTAAGCCAAACAGCTCATCCCACTTGAGCATCACGGAAAAATCACCCGTGACGCTGTATTTGCCTTGTGCCAAAGCCGCCGAACCCTCGATTTCCCCTCTGGCGATGGCTTGCCATACGGTAATAGGCGTGCTAATGGTTATGCTGGCTGCTTCCAAGTTTTCAGTCTCGACAGTCGCGCCATCAGCACTCAGGTGTATCTGATACCGCTTGCCTATGTCGGTGTAGTTCATTTCTATTATGCGGTCTTTGTCGTAGTTCGCCTTATTGTAAAGAGCCGCCATTTGACGGGTAAATGTCAAGCTTTCATCGGCTTTGGCGCCTGCTTCGCTCGGGCTGTCTGCATTGGAATCTGAGTCGTCTGCGCTTGGCGCAATGCCCCAACTTGCATCGGCCATGCGCTCAAACACATCTTTGGGATAAAGCAGCTCTTTGAGTTTCTGCCGTGTCTCGAGCAGTATGCCGCCACCGGCATACTCCGCGCCAGCTTGTTTGACGTATGACAAATACTCGTCCGTCCGCAGGCGCAGTTCGGGAATGGAGAACAGTTCGCCCTGAGCGCAATATATTTTCTCGTAATCGCTGCAATATCTGGCAAACATCGCATCCACGGCTTCGTAATTGCCCTCTGACGTATAAAAACCGCAAGTGGAAATAACAACGTGGCGCTTGCGTGACGAATCGTAGCGCGAAGGATGCCCGCCGCCTTCTTCGCCCGTCATAAAAGGCAGGTTGAACGGAAGCTGACGGTCAATAAGGTTTTTAAGCACGCCCGGCACGGAGAAATAGTACAGCGGGAACGACCAGACAACCAAATCTGCATCTTTCAGTTTTTCGAGAACACCTTGCATGTCGTCTTTAATGACGCAAACGCCTGGCGTGGCTTTCCAGCACCCAAAACAGCCGCGACACGGCTTTATGTCCAGTTTCGCCACCTGGACGACATTAAAATCACAAATTCCCGTGCCGTCTAAAAAGGCTTGCGTCAGTTTGAGCGTATTGCTGTTTTCGCCGCGTGGGCTGCCGTTAATAATAAACGCGTTCATGTCACGTTCACCCGCCTTATCAATTCGAGTTGCGCCTCACGCTCTTTTCTCACTTCGTCCATATTCCCTGGAAACATCCTGTTTATCATAGTTACCGCAAAATCCGTCGCCCACAGCGCGTGGTACTTGCAATGCGGAATGCACGTAATCTGATGCATTGTCCTGAAGAAGCGCTCCTTCACTAAGTCGCCCACCGCCCGTGCCTCTTTCCACAGACTGCCGTAATCAATGCTTCTCGATTCATGGTAGTTTGCCTGCCCATCAAGCCATCTTCGCATATTGGCAAAGGTGTGCCGCACTTCCTCGCACGGCTCAAAGCCGGTGATGTCGAGCAAATGGTCGCCGAGCAACAAGCCAAAGCGCACCATGTCCTCTTTGCTTCTGGCATCATATTCCGCAATGAAATCATGGCGCAGGTCGGGTGTGTCATCTATTTTCCCCAACGGCCGCTGGTAGCTGTATATGTTCATGTGACCCTTCCTTTCACAGGGGATTGATTCCGCGTCGCGTCACGGCTTGTCCCTGCCGACGAATCGTCCGTCACCAAGCAGGAAATCAATTGCCCTCTTAACGTTTCTCTCTACGCTCTCCTCTGTTTTGAGGGCGGATATGTAGCGAACGATTTCACGTTTGCGTGAAGACGACAATCCGTCAAAGACCGCTCTTGCCGTTTCATTGCTTTCAAGCGCCTCTGTCCATCGTGGGTGCGGTTTGATTGTCCTGTCGCTTCCGTCAAACACAACCGTTACGTCTATAACCTCGCCAATGCGCCTCGGGGAGTCCTTCAACATGAAGGTGTTTATGTAGAGACGCCATGCGCCCTTGAATCTCACCAACGTCTGGGTATATGGCTTCCCGTTGACCGTTCCCATGATGGGGATTGCGCCCTTATCCTTTCCGGCCGCCTCAAATATATTGCTCAAAATGGGCTGTGGCACGGACACGAAGGGATTCGCTCCGATGATTTCAAGCTTTGCCTGGAAGGCTTCTGCTTTCATGGCGCCGCCGCCAAGCCTGTGCCAACTTCCATCAATTTCTTCTCAAGCCCGTCTTGCTCGCTTGCCTGCGCCGTCCGCGTGCCTGCTACTACCACCGCTTCCCGCACCTTGAATTCCAGCATCTCAAACATCATCTTCGTGTAGTCCAGATAAGCCTTGAACTTCTCGCTGTCGGGGTTGCCTTGCGTCCACACGAGAATCAGGGACTTCCCGGCGTTCTCCTCTTTAAATGTGGGGGAGAATCGCGGTTTTATCTGGGCGAACAGCCGATCTGTGAACACCTTTGCCTGGCCGCACATCTGTCCCATGTAGATGGGCGCGCCAAGAATCAGGGCGTCGGCGGTTTTTAGCGCGGAGTAAATCTCCTGCATGCCGTCCTTCATAACGCAGCCATCGCCACCCACGCAAGCAAGGCAGCCGCGACATGGTTTGATTTCCGTTTCGCCGGCCTGAAAAAGTCGCGCGTCGGCGCCGCCCGCTATCGCCCCTTCGAGTATCTTGCCTATTGCCCATGCAGTGTTGCCGGACTTGCGCGGGCTGCCGTTAAATCCGATAATGTTCATTCTGTTACCTCCATAACTTGCGGCGCTGCCTTCTTATAGCGTATGCCGCCCGCGCCGCGCCTGCCCTCATCGTCATTCTGAACTTGATTCAGAATCTCAAACTGCGGATCAGGAGATTGCGGGTCAAGCCCGCAATGACGAACCCGAGAGTCCTCACGCAGCCTGACGGGCTTGCCGTTCACATAGACCATGCAATCGCCGCCTGTCCCCGAATGGGGGGACATCTTCTTATAGCGTACACGTCGCCAATTTCCCCAAGCGGCCGCTGGTAGTCGTATATGTTCACAGCTACGCCCTCCGCACTGGATGCCGAATTATCGTCCTCAGTTTCTCAGGCGCCACTTTGCGCGGGTCTGAGAGGTATATCTCGTGGTGGCGGCGTGAATCGGCCATGTCAAGCGCGTATCCGTTTTCGATCGCGAAATTGTCAAGGGCGGCAACCGTGGCCAGCTCGTCATCATACGTGCCGATGTGCATGGCTTGGACGCATAAGCCCTCGGTGACGGTCATAAGCCGCGCTTTGGAGACGTCAAGGCTCGGCTTTTTCTTTGAGAGAGTCAACTTTGCCTCATCAAACACCTCGGCTGCCACAAAGTCGGGCTGGCGTATCATCATAGTCCAGACGAACTTGCTCTTGTCGGCGATTGCCGCGCCGCCGCCCTCGAAGCCGCCTTCCGCCTCCCAGAGGCCCTCAAGGGGACAGACGACGTACTCCAATACTGCCTTATTGCCCATTTTAATGGCATAAGAAAGCCCATACAGCGTCTCAACGGCGGCGGCGTATTCCGCGCCGATGTTGGGGTCGCCCTTGCCGTCAATGGCAATGAACCTCATCGTGGGCACGTCTATAATGGACGGCGTGGTTTTGGGCTGATAGAGTTCCTTTTCTGTTCTCTTATAATCAATCGGCATTTGCCTGTTCCTCCATAACCCCAGAGCTTTGTTCAATACCCGATTCTGAAATAATCCAAATACTTCTTGAAAGCATCCTGGGCGGCAAGGCAAGTATCCGTCAGATAACTTTTTTCACTGTTCCATTCATGCAGCCCACGATAGTAAAACAACTTCATTTCATCGCTGATGATGAACGGCACAATGCCGTTTCGCAGGCATTCTTTAAACATAATGAGCCGTCCGACGGGCCCGTTTCCGTCCTGGAACGGGTGGATGGACTCAAAGCGAGCATGGAAGCCGATGATGTCCGTGAGAGTCTTTTCTTTGACAGCGTTATACTCTGCGAGAAGCGCGCCTATCGCGGCGGATACTTCCTCTGGCGGCGTGGTATCCCTGCCGCCTGCTTCATTCGGCATTCGTTTGTAATCTCCCGCAGCGAACCAGTCACGCCGCGCGTAGCTGGCGCCGCCCTTCAATGTGAGATGCAGTTCCTTGATGAATCTTTCCGACAGCGCGTACCTCGCCCGCGAGATGATCATATCGATACACTTAAAGTGATTCGCCGTTTCCACGATGTCGTCCACATTCATGGATTCCCCGGCAAAACCGATAGTGTTCGTCTCAAAGATATAACGCGTCTGTTCGTGGGTGAGACGGCTGCCCTCGATGTGGTTGGAGTTGTAGGTCAGCTCGATCTGTACCTTATGGTAGATGCCGCCGGAGATTTTTGCCGTCTGTTCCGTTTTAAGAATATCCAGAAGCGTCTTTGGTGCAGAGAAACCGGCATTTGCCCTGCTTGGCTTGACGGCGTCCTTCGGGACGTTCCATGTCTTCCCCGTAATGAACGCGCCTGGTATCTTATTTTGGGCGCAGTAATTACGGACGGCGCGCTCGGACATATTCCATTTTTTCGCTGTGTCCGCCACTGATACATAGTTCATCGACGATCCTTGTATAATGCGCTCGGACATTATACGTTCCTTTTTTTCACATCTTTCAGTGACGGCGCATAATGGTTCATAGGCGCCGCGGATTGTGTCTCGTCCCAATCGCGTTGACGTTTTTTTTGGAGGCTCCAAGCTTAGCAGCGACCTCCTTTGAGCCACAGTTCAGTATATCACATTATCGGCAAAGCGGCAATGGGTTGTTTGCATAAAACGAAGCTTTTTTTGCCGATAACGGCACATGGCGAAATCCCGTCACGACGTATTGCGTTCTTATACTGTCAACCGCATGATTCCCAATGCCTCAAAAGGGCCCGCCGCACCAAACCCACCGCACGCCCGTGCCCTGCCCCGCCGCGCCCAACCCACCTCACGCCGCCGCGCCCCCAAACCCCGCCCCAACAGCGGTTCCCATTGCTAATCCCGCGAAAATGCTATATAATGTAGATTGGTGTGTTAGCGAAAACGCCCTGCAATATCTGGAAGGAGAGGCTTATGTATTGCAAAGGATGCGGCGCCGTGCTGGATGATAAGGAGCCGATTTGCAAATATTGCGGAACCGACAATACCGAAAAAGACGTGAAACCCAACGACGGAGCCGCCATGAGCGACGCGGCGGGGGGAGGGGACGCCTTTTCGGCAGGCGCGGTTAGGGGCGCCGACGGCCTCGACAGCGAGGGCGTCAGGACGCGGGCAAGCGGAAAACCTGAGTTCAAATGGAACATCCACGAATTCCCCGTCGAAAAGCGGAAAACCGAAGACGTGGACTTTGATTGGAATATAGATAACTACAGAGAATACCAAGAAAAAAAGAAACAGAGAGGCGAGGCGCCAGCCAGAGAAGGCGGCCCCGACGAGCGGGGCGGTTACCCCCGCCGCGGCTCGGGGGCAAGGCCATCGCCTAAAAGCGATACTCTTTCCGAAGGGCGGGAGTTCTCAGGCACGCCCGCCGAGTGGGTGGCCAACATACGCCGTCTGAAAGATGATTGGGACGGAGCGGAGAGCGACGTGGCTTTTCAGACGGAGGCGGACTCATACGACGGTAGGGACGCGGACGAGGCGGCGTTCAGACCCGAGGCCGCTGACGGCGGCCGCGCCCGCCCCTACGGGGGAGGCGTCCTCGACGGCGTTCAGGACGACGTGGACGTCATATACTCGGGCGTGGACGCGGGCGTCGGCGTGGACAACCTCTTCCTCCAGCAGACCGCCGCCGAGTCCGAGCATGGCGAGTGGCGTTTCAACAAAGAACGCTTTTTCACCTTCAACAAAAAAAACGCGGAGTTCCAGAAACTGCTGGACAAAGAATACGAGCGCATAAAGCGGTACGGCTCACCCGCCCCCCGCGAGGCCGAAAGCCGTCTGAAAGAGGCGGCGGGCGAGCGGCAGACCGTGGTGGCCAAAGACTACGCCCCGACGGAGGCGGCATTAGCGGCTCCGGACCCTGCGGCGGCCTTTGCCCCTGCGGCAGAGGAAGCTTACGCCCCTGTCGGCGCGGAAGCGGCGGACGTCCAGGCCGCCCCTGCCGAGCCCCATGAGGACGCCGCTCAAGTAAAAACCGAGATTGCGGAGCCTTCGCCCCAAAAACAGGGCGAGACTTCGGAGGATTCATCCCCAGGGCAGGGCGAAGCCCGCCCCCCCGCGTCCCAGGAGGCGACGGAAGGCGGAGTCGCATACGCGCCCGCCCAGGAACGGGGGAAAACGCGAGTGCCGTCCCTTTGGGACACGGCGCCCGCTCTGGCCAAGGCGCTGGGGGTTCCCGCCCCGCCTTCCGTGAAAGCCGCGGAGGAGGAGCCTGCGGAAAATCCCGTCGAAGCCGAGGCCCAGGCCGAAGCTGAGGCCCAAGCCGAGCCGTCGGCCCAGGCCCAGGGCGTAGCCCTGCCGCCTTCGGAAGCCTTTGCCTTTGCCGAGGCCCCATCCGCGCCTCAGGCGGAAATCCCCGCCGAAACCTTGGAAAACCAAGGGGAGGCAGCGGGAACCCAGGAACACTCGACCGACGGTACAGAGCCTCCCGCCGAGCAGTCGTTGACCGAAACCTTTGACGCCATTGACAAAGAAAGAGAAAAATGGGAGGAAAAGGCGAGAAGAGGCAAGAAGCGGCGGAAGATGGTGCTAGGCGCCCTTCTGGGGGTGGCCCTGGTGGCCGTCGGGCTGTTCGCGATTTGGAAATTCATCCCCGACAGTCTGGGGGGATATTTGATAGACCGCGCCATAGAGGCGATAAGCGGGGCGAACGCGGCGCCGCCGTCGTGAGCGGAGGGAAACGCTGATAAAACTTAATGAGGGGTCGCTTCGCGGCGCCCCCGTCCCGATATCAGATATATAAAATAGGAGGTTCAAAATGTCAACAGTATCAAGATTCAAAAGGGAAGAAGTCAAAGCGGGGAAAAGGGCGTTCTCAATGTCCAGAACTACCATCGAGACCGCGTTCTACGGGAACAACGTGGAGCGCATGATCGACCTGAAAAAGGCATACGAGATGGCTCGCGCTTCGACAGGCACCGTGACGGTGGACATGCCCGTCTACAAGCCCGAGGAGATAGGAATTCCCGACGGCGCCAAGATATTGCTCTTCAACGACGGCGAAACGGTGGGGCGCTTCGCCGGAGCCAGGGTCATACTGGGCGAGAAGGGCGTGGACGAGACCGCCATGGCCGCGGTGATTAGGGAGGCCGTGTACAACAGCAGATACAAGAAGATGTACCACACAGAAGCCTACATCGGCCTTGACGAGGATTTCATCATCAAGGCGAATCTGCTTATTCCCAAAGACTATGAGAACACCCTGTACACCTGGCTCCTGAATTTCCAGTACATAAACCCTTTCTACGACGAGATGTACGCGAAATCGAAGCCCGTCGGGGACGAGCCTGACATCTACATCTTCTCCGATCCCGACTACACCCATCCCAAATTCCCCAACGGCCTGGCCTACTTCGACCCCGAGCATAATTGCGCCTGCCTGCTGGGAATGCGCTATTTCGGCGAGCACAAGAAGGGGACATTGACCCTGGCCTGGGGCATCGCCAACAGGAACGGCTACGCCTCCTGCCACGGCGGCCTCAAGCGCATGGTCAGGAAAGACGGCGCGGCCCACGTCCTGGGAGTGTTCGGCCTGTCAGGGTCGGGCAAGTCCACATTGACCCACGCGAAGCACGCGGGGAAATACGACGTGACCGTCCTCCACGACGACGCCTACATCATATCCTCGGAAAACGGCTCCACCGTGGCCATGGAACCTTCCTATTTCGACAAGACCCAGGACTACCCCCTCACGTCGGAGGACAACAAGTTTCTCGTCACCGTGCAGAACTGCGGCGTGACCCTGGACGAGGCGGGCAACAAGGTGATAGTCACCGAGGACATCAGGAACGGCAACGGCAGGGCCATCAAGTCGAAGCTTTGGGCTCCCAACAGGGTGGACAAGCTGGAAGAGCCTATCAATTCCATAGTCTGGCTCATGAAAGACCACGCCCTGCCCCCCGTGCTTAAGCTGGAAAGCCCCGCGCTGGCCTCCGTCATGGGCGCCTGCCTGGCCACCAAGCGCAGCACGGCCGAGAAGCTGGCCGAGGGCGTGGACAAGGACGCGCTGGTGTTCGAGCCCTACGCCAACCCCTTCAGGACGTACCCGCTGGTCCAGGATTACGAGAAATTCAAATATTTGTTTGAACATAGGGGCGTGTCCTGTTATATTATTAATACGGGGCATTTTCTGGACGCCAAAATCCCGAAAGAGGCGTCGATAGCCATAATAGAGGCCATCGTGGACGGAACGGCTGATTTCAAGGATTTCGGCCCCCTGTCGGAGTTCAAGACCTTTGACGTGGAGGGCTTTGTCCCGAACTTCGGCGACAAGGAATACAAGAATTTGGTAAAGAAGCAGATTGAGGGCAGGATAGCTTACGTGGAGTCCCTGGAAGAAGCCAAGGGCGGGCGTGACGCTCTCCCTGCCGAGGCTAAGGAAGCGTTGCGGAAGGTCGCCGCGAAGCTCTAGCCGCTGCCTCTTTTCGCGCTTCCCCGAGGCCCGCGGGCGCCCGCCCCAGGTCTGCCCTCGGGCCGCATCGGGAAAGCGGCCAAAAATAAAATGGAGGTATCATAATTTGAACAAGAGAAGATTTGGCCTGTTCGTGCTGATTGTCGTGCTGCTGGCGCTGATAGGCATCGCGGTGGCGCTGGTGGGGTTCATAACGGACTACCTGTGGTTCAGGGAGTTGGGCTACACCAGCGTGTTCCTGAAGAAACTGTTTACCCAGCTCGAAATCGGCATCCCCCTGTTCCTCGTCGTGACTATTTTGGGGTACTTCTACCTGAAAGTCATCAAGAGGGGCTATTTGAAGCGCATCAGCGTGGAGTCGGCGCTTAAGCCCAAGACCATCAACCTGATAACGGTCGGGCTGGCGGCGGTGGCCTCGGGCGCCCTGACCTACCTGACCGCGACCACCCTGTGGTTCGAGGCGCTGAAATTCACCAACAGCACGGAGTTTTCCATCGCGGACCCCATATTTAACAACGACGTCTCGTTTTACGTGTTCAAGCTGCAGTTCATAACCCAGCTCAACCAGATATTCATCACCGTGATTATCGGCTTCGCCATAATGACGGTGCTGTACTACATGATACTGTTGAGCCTGTACAGGCCCAAGCTGTTCGAGACCGTCAAGCCCGACGGCGAGGAAGGCGGCGAGGGCGAGGGCTACTCCCCCAGCTTCGAGGACGCGTTCGGCAATTTCGGCGAGACCTTCCAGAAGGGCGCCGAAATGCTGGGCAAGATGATGGGGCTGAACATGAACACCGGCCAGAAAAAGCCGGCGTCCGCCCGCAGGAAGTCATTCCTGGCGCACAACAATCTCAGGGAGCTGCTGCATATAGCGTCCAACCAGATTATCGTGCTGGGCGTCATATTCTTCCTCATGGTGGCCGTCAATTTCTTCCTGAGGCAATACGACCTTCTGTATTCCAACACGGGAGTGCTGTTCGGCGCCAGCTTCACCGACATCAACGTGACCCTTTGGATGTTCCGCGCGCTGATAGTCCTGGCGCTGGCGGGCATGGTGTTCTTCACCATTGGCATTAAGAAGAAGGATTACAAAATGGTCCTGAGCGTCCCCGTGGTCATGATAGTGGTGGGCGCGCTGGGCACGGGCGCCGGCTACGTGGTGCAGAGCCTGGTGGTCTCCCCCGACGAAATCAACAAAGAGACCAAATACCTGGAGTACAGCATAAAATTCACCCAGAACGCTTACGATCTGCAGAATGTGGAGACGCGGCAGTTCCAGGCCGACGACAATCTCAAGCCCGTTGACATACAGAACAACGCCGACACCATCTCCAACATCCGCATAAACGACTACGCGCCCGCCAAGGATTTCTACAACAACACCCAGACGATAAGGAACTACTACCTGTTCAACGACGTGGACGTGGACAGGTACATGGTCAACGGCGAATACACCCAGACATTCCTGTCCGCCCGCGAGGTGAGTGAAAACCTCATAAACACGGAGTGGATAAACAGGTACTTGAAATACACCCACGGCTACGGCATAACCCTGTCCCGCGTGGACAAGGTCACCGCCAGCGGCCAGCCGGACCTGCTGATAAGGGACATCCCGCCACGCTCCCTGGTGGAGGAGATACAGGTGGACAGGCCCGAGATATACTTCGGGGAGTTGACCGACAACTACGTCCTGGTCAATACCAATGAGCTGGAGTTCGACTACCCCACGGGGGACGAGAACGCCTTCACCACCTATGAGGGCACGGCGGGGATACCGCTGAATTTCCTGAACAAGACGCTCTTCTCCATCCGCGAGCAGAGCCTGAAGCTGCTGGTGTCCTCCAACATCAACAGCAAGTCCAAGATACTCATCAACAGGAACATCATGAAGAGGGTGCGGGAGATAATGCCCTACGTCATGTACGACGAGAACCCGTACATCGTCACGGTGGGCGGAAAGCTTTACTGGATAATAGACGCGTACACTTACAGTTCCTACTATCCCTACTCGGAGCCTTACGACCCGATGTACTACGGCAACAGGAATTACATCCGCAATTCCGTCAAGGTGGTCGTGGACGCCTACAACGGCACGGCGAGTTATTATCTGGTGGATGACCAGGACCCCGTGGCCAACACTTACAAGAAGATTTTCCCCGCGCTGTTCAAGTCCTATCAGGACATGCCTGACGATATCAGGGCGCACATCCGCTACCCCGCCAAGATGCTCGACGTGCAGGCGAACATGTACAAGCGCTACCACGTGGACAATGTGAATGTGTTCTATCAAGGCGAGGACATTTGGGACATAGCCCTGGAGATACTGGGAGCCAGCCCGACGCCCGAGCCGATGCACCCCCAGTATTACGTGATGAAACTGCCTGGGGAGCAGGACGTGGAGTTCATCAATTCCATACCCTTCACGCCCAGAACCAAGAAAAACCTCACGGGCTACCTGGTGGCGAGAAACGACGGGGACCATTACGGCGAGCTTCTGCTCTACCAACTGCCCAAGAGCAAGTGGATAAACGGGCCTGAGCAGGTGGAGGCGCTTATCGACCAGAACGACGAGATTTCCAAAGAATTCTCTCTCTGGAAAAACTCGGGCTCGACCTACGTTCGAGGGAACCTGTTCATCATACCGATAGAGCAGTCCCTGGTGTACGTGGAGCCTGTCTACCTGGTGGCCGCCAACTCCAGCATACCCGAGGTGCGCAGGGTCATAGTGGTGTTCGGCGACAAGATAGCCTACAAGTCCACTCTGGGAGAGGCTCTGGACGCCATGTTCGGCGCCGGGGCGGCGCCTAAAGGCAGCGGCGTCGAGTCCGCGGGCGAGCCTACGGACGGAAGCAAGCCCGCAGGCGACATGGGGCGCGACGAGCTTATCGTCAACGCCAACAGCGCCCTGCAGAGGGCCGTGGAAGCCCAGAGGAACGGAGACTGGGCGGGCTACGGCAGGAATCTGCAGCAGCTTCAGGAGTACATCAGCGAGCTTTACTCAGGCACGGGCGCGGCGCAAGCCGAAGCCACAGCGATAACAGAGGAAGCGGCGCAGACGGCAGGCGCGGTTGTGGAGTAAGCCGAGCCCGCGCGGTTCGGCACAAACATAGCCTTAACAACCCTTAACAACGGGCGGCGCGCGTCGCGGAAGGTCGGGGCCAACCCGACCCCCGACGCGCGTCTTGTCATATTGATACTAATCCGCGTTTAGAGTGTCGCCCTTAAGCGGATTAGCAGGCGCTACCCTCCGAAAGCCGCCCGAGGATTCAGGGGTTAGAGGGGAATTAAAAAAAGATAAGATAAGAGGAGAAAGATGAAGCCATGTTGGACATCAGAAAAATAAGAGAGGATTTTGACGGCGTGAGGGAGCGGGTGCTGTCCAGAGGCCATGGTGACTTCGGCCTTGAGGACGTGAGGGAACTAGACTCGCGGTACAGAACAGCCCTCGCGGAGACCGAGGCCATGAAAAGCAGACAGAACGCGGCTTCCAAGGAGATACCGCGCATTAAGAAGGAGGGCGGGGACCCGTCGGCGCTGCTGGCGGAGATGAAGAGCCTCGCGGAAGAGATAAAGGCGAGGGAGCAAAGCGTCTCCCAGCTTGACGAGGAGCTGAGGCAAGCCCTGCTGATGGTGCCCAACACTCCTGCGGAGGACACCCCTGTGGGAGAGGATGACGGCGCCAACGTGGAGGTGGCCCGCCACGGCCAGCCCAAGGAGTTCGGCTTCGAGCCACAGGCCCATTGGGACGTGGGCGCGGCCCTTGGCATACTGGACTTCGAGAGGGCGGCGAAGGTGGCCGGCTCCCGCTTCACCGTGTATAAGGGCGCGGGGGCGCGCCTGGAGCGGGCGGTCATCAACTTTATGCTGGACTTGCACACGACGGAGCATGGCTACACGGAGATATTGCCCCCCTTCATGGTCAACAGGGATTCCATGACGGGCACGGGGCAGCTGCCCAAATTCGAGGATGACATGTTCTGGATTCCCGCCAAGGATTTCTTCCTGGTGCCCACGGCGGAGGTGCCCGTGACGAACCTCCACAGAGACGAAATACTGGCTGAGGACGATTTGCCCGTCTATTACGTGGCCTACACGCCCTGCTTCCGCAAGGAGGCAGGCTCCGCCGGCAGGGACACCAGAGGTTTGATACGCCAGCACCAGTTCAACAAGGTGGAGCTGGTCAAATTCGTGAAGCCCGAAAACTCCTACGGGGAGTTGGCCTCGCTTTTGGCCGCCGCCGAGGAGGTGCTGAGAAGGCTGGACATACCGTACAGGGTGGTCAGGCTGTCCACGGGGGATTTGGGCTTCTCCTCGGCGGCCACATACGACGTGGAGGTCTGGATGCCTAGCTACGGCAGATACGTGGAAATTTCCTCGTGCAGCAATTTCGAGAGTTTTCAGGCCAGACGGGCGGGCATAAGGTTCAGGAACGCCGAGACGGGCAAGACCGAGCATGTCCACACCCTGAACGGCTCAGGGCTGGCCGTGGGGCGCACGGTGGCCGCCATCCTGGAAAACTGCCAGGAGCCTGATGGAGCGGTAAGGATACCCGAAGCCCTACGCGGCTACATGGGAGGCCTGGAATACATCACCCCGTGAGGGGCGAAGCCCCATCATCCCGTGGGGCGGGGCGCAGGGCCTTGCCGGACTGCCTAAGAAGAGCGAAGCCCCGTCTCCCCTCGTGTGGGCGGGAGCTTAGGCCCTGGGGGACGGTCAAAGAAGGGCGAAGCCCCGTCGCCCCGCAAGGACGGGGACGATAAAAAGAAACGGGCGCGGCGGCGGGAGGTTCCCGCATAGGCGCGCCAGAGGGCCGGGGAGACGTAGACCGTCGGTCTAAACAGATAAACACAAGGGTTGGCGGCCCTGCGGCGCCGCGACGTTCAGAAAGGTGAGGTTGGTGAGGTGTCAGAGTCAGGAGGAAAAGCGATGAAAACTGCGAGAGGCGGCGAAAAGAGGAAAAACGACATACTTGATGCTGCGGAAGAGCTGTTCATGACGAAGGGTTACGAAAAGGCCACAGTCAACGACATCCTGGAGATAGTGAACATCGGCAAGGGCACGCTGTACTATTATTACAAGTCAAAGGAAGAGATACTCAACGCCATCATCCAAAGGAAAAACGAGGAAGGATTGGAGACCGCGAAGCTGATAGCGGCCGACGGTAGCCTCAGCGCCCATGAGAAGCTTTTTATGATTATGTTTACCAGAGACGGATTCGGGCAGAAAAAAGACGGGTTTTTGGCCTCATCGACGGCGGGCGTGAGCAACGCCCAGATGCACCAAAAGGCGCTCACGGACATTGTGACAGGGATGGCGCCGATACTGAAGGACGTGGTGGTGCAGGGCATTAAAGAGGGCGTGTTCACCACGCCTTACCCCGAAGAAAGCATGGAATTCCTTCTGGCGGTGGTGCAGACCATATTCGACGAGACCTATTTTAGCTGGGACAAAGCCGCGCTGGCCGAAAAAGGGCCGGCATACGTGTATATAATGGAACGGGTGCTGGGGGCCAGAACCGATTCCTTCGGCTGCCTGACCCAGCTTTTCGACAAGGAAAAGCTGATATTCGCGGGCGGCGGCTACTCCTTCGGAACACTGGCCACCTCCGCTGGAACGGCGGTCGAATAGACCGTCGGCGAAAAAAGCGGCGGAAACCCGACGGACACGGAGCCAGGGAGGGTTTTTCGCGGACACGCTCCGCCTGTCAGGAGGTTGGGGCGTTTTTTGTAGACGTAGCCCGCATTGTTGAGAATCAAGGGTAAGGGTTTGCGGGCACGGCTTGCCTGGCGGAGGCCCCTCGCAAAACGAGGCTCATATTTCGATTCTAAGCGATTTTTTTATCGATATCGAGAAATATATCCATAAAGCAGAAAGCAGCGGCTAAAATCAAATTATGGCCCTCGTGAGGCGCGACCCGCTTTTTTGCGCAAAATTGTGCCGTAATCGCTGGGACGGCGCCTCCGCAGTTCCCCAAAAATCCTATGAGGGGCGGCAGGGCGGAGAGGCGGCGATCCCCCCCCAAGGCCCTCGGAAATGCGGGTTGCAGAGAGAACGGAATAACTAAAATTCCCATCGAAAAACTGTTAAATTTTATAGGAAAAGGCGAAATTCCATATATTTGCCGAGACAACCGAAGAGAGGAGCCGTCTTTTGAAGAATTCAGAGGACACGGCGACATCAGGACGGGTCGCGCCAGTCAGCCAAAACGCGCCAATCGCCAAAACCACGACTCGCTTTTTTCGTTGATACTGGGCCAAACCCTTGAAAACTCAAGGGTCAGCGAGGGATGCCGCAGCAGCCCCGCCGAAGCGCGGGAGCGGTCTAAGCGGATTGAGGATAGGCAACGGGAATATGGCGCTGATTCAAGACGGTTAAGGGAAAAGTGGACGGGTATGGCAAGATTTATTTTGTGGATGGATAATGCTGGCAAATACGCTGGGGATATTAGGGATTCTAGACGAATATTTGGCTAATAAACGCCTAAGGATAAACGAGAGATGTAATAGGCAAAAACCGTGCAATTAAGCCCTCCGCGCGCCGTATCGCCGCAGAATTCCAGGAGTTTCCCCTTAGATGCCCAAGGAATAGTGTTAAAAATGGTGCGAGGAAAGGCCCTATAACGTCCTGCGCCAATAATGTTCAATGGTGTAAATTTGGGCATATACGACATGGATTATTTGGAAATACTGAGAATATGCTATCATAAATTGAAATCTACGGCAAATCACGAGAATTGTGCAAGTGCAAAAAAATATGCGAAAATGACAAATAGTTTCGCAAGCGGCACATCAGTAAAACGGAATCCAACGCCAAATTTGATTGAAAACGGGGTTGCGCAAAATAAAGTACAAAAAAACATGCGAATAATACATAAACTAATAGACAATAAATTAATTTATTAGACAATAAAACCCGCGTACACGAGAGTAAAACGAAGAAAAAAATGAGCATAATAAAGTATAGGTATAATATACCCATATAATAGCCGATTAATCATAGCGTGTTTTGATTCGTCGATAGGTCGCAAAACGAATCTTTTCGGAGATAGCTATTTCCATTATACGAGGAATGAGGTATAATATTAAGTAAGGATCTTAAGGGGTCTCTTTGGCATATATACTACAAAAAAAAGACGAACTAGTGACAATTCGCCGTTGCAGTGGGCATGGTCAGCGCGGAAACAATATCCGAGCCAGTACCTTTGCCCGTTTGTTGCGTATAACGGCGCAGAAAGCTAAAAAAGACAGAATGTCCTTAGGCGAAAGGGTTGCAGGAGCCCGAACGGCCAAAAGTGGGCGAAGCGCGGATTCGCGAGATGACGCGCCCCGCCTGAATGTGAGAAAGGAGTACCACCATGAATTCCAGTTCCAAGAGAGCGATTGCCTACATCTTATCGTTGGTAATGCTGATTCCCTCTCTTCCGTCTTACGTGTTCGCCTCAGGCGACGCGGACGTGACGGCGCCGCCACAGGCGGTACAGGAGGGGGCCGCGCCGTCTGGCGCGCCGCAGGAAAGCCTGACGCAAGAGAGCCAGGCACAGGAAGCCGCCCCGACAGGGCAGAGCGGCGAAGGCCAGCAAGCGCCTTCGGAGGACTCGACCGAGGTCGAGGGCCAAGGCCAGGGCCAGCAGGCGCCCCCAAGCGGGGGGAACCCGAGCGGCCTGGGCAACCTCGTCCTACAGGGTGAGGCCGCAGGGCCGACGGAGACGCCTGACGCGAACGGCGGCGTGACGCAGCCGGGCACGGGCGGCCAGACGCCGCAAGCGCCTAGCGGGAACGAATCGAACGGCGGTACAGAAAACACGGAGCCCAACCCCGACGGCAACGAAGGGCCGACGGCGGCCACGGAAGGAGCGGTCGGTGCCACGGGCGGCGCCGTGACCACGGGGGCCGCGGTAGGCGCCACCACCGACGGAGCCATTAACGTCACAGGCGGCGCCGTGACCGAAGGGGCGCTGGAGCTGACCGGGCCGGCCGTGTCCGAAGCGCAGCAGATATATGAAGTCCGATTTAAAGGAAACGACGGATCGGACGTCAAGCTTCCCCAATACGTAAGTGAAGGAGGCTTCGCCTCGAACCCGGGGCCGGCGGCGGTGCCGAGGCCAAACCCCTACGGTTGGGTTTCGTTCCTGGGCTGGTACACATACGGGTCCAGCGTGGACGCGCCCTACGACTTCAACACGCCAGTCACTGGCGACCTTGAGCTTTGGGCGTACTTCACCACTGACTTCCTCGTCAGCTACCTTGACGGTTACGGCCATGTGTTTAAGACGAAGAGAATAGCGCCCGACGCCCTCATTCCTGACCTCACATTCCAGGAAATGTTGGACTTCGCCGCTCCTGCAGGAGAATATTTCGCATATTGGACTATCATAGATGAGAACGGCAACGACACGGGCGTTGTCTTTACAGGAAACACATTACGCGCGGATAGGGACATAACCCTGAAGTCTGTCACTGACAGAGGCCGCCATAATGTGTTTTTCGTTTCTGACGGCACGCAGGTGGACTTCCAGGTGGTGAGGCATGGCGATAAGGCCACAGTCCCGACGCCGCCCCCATCCAGGATCGGATACAATTTCGACCACTGGTCTATAACCCGCGGAGGCGTCACTGCTTTCGATTTCAACACGCCCATCACCGCAGACATCGTGTTCTACGCGGTCTGGGTTCCGATACCTGTCACATATAAGGTAATATTCCACAACGAGAAGCCGAACATTCCCGGAACCCCTGGCCCGAACGACTTCGAGTTCAACAGGCAGTTCACGCTCGGCACATACATAGACAACAACGGCGTCGTCCAGACCGCTTTGGCTGGGATGAACGTGGCGGACATCAACGTCAAGAAGTTTGTGGAACAACAGTCGAGCAACTGGCCTCGCTATTCATCTTATTACTCCGACTACAACACCGACGGTTACACCAGCAACAGCACCACCCTGCTGGGCAACGGGGCCACTGTGATAAACGTGTACTTCAAGAGGAACGTGTACGACATGTACTTCTACTTGAAGGCGTGGGATTACTACATGGGTTCGTCGCAGAACACGCGCTATAGGGACATAAAAGCCTCGATGCAGTTCCGCGCCCCAGGCTCCCCCCTGTACGTGACATCCAACAACCTCAACGAAATGTACAAGCTCAGCGCGAAGTACGAGCAGGACATAGAGGATATGTGGCCTTCCGCCGACAACGCGGACATACTGCTGACGGACAAGGGGCCTAACCCTTCCGACTTGGCGTACATTTTCTCGGGCTGGGTATGGGTCATCGAGGAGACGGGGTTATATGAGGACAACATTGTATGGTCCAGCAAAAGACCCACCATGACGGACGAAATCATAGAGAAAATCCTCAGGTTCCCCAACCGTAAAATATGGATGATGTGGGACATCACGGAGAGGTGGTACAAGTACGACTACCACTACATGTTTGAGATTCTCAGCGACGAGCCCCAGAGCGGCAATGGCATGGTTCAGGGCGACACCGCCAGATACAGGCAGTCCGACGCGTACACGCAAAGCAATATCACGAACGCCATGCAAAACGTCTACCTCAAAGTCATTGACGGGATGAGGGCGTCGGCCGATGATATTAACATAACGCCCAGGGCCAACACGAGAGAGGCGCTTTACCTGGCCTCGCCCTCCGCGGAATACCAGACCATGAACAGGGCAGGGCTGTTGGCTAACAACGAGGTGGCCTATCCTCTCTATCTCTTCTACAAACGCATTCCGTATAGACTGACGTTCGACTTGCGAAGCAGCGCGGCGCAGTGGCCCTCGTACCCCCACGACTACTCCGTCATGGTGAAGTACGGCGAGCTTATTCGCAGTGGTGTACCGTCGGTCTACCCGACTCTTACGGAAAATGGGGTTACGTATGCCTTTGACGGCTGGTACCGCGACGTTGACATGAACGTGCCTTACGCCCCTGACAGCGACAGGATGCCCAACGCCGACACAGTGCTTTACGCCAAGTGGAGCGGGACTAAGGCCACCGTCTCTTTCTACGACGACCTGACCACCAATGATTTGGTGGCCACGAAGACGGTTGAGATAGGCGGGTACTTGACCCCGGCCGACACGCCATACCAGGTGGGCCAAAGCTATAGAAAAGGAAAATTCCGCGGATGGCAGATTTTTGTCGGGGCCGACATGCCCGCTTGGTTCAGCTACGAGACCCCCGTCAACAAAAATATCAGCCTTCACGCTGTTTGGGACAGCTCGCCGCGCAGGGTGTACTATCATAACACCACCCCTCCGGGGATAGTGGGCGATCCTCCCGTGGATGACGCTTATTATCTCGACGGCACCCTGGCGAGGGTCAAGGGCAGCAACGGCATGAGGCGGCCCGGCTTGAGCTATGACATGTTCTTCGGCTGGCAAAAGGAGGAACGGGGCGTCATAGGAGGCCGCATATACTATAGGGACAACGAGATAGCGATACAGGGTTCCGACATCGATCTGTATCCCGTATTCGGGCCCCCGTCGGACGCCGCCCTTCTTAGGCTGCACAGAAACGACGGCGCCACGCCTGAGTTCGTGTACGACAGATGGGTGAACGTGAGCCAGCCCTACATATTTGAGGATGAGTACGTCATCAACGGCCCCAGGCCCAACTACGTTTTCGCAGGTTGGACTCTGAGTCCAGACGGCTCAGGCGTCTTATATAAAGAAGGCGACATCTATAACGCGGCGCGCGGCGAGACGACGGATTTCTACGCCCGTTGGATACCGATGAACAAGGTGTCCTTTGACCTGCGCGACCTTAATGACGGAGGCGTCTACGGCACCACCGCCGACCAGACGGAATTCTTCGTCGAGAGCGGGAACACCTTGATTCAGGCGGGAGTGCGCGAGCCTCGCGTCACCCCCGACGCTTACCACAGATTTGTCAGGTGGGCGGCCAGCTACGACGTGAGCCGTGGCTTCGAGCCAGGTTACGTGCCTCAAGGCGACGTTACCTACAGGGCTGTCTATGAGTTGCTTCCCGTCCTGCCCCCCGAGGCGTTCAACGTCATACCTTACGAGGGCGTTTACGATAACGCTCATCACTCCGTGCAGGTGGTGAAAGACCCGTCGCTGGCGGCGTATCAGCCTTTGTTCAGCACGGACGGAGGCGTGACGTGGGGCGCCGCGAACCCGATGTACAAGAACGTGAAGGGGAACGAGGAGACCTATCCCGTCTTGGTGAGGCTGACGGTTCCTGGATACCAACCCACGACGATAACTTCAGGCGTCAGGATTCTAAGGAGGCCGATAACCATAACGGCGCCCTCCGCGAACATTCGCGTGGGCAGCGGCCTGCCTACCGACCCCTCTTGGGCATTGACCTTCGCGGGCTTCGCCCTCGGCGAGGACGTGGGGGCGCTGACCCAGTTGCCGCCTCAGGACGCCTACTCGCGCTTCTACCTTAACCCCGCCTTCGTGGTCGGGCAAGTCGGAAGCTTCGCGACCATAGTTCAGAGCGGCGTTTTCGCTTCCAACAACTATAGGATAACGACCGTGGACGGTCTTCTGACAGTAAGCCAGGCGGAGTCCGTCACCAATATTAGCAAGCAGGTCTGGGACGCCGCGAAAGGTCAGTACGTTGACCGTCTGCACGTCACGGACAAGGATTCGATCCTTACATATAAGATAAAGGTTGAGATGCCCGCCGTCACGGAGGGTTATTCCAGCTTGGAAATCCAAGACATACTGCCTTCCGCGCTGGCTCCCGCCCCCGTGGGAGGCAACGTGGCCGTATTGGTGGATGGGCAGCCCTTCGCCAACGGCCAGGCGCAGATAAAATACCCGACATATCAGGGCGGAGTAATAAGCTATACCGTTGACCCTGCTTATATCCATTCTCTGGCCGGCAAGACGGTCGAGATGATAGTGCAGACCGTGCTGGCCGACAAGGCTTTCGCGGGCAAGATAACTAACGTGGGCAGAGTTCTGGTGAACAGCACGGCCACGCCCGACACGCCTGTGACAGGGCCTTCGGGCAGCGTTGAAGGGCCGGAGGTCATAGTCACCAACAACGCCGATGAGATAACCAAGACGGTTTGGGACCCCGCGCAGGGGAAATTCGTGAACAGCCTCACCGTCACTGACAGGAACCAGGTTCTAACGTACCAGGTGGCCGTGAAGATGCCTGCCAACGTGGCCAGCATCACGAGCATTGAGATTTTGGACATTCTGCCTGGCGAGCTTTCACTGGTTCCGCCGAGCGGCAACGCCAGAGTGGCCGTGTCCGGAGGGGGAGTGACCCTTTCGGGCGCGCTTGCCACAAAGACGGTTGACGGCAAGACCGCCCTCAGCTATCTCATAACTGACGCGAGCGTCATATCGAGGCTGGCAGGCAGGACTGTCACCCTGACCGCGGACACGCGCCTGCGTTCCGACGCGAGGGGCGTCATCAACAACTTGGCCAGAGTCATTATAAACGAGGACAGCGGCGAGGACGGGGAACCGCCCGCAGTGACGGTCGCCGACCCGCTGGGCGGCGTGACGAAGGCGGTGTGGGACGGCGCGGCTTGGTCGGCCCGCTACGAGACCCAGGACGCGGCGCAGGAGTTCGTCTACAGGGTGAGGGCCAC
>JAIRPE010000010.1 GCA_031257175.1 Eubacteriales Family XIII. Incertae Sedis bacterium | reverse complement strand
GGGTTTTGGGACTGGATGATATGACAACACGACTAAGAGCGGCGCCGTAGGGCGTGATTTTTTCAAGCCTTTTAAAGAGCCACCTCCCCCCCGTCGGCAAAAAAACTTTCTATTCTCTCGCGAAACGCCCTGTTCTGAATTTTAACCAATTGCGGGTCGTCTTCCAATAGTTTTGCCGCTTCCTCCCTCACCGCCTCCAGAACCTTGAGATGTTTGATGAAGCTCGCGATCTTAAGCGGCGGCACCCCATGTTGCCGCACGCCGAAAAATTCACCTGGGCCTCTGAGTTCCAGATCTTTTTCAGCTATCTTAAACCCGTCCTCGGTCGAGACCATCACGTCCATCCGTTCCTTGATCTCCTCGGATTTTCCGTCCGTGATCAACACGCAATACGACTGTTCCGTCCCGCGCCCGACACGTCCTCTTAACTGATGCAACTGGGCCAATCCGAAGCGTTCAGCGTTCTCTATGAGCATCACGCTGGCGTTAGGAACGTTTATCCCTACCTCTATCAGAACTGTAGAGACGAGAACGTCGATCTTTCGAGCGTAAAAATCATCCATTATACTTTCCTTTTCAGCAGGTTTCATCTTGCCGTGCAATAAAGCAATTTTCAAACCGTCGAAAAGGGCGTCTATTTCCGCAAAGACGCTCTTCGCGGACTTTATCTCTGATTCTTCCGTCGCTTCTATGGTCGGGGCGACGACATATATTTGCCGCCCTCCGCGCGCTTCTTTTTTGACGAACTCATATGCCCTGCTTCTGTAACGGGAATCGATATGGCGAGTGAGGACAGCCTGTCTGCCGGGCGGTTTCTCATCAATTATGGAAATGTCCATATCCCCATACAAGGTGAACGCCAATGTTCTGGGTATGGGAGTGGCGGTCATGACAAGTATGTCGGGATTTTCGCCTTTACGCGTCAGTTCTACGCGTTGCTCCACTCCAAATCTATGTTGCTCGTCCGTGACAGCCAAACCTAAGCGATGATATTTGACGTCAGGCTGTATCAGCGCGTGCGTGCCCACCGCCACTTGCATAAGCCCATTTTCCAGCCGTTCCAACAGGGCAGCTCTTTCCGTCCCGCGAATCCCCCCCGAGAGAAGCCCCGTTTCGATACCCAGGCCCTCGAATAACCCTCTCAGTTCGTGGTAATGCTGTTTTGCCAACGTTTCCGTCGGCGCCATAATGACCGATTGGTATCCGCTCCGCGCGGCCTTGTACATGGCCGCCGCAGCTATTATCGTCTTCCCTGAGCCAACGTCCCCCTGCAATAGTCTGTTCATGGCGCGAGACGACTCCATGTCTGCGGAAACCTCCGTCCAAACCCGCTTTTGCGCACGAGTCAGCTCGTAGGGAAGCGCCGTCAAGAATGTGGACATGTCCACGTCAGCGTTAAACGCGACACCTTTAAGCTCGCGTCTGGAATTTTTCAACAACAGCAAGCCGGCCTGCAACGTCAAAAGCTCGTCAAACACCAGTCTATACCTGGCTTCTCGAAACATCCTCTCATCTGTGGGGAAATGCAGGTTTCTGAACGCGTGCCCTATGTCACGCAACTTGTTTCGATTTATGGTCTGCTCCGGTAAATGTTCTTCGATAAGCGGCGCGGCACATTCTTCGGAAAACAGAAGGCTCCCAATCCATTTCCGCATATCCTTCTGCGAAATACCGTCGGTCAGCGGATATATCGGCAATATTCTGCCGACCGCGCCTTCGCCCGGCCTGCTGTATTCCGGATTAAGGATCTGAACTCTAGAACCATAAGACTGCGTCCTGCCGTAAAAAACGTATTCTTCTCCTGGCGAAAAGGTGTTCGACCGACAAAACAGATTAAAGAAAACAACCTCTATCGAACCGCTGTCGTCCTCTACCGACAACCTAAGCGGGGCTACCGCTCTCCCCTCCCGACGGCCGAACGGTCTGCCCGTCACGGAGGAAACCACTCCCCTGATTTGAACGGCGGAATTCGGAACCGCCTCAGCGATTTTGGTAATGCGCCGTCTGTCCTCGTAATCCCTCGGAAAGTGCGAAACGAGATCGCCCACGGTAAACACTCGCATTTTTTCCAGCGCCTTCTTTTTGACCGCGCCTATACCGCTGACGACCGTCACAGGCGCGTCAAGCGCCAGCCTCACCGCTTGACCTCAAAATCCCGTTTCGAGATGTTTTTCGAAATCATGCCTTTTACCGCTATCGTTATGCTGTCCGTCTTAACGCCGAGCAACTCCTCTATTCTGCGATAAATGTTGCTGATTAAATCCTCTAACGCCTCGTTTATGCTGCCGCCTAGCTTGATCACGACGAACACGCGTATATCCAAGGTCACGTCGTCGCCCGCGCACTCCAAAAAACCAGCGGAGTCGCCCCTTATGGCGGACTGCTTCCACAACTTCCCTTTCGGCGTGGAAAGCAGCACCTTGCCATCGGTCGCGGCGACCTCGCTTCTAACGATATGCCCTATAACATCTCTGTCAAGGGTTATTAGCCCGTATTCGGTTCGGAGCGCGCGAAACATCTCGAGTGAATAAAACGACGTCTATCACACGGCACGGCTGACTTTGCCGGAGCGAAGGCACCTGGTGCATACATTGACTCTCTTCACGGCGCCGTTCTCATTCACCCTTACTGTCTGTATGTTAGCGTTCCATTTTCTTCTGGTGTGTCTGTTGGAATGGGAAACGTTATTTCCTGAAACTTGTCCTTTTCCGCAGACCGAGCATTTCCTTGACATTTTGCCACACATCCCTTTCTAAACAATCTATGTTGCTTCCGGCTTGAATTCCAGCCTGACTTTTGAATCGCCGCCCGGGGGCAACGCCTTCTGGCCCACCTAGCGGCAAACTGCCGCAACCCGCGAAGCCAAATCCTTTCAGTACATGCAAAACCTACATGGCCGAAAACCCGACCACACCAAAGTATTATAGCACGGGTCAGCGGCACTTGCAAGCCTCGTTTAATGATTCATATAATTTTACGCAATTCAGACGATTCCCCGTATATCCGCCACGCGCCTCACCCCATTATTTCCCAGCCACGTCTCCATCCCCTTGATTATATCGAGCGCTATGGATGGTCTGATGAAATTCGCCGTCCCTACCTGGATTACGGAGGCGCCCGCCATTATGAACTCCAACGCGTCCTTCCACGTTGTAATGCCGCCGATTCCCATGACAGGTATGCTCAGCGCCTTCGCCGCCTGATGCACCATGCGCAAAGCGACGGGCTTGATCGCGGGGCCTGATAAGCCGGCGTAAACATTGTTGAACACGGGCTTTCTGGCATCGATATCTATGGCCATGCCAAGAAAAGTATTGACTAGCGAGACCCCGTCCGCCCCTTCATCCTCACAGGCAACCGCGACTGAAACCACGTCCTCCGCGTTCGGCGACAGTTTCACGACCATCGGATGGCGACAGACACTGCGGACTTCTCTAACAACTTTTCGCGCCACTTCCGTTTTGACGCCGAAATTCATGCCACCCTCTTTGACATTAGGGCATGATATGTTCAATTCCAACAGATCAAAATCCGCGGAGTTGAGCGCTTCCGCCCCCCTGACGTAATCGTCCACAGAATGCCCCCCTAGATTGACGATAACGTTTACGTCAACTGTTCTAAGCCATGCCAGCTCATTTCGGACAAACGCTTCGACGCCTGGGTTCTCAAGCCCTACGCTGTTCAGTAAACCGCTTGCCGTCTCCCATGCCCGAATGCCGCGGTTGCCCTCGCGAGGCAACAACGTAAGCCCTTTGGCGCAGATGCCGCCCAGCAGGCTAATGTCAAAGCTCTCGTTGAACTCCGCGCCGAACCCGCAAGTTCCCGACGCCAAAACCACAGGGTTTTTAAAAATAGCCCCGGCGAATTCCGTCTTCAAAATATCGCTCATATCAACAGCCCCTCGCGTCGAACGCGTTCGCTTCCATGTCCCTGCGGGAAAAAACCAGCTCTCCCGGCAAAACCGGACCGTCTTTGCATATCTTTTTATTGCCTTCGGCGGTAGGACAGCTGCAGACTAGGCAAGCCCCTATCCCGCAAGCCATCCTGCTTTCCATCGACACCCACAGCGCATCGCTTTTATCCGCCGCCAAGCACTTCTCATACAGCGTCTTCATCATTATTTCGGGGCCGCAGGCCAGTATCCGGTCATATACGGACACGTCCACCTTATCGGTTATAAAGCCGCCCACATCGACAACCAAACTATCGGACACGGCAACGAAGCTGTCCTCCAGTATGGCCTGCTCGCTAAAGCCCAGGAAGATATCGACGCTCGCCTTTCCTGACCGTTTGCAGTGTTTGGCCGCAAAATACATGGGCGCGACGCCTGCGCCTCCGCCCACCAACGCGAGCTTGCCCTCAAAATCGGGAAAGCTCGAACCCAGCGGCCCAATCAGCGAAAGCTCGTCCCCTTCTCTCAGCCGCGCCAAAATCTCCGTGCCTACTCCCACCTTCCGGCACAGAAACGCCAATGTCGCGCCATCCGAGTCAAAGACGCTTATGGGTCTTGACAGCAGCGGATACTTGTCCCAAGCGCGCAACATAAAAAACTGCCCTGGGCGCGCGTCGTTTTCAAACTCGACTTTCAGCAAGAAAAATGCGCCTTCCAGTTCTTTGTTTGAGATTACTTTTGCCATGATCAGCCTTTCTCCGTCATGATGAGGCGAAGGCGAGTTACCGCGTCAGTTGCCCTGGCCTTCCTGATATACCAGCCTGCCGCCGCAGAAGGTATATTTCACGGCGCCCCATAAGTGTTTCCCCAAAAATGGCGAGTTCGACGACTTCGACAAGAAGCCGCTCACCCGCCTGTTCTCGTTCCCGTCGAATACCACAATGTCAGCGGGTTTCCCCTCGGCAAGCCTGCCGGCGTCAAAACCATACAGTCTGGCAGGCGCTAATGCCATCTTTTCGATAAGTTCGGCAAAAGACAGCGCCCCCGACCGGACTAAGTACGTGACCCCCAGCGACAGCGCGGTCTCTAGACCTATAATGCCGCTAGGCGCTTCAGAAAACGGCATCCTTTTCTCACCCATGCTGTGGGGGGCGTGGTCCGTGGCTATAACATCGATAATGCCCTCCCTCAGCCCGTCTATCAGCGCGAGCCTGTCTTCTTCGCTTCTGAGCGGCGGATTAACCTTAGCCAACGTCCCCGTATCTATTACCGCATTTTCCGTGAGCGAAAAGTGCGAGGGAGTAACTTCCGCCGAAACCCTGGCGCCCATCAGCTTCGCCATTTTGACTGCCGCCAAGGATTCGGCGCAGCTTAAATGCTGAAAATGGGTTTTGGCGCCTGTGTCCAGGGCAATCATGCAGTCTCTGGCCACCAGCGAGCTTTCTGCCACGCCAGGCGCGCCCTTCAGCGACAGTCGCCGCGCGACCGCTCCGGCGTTTATCCCAGGAACCGCGATCAGGGCGGGATCCTCCTCGTGCAAACTCACCACGGCGCCCAGCTTCTTCGCTTCGCTTAAAGCGTTCAACAGCAAATTCGAATCCATTATCGCGTGACCGTCGTCGCTGAATCCGACCGCGCCCTTAGAATACAAAAGCTCCATATCCGTGAGACGTTTCCCTGAAAGGCCCTCGCTTACAGCCGCCAGCACTTTGACATGTATCTTGGCTGAAGCGGCCGTGGCCAGCGCCTGAGAAAGGACGTCAGGGTTATCTATTGCCGGCGACGTGTTGGCCATGCAGACAACGGTAGTATAGCCCCCGGCTGCAGCGGCGGCGGCGCCACTGAACACATCTTCTTTGTGAGTGAAACCCGGCTCACGGAAATGGACATGGACATCGACCAGCCCTGGCGCGACAATCATGCCTTCCGCATCGATGACGGAGCTGAATGCGGCCAAATCATATTCGAACGCGCCGATGCGCCCGACGACCCCCCCGTCGATCACGACATCGCTCACGCTGTCAGTCCCGGAGGCAGGATCGATAACCCTGCCGTTTTTGATCAGAATCACGTGGCCGCCTCTCATATGGCGCCATGCCCGAACCCGAACGCCCTGTGCGTAACGGGGCAAAAGCCGCCCTTCTGTTTTATTTTATAGTCATCAAACGGAAAAATCAAGAGATTTCGCCACACAACAGTTGGCGTCGCCCCCCAACCGCCGGCCCTCACTCCCCGTCGCTCTCCTTCAGCAGGGCCGCCAGGCCGAGCCTGGCTTCCGCGCCTGGGAGCTGGGCGGAGGATTCTTGGTTGCTTTCTATCGTGTCCACCAGCTCGCCCCTAAGCACCGGGATGTCCCTGGGGGCGTCTATGCCGATGGTCACTTTGTCCCCGTTCACGGAAATGACCGACACGCGGACAGAGTCGCCTATCTTAAGCTCTTCGCCAGGTTTTCTGCTTATCACCAGCATGGCGGGTCAGACCCCCTTTCCCGAAGAGGGCCGCGGGGGCTTTGGGAAGGGCGTCGCGCCCGGGGGCTTCAGCGGCGCGGCGGCGGGTTCGGCCGCCGGGTCGGAGAGGCTGACGTCCAGGAAGGGCTTGTATCTGACGGGGTAGTCCTCGTTCAGCAGTATCACCTGGCGTCCCACCATGTTGAGCGGGTTTAGGACTATGGGGCTTTTGACGTTGATGGACAATTGGCGGACGTCCTTGGGGGGCACCGTGGCGATAGTGAGGAAAATCAAGTCCTTCTCGGACTCCACCCCCAGCAGGGACAGGTCGTCCTCGGAGACCTCGGGGCGGTAGCCGCGCGCCATGTCCCAGGGGGAGAACACCAGGAAACAAGGGTTCGGGGATTTGACCGCCTGAAGGTACACGAAGGAGACCCCGGCCTCCTCGTTCATGAAAACCGCGAAGGAATCCACGTCCTCAAATCCGTAGACGCCTTGCGGGAAGGAGTAGACGGAGTCCTCGTTGATGTTGATGACGCCAAAATCTCTAGTGTTAATTTCCATAATCACCTCTTTTATCCATACCAATAACCCATACCCTCCCACGGCCCTCGGCCTGCGGCCGATTACCAATGTCAGGAACCCTTGCCGTCGGGGCCGGCCCCGCGAGGCCGCCGCCCGCCCGCGCGCTAATCCGCGATTAAACGTTACCTTTACGCGGATCAGCAGCTACTATCTTCCGACGCCCTCCCAATGATTTTGGGCGGGACTCATAAAGAAGATAAGTATAGAACCCCTGCCTCAGGCTTCGGCCTTGAAGGTCGCCTCGCTGGCGGGGGGCTCGTAGTTCGGGTTGGAGCTGCGCGGGAAGTATATGGGCCCGCCCACGTATTTAATGATGACCCTGGGATACTCCTTTATGTCCACCTGTATGTCAGGCGGCATGAAGCTGGCCTCCACGTCGCTGGAATGGATTTCCGGCGCCTGGGAGATGCCGCCCATGTCAAAATTAATCCTCATTTCGGAGAACGGGGCCTCCGCGCCCGAGGATTTGGGCAACGCGTCAGCCATGCGGTTGATGCCCTGCCCCGCGGCCTTGAAGCGCAATCCCCCGTCCGCGCCCGCGTCGCCCTGTATCCGCACGTTCATGCTGAGCACGCCGTCCTTGGAGTACTCAGCCGTGGCCGTGTAGGCCATGCTGTCGCCGACATTCTCGAATTTGTCCTGAAGCTGGATATTGATGGGGGCGCTGCTTATGGTCAGCTGCTTGGCTCCCTTGGCGATGTTCAGCTTCGCCGAGCCCGCGTCGCCGCCCGCCTGGGGGCGCGGCCTCGTCTCGGCTTTGACGGTGGTGTACTCAATGGAGATCGGCACGGTCTCTATCGATATAAGCGGTTTCATAGGTAGGTTCCCTCCTTCCTCAAGGAAACGCTTGCAACATTCCTCCAGGGGGGCGCGCCCTAGTCGGGCGAATCCCGTTCCCCTGTGGCCTGCCCAACGCCGACAAGGGAAACTGGCCCTGAGAGCGGCCCGAATCCCAGTAAGTGGCTTTAGAGCAACATATTGCAATATCATTATATCACGCGGCGCGAATTCAGGCAACGCGCCGCCGCAGGGTTCCGTCTCAATTGCCGCTCCCGCGGCCCCACCCATGCTTCCCCGCCGTCCCAGGTCTCGCCAAAAGGGCCGGGAAGCCGCGTCCTTTAGCTCATGTAGTTGAAGATGGACATGGGGATGACCTTGGTGCCCATCTGCAGAGCCGCCGAGTAGGTCACTTCCTGGGCTGTGTAATAAATTATCACCTCCGCCAAATCCGCGCCCTCCACGCCCTGCTGGCGCGTTTTGTCGTCAAGCTCCCTGTTGGCCAGGCTTTGATTGATGAACCTCAGGTACTGGGTTTTCGTGCCAACCTCCGTGATGGAGAATTGCACGCCTATCTCGCATTTCCGCAGGAGCCCGTACAATTCGTCCACTCTGTCGTGGGTGTAGTCCTCCTGCTGGCCTGTTTTGTTCACGAAGCTGTCCTCGAAGGCGTCCGCCACGGCGCCCAATATGTCATATATGTTGTTGGACACCTTGGTGCCGTCGCTCATTTCCACCATGCCCGCTCCCGTCACGGAAAGCCCCGTCAGGGTGTAGGTGAACACGGAGTTTCTGTCCACGTAGGGGGCGCCTGCCGGGGAGGGCGGCACGTTCTCGGACCTTATGCCCATGCCTATGTCCACGAAAAGCCCCGCGCTCTGCAAGTCCTTGTACAATTCGTAGCTGGGGTCCGTGGGGCCGGCGCTGGGATCGGGCGAGGTGTGCAAGTTCTCCACCCTTATCCATTTGAAGTCCGCGCCGTCCTTGTACCTGTACATGAGCTTGCCGTCGGTATCCAGCTTGAAAGGCTCCGCGTCAACGCTGTTGCCGCCGAAGTAGTACAAATCCGTGGCGTTGGAGTTCAGCTGCTGCAGCATCTCCTGCTGGTAGTTGCGCAGTTGCTGGGCGACGATCCGCCGTTCGTCCACGCTCTGGGTGCCGTTCATGCCGTAGAGTATCTTGTCCTTCGCGTCCTGAACCAGCGACTGGATGTTCGTGATGCTGGTCTCCGCGTTGGTCAGCATGCTCTGGGCGTGGCTGACGCTGTTTTTGTAGCCATCGACGCGTATGAGGTCTTTCCTTATCTGGAAAGCTTTCACGGCCGCCGGGGTGTTCTCGGAGACTTTCATGAAGCTGCGCTCCCTGACCGCCTGGTTGTTCAGGTAGTCAAGCCGCGTGGTTATGTCGTTTATGGATCGCAGGTATTTTTCTGTCACGACTCTGTTGGTGATTCTCATCTCGTCCTCCCTCGCGGCTCAGGCCGCCGCAGGCTCCCCGTTCATCTCCCGCCCTTCGCGGGGGGGCCCGCCCCCCGCCGTCGGCCGCCTTTGGCGCGGCGCGGCTATCTGCCTACCAATCCCATTTTATTGATGATGGTGTCAACCGCCTCGTCCAGCACGGTGAAATACCTGACCGCCGCGTTGTAGGACTTCTGGTAGGCCATCAGGTAAGTGCCTTCTTCTTCCAGGGACACGCCCGACACGGACTCGCGAGCCTCGAACAGGGTGCCCATCACGTAGGTGGAGGTTTTGGAGTAATTCGTGTAAAGGGATACGTCCAGGCCCAGGGTGGCGCTCATGCCGGTCAGGAATTCTTCAAAGGTGCCATTGTTGAAAACGCTCACCTGGGCGGTGTTGCCCTGCTTGTAGAAGCCCGTCTGGGGGTTCGTTATGGCCACCATCATGCGGCCGATGTTCTCGCCCTCGGATTTGTCGCCGGGCTGGGTGACGGTCAGGTAAAGGGGATCGTCCATCCATTCCACGGAGACCTTGATGTTCCTCGCCGTTATGACCGCGCTGGCGTCGATGGTGGTGAACAGGTCACGCGGCTGGTTCACAGGCAGCTGCGGCGCCGTGGGGTCGCTGGGTTGGACGCCGTTGGGGTTGTATCTGTTGATATCGTTCATGACCCTGGCGAAATTGGCCGCGAAGGTGTCCAGCATCCCCTGGTAGTAGAGCGTGCCCCTGAACAGATTGTCGCCCGACATGTAGGAGCCGAACTCCGCGCCCTTGCCGTTTATGACGTCCAGCGAGCCGCCCAGCGTGCCGCCCGTCACGTAGGCGGTTATGTCCTTCAGCCCCACGTTGCCGAAGGCCGAGTTCACTTCCAGCCGCAGGGTGCCGTCGGCGTTGGTGATGGCGGAAAGGGTGTTGAAGGTCTCGTCGTCCACCAGGTCTATGGTCTTGCCCGTCTTGTCGTCCACCATCTGTATCTGCACGTGTTCCACGGACAAAGTGGAGGACAGGCGCTTGGGGGTGATGGTTATCTTCGTGTTGACGAGGGAGGAAAGCTGGTCAAAGAGCAGGTTGCGCTCGTCGTACAGCTCGTTGGGCGTGTTGCCGTGGGCGGCCTCTTCGTTAATCTGCTTGTTCAGGGCGGCGATGTTTTTCACCACGGAATTGAACTGGGTGTCCACGTACACGCTCTGCACGTCGAATATCTGCTGGTTGCGCACGTTATCGATGTGGGTGGAGTAGGTGTTGAGTATGGAGGTGATTTTCTGGGCCGAGTTCCGCACCACCATGGCCATGTCGCTGCTGAAGGGGTTTTCCAGCATGGGGCCGAGGGCGTTCTTGAAGGTGGCGACCTCGTTCATTATGCCCTCGTACATGGTCTCGTCCAGCACGTTCTCCAGGTCTTTGAAGCCCGACAGCACCGCCTGGTACTTCGCGTCCGCCTGGTTTTGGAGTCTGTACCTGGCGTCCAGGAATTGGTCCCTTATCTGGCTGACGCGTTTGGCCTCCACGCCGCCGCCCGCGGTGACGTCCTGGGGCTTGTAGCGCTGTATGTAGCCCCCGTTGGACATGGCGGCGATATCAACGCGCTGCCGCGTGTAGCCGTCCGTGTTCACGTTGGCGATGTTGTTGCCTGTCGTGTCCAGCAGTATCTGGCTGGTGGCTATGGCCCTGTGGGCGGTCTGGAACGCCAAAAACGTAGGTCTCATGCCTAAGCTCCTTATACTTATCCTTTTTTAATTCCGCCCAAAACCATCGGACGGACGTCGGGAGACAGTATCTGCCAATCCGCTTCGAGGTGACGCTTAAAACGCGGATTGGTGTTGTATGCCTTATATTTGCTTAATTTTCTTAAATTTCTTTATATCCTCGTCTCGAACACCTTCGCGTAGGAGCCGCTCACGCTTTCCGCGAATTCGTCGTAGGTGGCGCCTTGGGCCAATCCCGAGTCCTGCGCCTGTTTTTCCATCTGGTAGAGTTTCGTCTGCAGAAGCTCGCGGCAACTGTCCCTGTAGAAGCGCACCTGCTCCATGATTTGGTCGAACTCGCCCAGGAGGGAGTAAAACCTGAAGCGCTCGTCCTCGGGCAGCTGCACCACGGCCGTGGAGAGATTGGCGGCCGATATGCCCAGCTCCTTCTGGTAGCCCGCGACCTTGGCCTCAAAGTCCCTGGTCTTGAGAAGCATGGCCTGCTGGAGCCTCAGGGACTCGTCCAGGCCGGGCATGTCGTCGTTTTTTATCCGCTCCACCTCGTCCATCAGCACGGGCGCCAAGTCCGCGTAGATCTTCAGTATGCCTAAAAGGTAATCGTAAAAGCAGTCAACCGCTCTAGTCTCATTCATAAAGCGCCTCCGCCAGTATATCCGTCGGCACGTGGTACTCGCCGCTCTCAACTTGCTTCTTCAGCTCTTCGGCCCGTCGGCTCACGGTTTCTGAGGACAGGTCGTAAAGCAGGGCGGATTTGAAGGCGGAAAGGCGTTTGTCGCCGAACAGGTCGGCGCGGCCCGCGGAGATTTCCGCGCTGTCAACTCTGGCTTTCGCGCTTTTGCCCGTCTCTTCGCCTTTTATTTCCTTTGGGGCGTTCTGGGAGGCTGTCTCCTGCGTGGACTGCAGCCCCAAGGTTTTGGTTTTTGTTATGTTAGGTATGTTCATTTTATGCACCGGCATCCTTTCCTAGCGCGATTTTTTCTTTTGGCGTGTATCTCGCGCAGTTTCTATGGTTAGTTTATCGGCAGGGGTCTGGGGAACTTTAGGGGGGTGGGGAAATTTTTTTTGGGGCGAACGCGAAAAACGGGACGCGGTCTTACAACCGCATCCCGTCCGACTTTTCCGTCCGTCATCCCGCAAAAAATATCGCTCGTAACAGAAATTTCGCCAAATCTTGCAGGCCCCGCGCCCCAATAGTTCCTTCCGGCGCGGTCGCACAAACCAGTCCGGGCCCTCGCGCTTTGATTTTCGATTAACGCTTTGAGAACTGAGAAGCTCTTCTGGCCTTCTTCAAGCCATATTTTTTTCTTTCTTTCATCCTGGGGTCTCTGGTCAAGAAACCTGCCGCCTTGAGCGTCGGCCTGAACGTCTCCCGATCAGCCACGCACAGGGCTCTGGAAATGCCATGGCGCAAGGCGCCGGCCTGGCCCGTGAACCCTCCGCCTCTCACGGTGGCGACCACGTCATACTTGCCCTCAGAACCCGTTATGTCCAACGGTCTTTTGACCTCTCGCTTTAGTATCTCCATGCCGAAATACTCATCCAGCGTTTTTTTGTTCACCGTGATATTCCCTTTGCCGGGTATCAGCCTGACTCTGGCCACGGAGGACTTTCTTCTTCCTGTTCCCGCATACTGCATCTTTGCCATAGTCTACTCCTCCCTCGCCTGGAAATTCCACGCTTCCGGCTTCTGCGCGACGTGCTTGTGTTCCGGCCCCGCATATACCTTGAGCTTCTTGAACATAGCCCTGCCCAGCTTGCCGTTGGGCATCATGCCTTTTATCGCGTGCCTGATGATCTCTTCTGGCTTTTTCGCGATGAGTTTGTCAAATGTGATCTCCCTCAAGCCGCCCGGATAGCCCGTATACCGTCTGTAAATCTTTTCTTTCCTCTTTTTTCCAGTAACCTCCACTTTTTCGGCGTTGACGACGATGACGTAGTCGCCTGTGTCGATAAATGGGGTGAAGATGGGTTTTTTCTTGCCTCTGAGAATAGAAGCGGCCTCGCTGGCCAGGCGTCCCAGGGTCTGACCCTCCGCGTCCATGACGTACCACTTCCTCTGAATCTCATGAGGCTTGGCTACATAAGACTTCATAAAATTTTACCTCTTCCTGCCTACTCGGATAATCACCTATCGTTTTCGGCGCTGTAATAACGTTTGGCCGCGGCCGGCAACTCCCAGCCCGTGCCCGCGCCCCGTCCCCCCGACAGCAAAGCTACGGCTTAAAAGCCGCTGTTATAGCCTGTCGAAGTCTAATACAGAGACACAGAATATATTGTAATGCGTAATTCGGGAAAAGTCAAGGCATTAGATATTGTTTCCATTATTTTCCATAATTCCATGAAAAACCCGCTCTTGGGCGAAAACGCGCGTATGTCCGCGCAGGCCTCGTTGCTATCACGCCGCGTACGCCGCCGTCCCGTCCGCTCACGCCTCGAGACGTCAGGTCTTCAACACGCCCGCCTCTGTCTGTCTTTTAATGTAAGGCGATTCTATGATATTGGCGGGGCAAGCTGTTCAAAATGCGCCGCCCCGCCTCGCTCTTCTGATACGAACGCCTCGAGCTCACCAATAAGCTTGGCGGAGAGGGTGGGATTCGAACCCACGCGGGGTTGCCCCCAAACGGTTTTCAAGACCGCCGCGTTATGACCGCTTCGCTACCTCTCCGTACAAGTCCTGCATTCTTCTGTTTCCGCAACAGAGATTTCCAGTTATTATTATACTGCTACAACGTTGAATATATCAAGAGGGATGTGAGATATAATGATTTGGACGAGGCGACTCGAGATATTCCCGTTCCGGCGCGGCCTGCATTTCATTTAGTGTTGATCCGCATTTAAATGCCTACCTGTGGCGTAACCAGCACGCTCCATTCAATTAGCCTGACGGTTTTACCCCGTGGTAATGTCTATGGCTATGGCCTCTATTGCCGTACGTCCAATACGTTTGGGCGAAATTTGTATGGGGACGGCATGACCAACGCTAGACGGTTTCTGGTCGTCGTTGCAAAACTGTTTACAAAATAACGAATATGCGATACAATATTGTCTAAGGAAATACTATTGTCATGAAATGGCTGTCGCTTCCGTGCCTGCCGCCTGCCTTCCGCCTGCCGTCGTGGGGCGGGCGGGGGTTGGGCGGCCTTGCGGGGCTCCGCGGGGGCGCGGCCTGGGGACTTGAAAGGAATCAGGATGAAAACGCTGGTAAAGACTAGGCGCCTGCTGGACTGCGCGGGCGACAGGCCCACGGAGGGCGGTTGTTTCGCCTTCGAGGACGGGGTGATAACCCATGTGGGGAGGCAGGATGATTTTGAGGGCATGGACGGGATTGGGGCGGTCATTGACCTGTCCGGGTTCTGCGTCATGCCCGGCATGGTGGACTCCCACGTCCATTTGGGGCTTTCGCACACCGACTCTATTGACCCCATGCCCGTGACGAAGCAGATGGGCGAGCCGCCGCAACGCAAAATAGCCAAGGCCGCGCTGTACATGCGCCAGCATCTGGACGCGGGGGTCACCACGCTACGTTCGATGGGGGAAGAGCATTTCATCGACATGGAGCTGCGCCGCGCCACTGAGGAAGGCTATATGGCGGGGCCGCGCGTCATTTGCTCGGGCAACGTCATCACCGCCTCCCACGGCCAAGGGCAAATCGGCCTTTCGGCGGCTGACGGGGCGGAGGAGGTGCGGCGGGCGGTCAGGAGGAATCTGGCCATGGGCGCGGACTTCATAAAGATATTCGTCGGCGGGGGCGTCGTCAGCAGCGAGGCGGAACTGCGCCGTCACACTTACAATCTGGAGGAAATCAGCGTCGCCGTGGCTGAGGCCGGAATGCTGGGCAAGTACGTGGCCGCCCATATCCACGGCGGGCCCGGTCTGGACCTCTGCCTGCGGGGAGGGGTGCGCTCCATCGAGCACGCCTGCCTGGCCAGCGACAGCCAGATCGAAGCCATAGCCGAGGCCGGCGCCTGGGTGACCGGCACGTTCAGCCCGGCCATGCACCCCCAGTCACTGCGGCTTTTGCCTCCTGACAAGCAGGAGCGCCTGCGGCAGGTGCAGGAGCGGATTCTCGACGTGTACGGGAAGCTGTTGCGGGCGGGCGTGCCCATGAGTTTCGGCACCGACGGGGTGCATGGCGCCATAGCTTTCGAGGCGGTGAATATAGGCAAATGCGGCGCCAGCCCTATGCAGGCCGTCCGCTTTGTTACCGCCGAGGGGGCGAAGGCTTGCCGCGTGGAGGACAAATTGGGGACTCTGGAAGTCGGCAAATACGCGGATTTCATAGCCCTTGAGGATGACCCGCTGGAAAATTTAGAAAATCTAGGGGCAGTGGCGGCCACTTACGTCGGCGGCCGACGGATGAAGTGAGGGACGCCTCATGGGGGCGCGTGGGGGCGATGGCCCCGAAAGCCGCCCAAGGCCGCGCCGAAGTGGTTTCAGCGCAACATTCAGTCGGTGGAGAATATTGCTCCGCCAACTAAACATTGCGCATTCGTCGGTCTTTTTTCCGTCGGACTGCGTTGCCTTTTTTCCCCGCGCTTCAGCGCGGCAGGAAAAACGGACAGCGAAGCGAACGAAGTGAGCGTAGGAGCGAGGCATGGCCTCGCGTTGGCGGAACCCGCTGATACTCCCAGTATCAACGGAACCCGCCGCCTTGCCCGACAGAAAAAATCCTCGCCGAAGTGGTTTCAGCGCAACATTTAGTCGGTGGAGCAATAATACTAATCCGCGTTCAAAACGTCACCTTGGAGCGGATTGGCGAATGTCGTCTTCCGACGCCCTCCCAATAATTTTGGGCGGAGTTTAAAATAAGCATAAGTATAAGAATAAGATAAGAACGGGAGGTTCCGCATGAGGACCCTGGTAAAGACAGGAACGCTATTCACCGCCGACGGGGCGGTTATTGAGCGCGGGTGGTTCACCATAGAGAACGGCAGGATAGGCGCGGTCGGCAGGCCCGGCGAGGCCGACGGCATGGACGGGCTGGGCGAGACGCTGGATTACGGCGATTGTTTCGTCATGCCCGGCCTTATTGATGCGCATCAGCATTTTTCCATAAGCCACGGGGATCGAACAGACCCCTTGACGGTGATGGAGCAGCTCAAGCAGACGCCGCCGCGCAAGGTGGCCAAGGCCATTCTCTATCTCCGCCAGCATGTGGACGCGGGGGAGACGGCGGCCCGCTCCATGGGCGAGGACGACTTCCTCGACTTCGAGCTTAAGCGGGCTATCGACGAAGGCTATGTGGTGGGGCCGCGCATCAGCCCCTGCGGAGCCTTCCTCAGCCCCACCCACGGGCACGGGCAGACGGGGCAGACCGTGTCCGACGGCGTGGAGGGGATGCGCAAGAACGCCCGCGTCAATCTGGCCAAGGGCGCAGACCTGCTGAAGGTTTTCGGCAGCGGGGGCGTGGTGACGGGGCAGGTGGGGCTGGGGTTCTGCACCAGCACGCGGGAGGAACTGCGCGTGGCCGTGGAGGAGGCGGAGATGCTGGGCAAGTACGTGGCCGCCCACGTCCACGGCGGCCCCGGCATAGACCTCTGCATGGACGTGGGGGTTCGTTCCCTGGAACACGCCACCATGGCCACGGACGCGCAGATTGAGCGCATGGCGAAGCTGGGCGTCTGGGTCACTGCCACGTTCAGCCCCATGGCCCATCCCGACGGCCTGCGCGGCCTGGACCCCGTGAAGCAGGCCCGCCTCGAGTCCGTCAAGCACACCTATGACCAGGTGGTGGCAAAGTTGCTGGAGAGCGGCGTGAAGCTGTGCGCGGGTACGGACGGGGTTCACGGCGCGCTCTGGTTCGAGGCGGCCTGCCTCGAGCGTTGCGGCGCGAGCCGCGAGCAGGCTCTTAGGATTATCACCGTCGAAGGGGCGCGTTCCTGCCGCATGGAGGACAGGATAGGCTCCATCGCGCCGGGAAGGCACGCGGATTTCATCGCTTTGGAGAAAAGCCCGCTGGAGGATTTGGGCAACCTCCGCGCGCCCAAAGCGGTCTATATTGGAGGCAGGCGCGTCCCCGCCATGTGAAGAAGGCTACGGACGGGCGGCGCCGTTGGCCGCTTTATCGCCCGCCCGTCCAAAACGGCGCCAAATAGCAAGGATTTGTTTTGAAAATCCTTTTTTTCTAGATTTTTCATTTGACAAACGATTACGGCGCTGTATAATTAAAATTGTGATTAATTTTCCTCGCGCTTTCCTCTCGCTTGAAATATTAGGGCTGGCGTCGTTAGGCGTCGGTCGTGCGGATATATGTCCCGACGGCGATGGCGAAAAGTGTTTTGGAGCATTTTATTCTTATGGAGGCAATGATTATGAACGCAAAACGATTCGCCGGCTACGCGCTGGCAGGCCTGTTGGCATTCTCTATGGCGGGCTGCGGAGAGAAACCTTCCCCGTCCTCCCCCGCCCAAAGCGGGAGTTATAAGGACACCCTGAACATCGGCTTGGACGTGGAGCCCGAGACGCTGGACCCGCGCCTGGCGCGGGACATCTCGGCCACGAGGGTGTTCGAGCAGGTATGCGACAGCCTGGTGGAGGTAAACGAGCAGCTTGAGCCGATCCCCTGCCTGGCCGAGAGTTGGGAGAACCCCGACGAGCTGACCTGGATATTCAAGCTGCGCCAGGGCGTGAAATTCCACGACGGCAGCGATTTCGACGCTGAGGACGTGAAGCACACCTTCGACACTATCCGCGACCCTGAGTTCGGCGCGGTGTACGCGGCTAACTACGCGTCCATATCCGAGGTGGTCGTGGAGGACCCCTATACGGTCAAGTTCATCTTAAGCGAGCCTTACGCCCCGCTTTTGGTGTATAACATGACCCTGCCCATCGTGCCCGCCGAGGCGGACGACATGGAGGGCTTCTCCGAGCATCCCATCGGCACCGGCCCTTACGTTTTCAAAGAATGGAGCCGAAACAGCAAGCTGACGATGGAGGCCAACCCCGACTATTGGGGGGAGAAGGCCAAGACCCAAAACCTGGTTTTCCATATCGTGCCTGAGAACGCCACCCGCGTGGCCGCGCTGGAGGCGGGGGACGTGGATTTGGTGCATACCCCCCTCACCCCCCAGGACATACAGCGGCTCCAGCAGGACCCGCGCTTCGTGGTCGATACCATGAGCGGCCTGGGCATACATCAAGCGGCTTTCAACCACAATGTCGAACTGCTCAAGGACAAGCGCGTCCGAATGGCGCTGGCCCACCTGATTGACAAGGAAACCATGGCTCAGGAACTGTGCCAGGGCATAGAGCGGCCTGGCGTGTCGGTGCTGCTGCCCACCTCATGGGCTTGGTCGGACAGCGTCACGGGCTTCCCCTACGACCCCGAGAAGGCCAAGGCGCTGTTCAAAGAGGCCGGCTGGGAGGACAGCGACGGCGACGGCATTCTGGACAAGGACGGCAATAAATTGACGGTCACTATATACACGTACACCCAGGACGACCTGAAAATGCAGATGGCGGAGTACATGCAGAACACCTTCACGAGCGCGGGCGTCGACGCCCAGGTGAAGATAGGCGAATGGCCCAGTTTCATCGACGACGTGTCGAAGGGCAACTACGAGATAGCCGTGTTCGGCATGATGAACATGATAGACCCTGACAAGTACCTTTTCACCTACCTGCGTTCCACCAGCCCCTCCAACTGGGGCGGCTATTCCAGCGCCGAGTTCGACTCCCTGGTGGAGCAGGCCAGGAAGATTTCCGACCAGTCCGAACGGGCGAAGCTTTACCAGAAGGCCGCGCAGATAAACAATGACGAGGTCATGCACGACGTTATGGTGTACCAAGGCTACGTGGCCATCCACAGCGCGAAGATGGAAGGGTTCACGCCCCATCCCGCCGGATACTGGAGGAGCCTGCGCAACGCCACGGTTCAAGATTAGGGACAAACGGGGCGACGGCGCGGGCGCCCCTTATCGGCTTGACCGGCGGTCGGACGCGTCTCGCGCCTTGACCGCCGGTCGGGCAACATTTGAACAGGGAGCCTTATTGTGGCAAAGTACATCTTTAAAAGAATTCTTCAAATAATCCCTGTGGTTCTGGGAATCACGATAATCGTGTTTTTCCTGATACGCCTGATTCCCGGCGACCCCGCGCTGGCGTTGCTGGGGACTGACGCCACCCCTGAGGAATTGGCGCGGACGCGGGCGCGGCTGGGGCTGGACAAGAGTTACCTCGTCCAGCTGGCGCTGTATCTGCGGGACATATTCACGCTTAATTTCGGAGAGTCCATCGTCCAGCACAAGCCCGTCATGGAGATTATAGGCTCCAGTTTCCCCGCCACCTTGGAACTGGCGGTGGCGGCCATCATCGTCTCTTTGGTCGTGGCCGTGCCTCTGGGCGTGCTTTCGGCGGTCAAGCAGAATTCCTGGGCGGACTACGTGAGCATGTTCTTCGCCCAGCTTGGCACGTCCATGCCCGTGTTCTGGATAGGGCTGCTGCTCATACTCGCCTTCTCCCTGAAGCTTCAATGGCTCCCCTCCTTCGGGCGCGGCGAGCCGCTGGCTGAGGCCGTGGGAGCCTTGTTCGCTACGGGTTCCGCCGCGCCCCTGCTGGACAGCCTGCGCAGGTTGCTGTTGCCCGCCGTCTCGCTGGGGGTCATGGGCGCCGCGCTCATATCCCGCATGATACGTTCCACCATGCTGGAGGTGCTGGACAGCGATTACGTGCGCACGGCCCGCGCCAAGGGCACGAGGGAGGGCAAGGTCGTGCTGAAGCACGCGTTCCGCAACGCCCTGCTCCCCGTGGTGACTACGGTGGGCCTGCAGTTCGGCTCGTTGCTGGGCGGGGCCATAGTGACGGAGACGGTGTTCGCCTGGCCCGGCATAGGGCGCGTGATAGTCACCGCCATTTTCCAGCGGGATTTCCCCCTGGTGCAGGGCGGCGTGATATGCGTGGCGGTCGCCTTCGCCACGCTGAATCTGCTGGTGGATCTGCTCTACGCGGTTATAAACCCAAAACTCAGGGCATAGGAGTACAGGAGGACGCCATATGGAAGCGGCTGAGAACAGGCGCGAGACGGGCGGCGGGGCAAGCCTGCCGACAGGCCCGGGCGACGGGAAACAAAAGAGGCTCGGCGATTCCCCCTCCATGGGGGGCTTTTTGCGCCGCGCCAAGGTTTTCCTGCGCCGCATGCTGAGAAGCAAGTCGGCTGTCATCGGCGGGACGCTCATCCTCATAGTGGTGCTGGCCGCCCTGCTGGCCCCTCGTCTCGCCCCTTACAACCCCTACGAGATGCAGATGGGCAACAGACTTAGCCCCCCCAGCGCCGAGCATCTCCTGGGCACCGACCAATATGGCCGCGATTTACTCAGCCGCATTATCTACGGCTCCATAGTCTCGTTGCAGGTGGGCGTCATAGCCGTGGGCTTCGCGGCGGCGCTGGGCGTGCTGCTCGGCCTGTTGGCGGGATATTACGGCGGCTGGGCGGACAGGCTCATCATGGGGCTGGTGGACGTGTTCCTGGCCTTCCCCGTCATTCTGCTGGCCATCGCCCTGGTGGCGGCGCTGGGCCCCAGCCCGAGGAACGTCATGCTGGCCTTGGGGCTGATTTACTGGACGACCTACGCGCGGACCGTGCGTTCCAGCGTGCTGGCCATAAAGGAGGAGGAATATATCCTGGCGGCCCGCACCACGGGGGCCGGCGACATGCGGATTATATTCCTTCACATACTGCCCAACGCCCTCGCGCCCATTATCGTCATGGCAACGCTGGGACTGGGCACCGCCATTATCAGCGAGTCCACCTTGAGTTTTCTGGGGCTGGGCGTGCAGGCGCCCGAGGCCAGCTGGGGCAACACCATGGCTTTCGGGCTGAAGTTCCTGCGGGACGCGCCCCACCTCTCCATATTCCCCGGGCTCGCGATAATGCTCACCGTGCTGGGCTTCAACCTGTTGGGCAACGGCATACGCGACGTGACCGACCCCAAGCTGAACGGCCGTTTTTAGGCCCGCCAGCCAGCCTGCGAGGCGTTCGCCGCGGCATTGGGCGCACGGGCGGCGGGGCGCGAGGGCCGGCGCGGCGGGGATTATTGCTATTGCGGTCGTTAAGGAAATTGTAATTGTAAAGGAAACGGCGTCATGGATTACCCATATTGCGATAAGGATTTCGCCTTGGCCAAACGTTTCGTGGACGTGGTTCTTTCCATGAACGAGATTTACGCCGAGCGCCTAGCCCCGTCGGACGACCCCATCGCGGGGGAGCTGTTCTCCCCTGCCCCGCTCGTGCCCATAAAGCATGACCGCGCGGGGGGGACTTGGCGGGAGCTGCGCGCCCTGCTTCTCGAAATATACGAGGGCTACACGGGCATAGGCAACGAGACGCGCAAGTGCTACATGCTGGAGCAGATACTCTCCGTGGCCCGACTGGGCGACTGGGCGCTGGGCGGCAATGACGAGCCATACGTCCAACGGGTGGCCGATTTGCTGCGGGTTGACCCTACGCCCGTCACCGACGGGGAGATAGCGGCGGACAAAAGGCTGCTGGGGGAATTGCTCGGGGAGAAGGGGTATCGGGGGGATCTGCGCGAGCGCTTCGACGCCTGGCGGAAGGAACGGCTGGTGGCGCCCGACGAGATGCTCGGGACGCTGGAAAGGCTGGTTTCCGAGACGCGGGACCGCTCCCTGGAGCTGGGCCTTTCGGCCATAGAGCCGATAAACGTCCGCGTGGAGCTGGCGCGCGGGGTCTCTTACCAAGGGTATTGCGACTTCGACAAGCATAGCGTCTACATCAACGGCGACCTGGATTTCACTTACGAGGAGCTGAAAGCCTTGATTTGCCACGAGACCTTCCCAGGGCACATGGCGCACCTGCAGACGCGCAAAACCCTGCTGGCGCAAGGGCTCGTGCCCCTGGACGCGGCCCTGGTGGTGGTCTGCACCGCCAGCAGCCCCGTGTTCGAGGGGTTGGCGGACAACGCCATGTCTTTCATTGGCATGGACGGCGGCGCGGACGACAGAATCAACGCCGTCTACAACGGGATAAAGGCCAAGGCCGCCCTGACCGCCTCATATCTTCTCCACGGCGAGGGGCGAAGCGGCGGCGAGACGGCGGCCTACATGATGGAAACGGCCTTCGCGGGGGAGGCTTGGGCTGAGGCCCGCCTGCGCCTGATGAGCTACCCGCTGCGCAAGCCCTTCCTGCCGGCCTACTGGCGCGGGAACGAGGCAGTGGCCGCTGTTTGGCGAGGCCTGGCGCGGGAGCGCGCGCCCGATTTCATAAGTTACTTATATGGCCACATGCACAGCGCCAATTCATTGCGGAAATTCCGCTGACGTTAATTTTGGAGGTAAAGACCGTGACCCTACCCACGTCCGTGGACAATCTGAATAACGGCGGAGCGGCGCCGCTCCTGCAGGTGAACGGCCTTAGCGTCTCGTTTCGGTCGGAGGGCGGCCTCGTCAGACCCGTGCGCGACGTGTCCTTTGAGATAGGCAAGGGGGAGACGGTCGGCCTTGTGGGCGAGTCAGGCAGCGGCAAGAGCGTGCTGTCCTTCGCGCTTATGGGCCTGCTTCCCCCCCACAACAGCAGGATTGACGGCGGCGAGGTCTTAATGGACGGGCGCGATCTGTCACGTTTGCGCCGTCGGGCGATGAGCAAACTGCGCGGGCGGGATATTTCCATGATTTTCCAAGAACCCATGACGTCCTTGAACCCCGTCTACACCATAGGAAATCAGATCGAGGAGGTTTTCCGCAACCACACGTCCATGGGGAAAAAGGAGCGGCGTGAAAGGGCCATTGACCTGCTGGAACGGGTGGGCGTGCCTCGCGCCCCCGAAATCATGGCTTCTTACCCGCATCAGCTGTCAGGGGGGATGCGCCAGCGGGTGATGATAGTCATGGCCATAGCGCTGAAGCCGCGTCTGCTCATAGCCGACGAGCCCACCACCGCGCTGGACGTGACCGTGCAGGCCCAAATTCTGCGGCTTATCGGACGGCTGGCCGAGGAGGACGGCATGGCGGTGATTCTCATAAGCCATAATTTAGGCGTTATCGCCAGGGTTTGCCAAAGGGTGATGGTCATGTACGCGGGCCAATTGGTGGAGGTGGCTCCTGCGGCGGAGCTTTACCGCCACCCTCGCCATCCTTACACCCGCCATCTTTTCGAGTGCATACCGCGCATCGGCATGGGCGGCCATAGGCTGAACTACATCGAGGGCTCCGTCCCCCACCCGGGGGACGAGCTGCCGGGCTGCCGCTTCGCCCCGCGCTGCAGGGAGGCGGACGAGGGCTGCCTGGAGCGCGAGCCCGAGCTGGCGGCTCTGTCCGAGGGGCGCGCCAGCCGTTGCCTGAAGGAAGGGGGGGCGGGCTTTGCTTCTGGAGATTGACGGGCTTAAAAAATATTTCCCTGTCCCAGGGTCTAAAAAGACCGTCAAGGCGGTGGACGGGGTGAGTTTTTCCCTGGAGGGCGGCGAAAGCTTCGGGCTGGTGGGCGAGAGCGGCTGCGGGAAGTCCACTGTGGCCAGGACGGTGATGCATCTGTGCCGTCCCACCGACGGGCGTATTTTGATGGAAGGGCGGGACGTGACGCGCCTTTCCAAGAAGGGCCGCAGGGACTTTCTCAGGCAGGCGCAGATGGTTTTTCAGGACCCATACGCCTCCCTGAACCCTCGCAGGACTGTTTTCAGAACCCTTGTGGAGCCTTTGGACATATACGGCTTGGGGACGCGGAAGGAGCGGGAGCGGCGGGTGATGGAGCTGCTGGAGCTGGTGGGGCTGGACGCCCGCTACGCCAAGCGCTACCCTCACGAATTCTCGGGCGGCCAGCGGCAGAGGGTGGGCATAGCCCGCGCCCTGGCCCTCAACCCCAAGCTGGTCATATTGGATGAGGCCGTCTCCGCGCTGGACGTGTCAATACAGTCGCAGATATTGAACCTGCTCATCGACCTGCGGCAGGGCCTGGGGCTGACGTATTTGTTCATTTCCCACGATTTGAGCGTGATAGAGTATCTGTGCGACAAGGTGGGCGTGATGTATTTGGGCCGTCTGGTGGAGTTCGGGTCGAGCGGCGACGTGTTTCAGGACAGCCGCCACCCGTACACGAAGGCCCTGTTGCAGGCTATTCCCAGCCTTGACCCGGAGGACAGGGGGGAGCCTCCCTTACTGCCCGGCGAAGCGGCCTCTACCGCCTCGTCGGCCGGCGGTTGCCCTTTCGCGCCCCGTTGCGCCTATGCGGCGGGACGTTGCCACGAGGAGGCGCCGGCCCTGCGTGAGGTGGGGGCGGGGCATTCGGCCTCCTGCCATTTTTTGTAATCGGACGGACGGCGGGCGCGCCGCGCCGACGGCGACGCACAGGCGTCGGCTATGACGAAGAAAGGACGAACAGATGGAAAAAACGTTGACGGCATTGAGGGAACAACTGGGCCGAAACCCCGAAAACGCGGAGCTTTGGCTGGAGCTGGGGCTGGAGCTTGCGGAATCGGGGCAGCGTTATGAGGCGGTGGAGGCGTTTTCCATGGGCCTCTCCCACGCGCCCATGAGCCACGCGCTGTTGCTGGCCCGCGGGAGGCGGCACATCTCGTTGCGCCGTTACGCGGAGGCGCTCGCGGACACGGCGGCGGCGGCCGCGCTGGAGCCGAACAGCTTTGACAACTGGTATTACCAAGGGGTGGCCTGCTGCCTGCTGGAGGATTACGCCCGCGCCGCCGAAGCGATGGGGCGCTGTCTGCCCATAGCCGAGGAAAGCGAGCCTGAAATGCTCTGGCCGATAACGGCCTGGCTGTGGCTCATCAACATGCGCGCCGGCCGAAAGGACGAGGCGGCGGCGGTTCTGGGCAAGGTGGACGAGAACGCCCCCGCGCCCGCGATGGCGCCGTCGTACAAGAAGATAGTCCTTCTCTACAAGGGGCTGGCCACGCCTGAGGGCTTCATCGACGAGGGGATGCTGTCGGGCGGCGACGAGCGCGCGCCTCTTTATTACATCACTGAGACTTATTGTCTCTCGAATTATTTGTATTTGAACGGTGACGTGGGCGCGGCCAATGATCTGCTTCTCAGGCTCAAGGAGGTCACTGGGGGCCGCCACGCTTTCGCGTACTTGCTGGCCGAGCAGGATATGCGGCGCAGGGGGTTGGGGTGATGGGGGAATTGCCCTACACTATATCATAACTCTTTGCGTTGTGATATAATCATTGAGTGTGAGGAACCTGAAAGGAGCGCGGCCATTGCGACCGCTACGTGAAATATGAGTATTGGGAAAAGACCAACTATGCTGATAATTTTGGACGGGTTCGGGGTTCGCGCCGATAAGCGGGGCAACGCTATCGCTGCGGCGCGAAAGCCCCATCTGGACAAAATCTTTAGCGCCTATCCCACGACAACCATACAAGCCAGCGGCGAACACGTGGGTTTGCCCGAGGGGCAGATGGGCAACTCCGAGGTCGGCCACCTTAATATAGGCGCCGGGCGCATCGTATATCAGGAATACACGCGCATATCCAAATCGATACGCGACGGAGACTTCTTTGACAATCCCTCGTTGCGCAAAGCCTACGACAACGCCAAAGGGGCGGGCAGAGCGTTGCATTTGATGGGTCTGCTGTCCGACGGCGGAGTTCATAGCCACAACACGCATCTTTACGCGTTACTTGAAATGGCCAGACAGAACAACCTTGACAGGGTATACGTGCATTGCTTTTTGGACGGGCGCGACGTGCCGCCCAGGTCTTCCTATCTGTATTTGGCTGAGTTAGAGGATGAAATTAAAAAGATAGGCGTCGGTCGTATCGCCACTATAGCCGGCAGGTACTATGCCATGGACAGGGATACGCGCTGGGAGCGGGTGCAAAAATCGTATGACGCCATGACGCTAGGCGTCGGCGCGTCGGCGGCCACGTCAGCCGCAGCCATCCTTGACGCTTACGAAAAACAGGAAAATGACGAGTTCGTCATGCCTCGAAGCATAACCGGAACGAGCGACGGCCAAAATCAGCCTGTCGTCGTGAACGACGGCGACTCTGTCGTGTTTTTCAACTTTCGCCCGGACAGAGCAAGGGAGATCACTCGTTGCTTCGTAGATCCTGATTTCAACGGATTCGAGAGGACGAAGCGATATGAAAATCTGTGTTATGTAACAATGACAAGCTATGACGCGACCATGCCCAACGTATTTGTGGCGTTCCCGCCGGAACATCTCGGCAACACTTTGGGTGAGTATATGTCCCGTTTGGGGTATACGCAACTAAGAATCGCGGAAACGGAAAAATACGCGCACGTGACGTTCTTTTTCAACGGCGGGATGGAAACGCCCTATCCCGGCGAGGAACGTGCCCTTATCCCCTCGCCCAAGGTGGCGACTTACGATCTGCAGCCTGAAATGAGTGCGTACTTGGTGGCCGATGAAACAGTCAAACGGATTGAAAGCGGCAAGTACGATCTTATAGTCTTGAACTTCGCCAATCCGGACATGGTTGGCCACACCGGCGTCATGGAGGCGGCGGTCAAAGCTATTGAGGCTGTGGACGTCTGCGTCGGCAAAGTGGTTGACGCGGTTCTTGCTAACGGCGGACAGGTGTTGCTGAGCGCCGATCATGGCAACTCGGATCAGATGCTCGACGAATCCGGAGGGCCAATGACGGCTCACACGACCAATCCCGTCCCTCTATCGTGCATAAGAGCTGACGCGCCGCAATTGACGGATGGCGGCAGTTTGTGTGACATCGCGCCGACGTTGCTGGATTTAATGGGATTGGAGCAACCGACGGAAATGACTGGTCGCAGCTTGTTGATGAGGTGAGCCTGTCGCATAGCCTCATCGATGTTTTCAGTTGTTTTTTGACAGATTCGTGGGAAACGAAAGGATGAACGATAAAAAGAAGAGTTTCCTGTCCGGCGCGGCCGTGTTGGGTGCAGCAGGCCTCATGGTGCAGGTTCTGGGAGCGATCTTTAGAATACCCCTCGCTAATATTATCGGCGAAGTAGGCATGGGTTATTTCCAAACCGCTTACCCCGTCTACATCTTTCTGTTGGTATTTTCCACCAATGGGGCGCCTGCCGCCATATCGAAGATGATATCCGAAAGAATAGCGAACGGATACGAGCATGAGGCGCGACGGGTGTTCAAACTCTCGTTTGCCGTAATGTTGTTCTTCGGCGTCATCGCTTCCGCGACGGTGGCTCTGACAGCGAAGCCTTTATCCGTGCTAGTCCGATCCGAAGGTTCATATTACTCGTTGTTGGCTATTTCCCCCGCCTTGTTTTTTGTCCCAATTATGGCGGTTTTTAGAGGATATTTCCAAGGCAAACAGGAAATGCGCCCCACCGCCGTCTCCCAACTCGCCGAGCAGTTTGTTCGCGTGGCCGTCGGATTGGGCCTTGCCGGGATTTTGGTCTCAAGCAGTTTGGAACTAGCTGCAGCCGGAGCTTGCGCCGCAGCCAGCATCGGCCCCGTTATTGGCTTGTCCGTGCTGGCGTTCGTCTACATGACGTACGAGACAGGTCGTAAGCCTCTATCCGGCGCGCAAATGCCGAACGGGACTAGGAACGGTGTGACAACACGCGAAAATATCGAATTTATCAAAGAACGGAGCGGCGCCTCAGTCCAGACCTCCCCGAGCGGCCCCTTCAAAGAACCTTCTTTCAAAATATTGAAAGATCTTGCTGTCCTCACTTTCCCGACAACGATAGGCATCTCCATATTGCCAATCATGAATGTGGCGGATATGTTGCTCTGCAGGGTTCGTCTGATAGATTCGGGATTCTCCGTTATTGACGCGGAAACGATTTATGGTCTCATGTCCGGTTTCGCCTCACCCATAATTAATATCCCCATGGCGCTGGCCCTTAGCATCGGCCTAAGCCTGATACCGGCCGTGGCGGCGGCAAATAGCGTCGGAGACACGGAATTCCTCAAGAAAAACATATCTATGGGATTTAGAACCGCAATAATCATTGGCGTGCCGTGCAGTTTCGGGCTGATGACCCTTGCCGCGCCCATACTTCGTCTGATTTATCCTTCCTTCAGGGAAGAAGCCGGAAATGCGGCTTCGTATTTGATGATATTGGCGGGCGGGGTTATATTCCTATGCGTGGCGCAGACGATGGCCGGCATACTTCAGGGCCTCGGGAAGGCCTCATTGCCCGTCGTCTCCCTTTTGGCCGGCTTCATATTGAAATCCGTTCTTACTTATGTGCTGACCGCCATGCCGACGCTGAATATCAACGGCGCCACCATAGGCAGCTTTGCAGGGTTCGCGCTCATAGGAATTATGAATCTGTTTTTCGTGATCAAGACGGCAAACATCAAATTCGATCTAATGCTGTCAGTCTTAAAGCCCGTGCTTTCCGGCGCGATTATGAGTTTTCTTGCGGCGGTGATATATCTTTCGTGCCAAAGGATCGTCGGAGACGGGTTTGCGACCTTGTTGGGGGTCTGCGGCGGCGCTGCGGCTTATTGCGTGTTGATCTTGAAATTCCAAGCCATACTGGCCGAGGAAATAGAATCCCTGCCAAAGGGCAAGCGGTTGGTGAAAGTTCTAAAGACGCTACGCCTGCTGTGATCTGAAGCCCGCCCGGAACATTCAGGCAGGCTTCACGCGCGATCCTGGGGCAACCCCGGGACCCTCACCCCCTAATAATAATAATCCGTATCTGCCCCCCGCTCCCAGGCTCGTCGTCGTAGAAAAAATCCACCGTTTTGCCGCCGCTCATCGCGCTTATGGCGTCCGTGAGCGTCACTTGGGCGTACTGCCCCGACAGCGGGTTAGAGTACACGCCCACCTTGGGGGAGACGGGCCACTTCTCTATCGTCCCCGTGGTCGTCAGCCATGAGGCGTCCAGGCTCTTGGCCTTTCCGCTCAGGTTCCTCAGGGATCTGAGCGTCTCGGGAGTCTCCCCGGAAAGCTCCGCCTTCACCGGGCCAAGGGGCGTCGAGAAAGCGCTGCCCTGGGTGCTGAAGGTCTTGGTGAGCCCGTCCCGAATCCAGGAGTAGCTGCCGCTGATGCTGGCGCTCCCGCTGGAGTTGTTCACGTTGGAAACCGTCAGGATGCCGTAGGCCGCCAAATCAGCGGTGACGTTGTCGAGGATGATGGCCGTCACCTGGCCACCCGAGGCCGCGTAATACAGCACCTTGTCGGAGTTGATAGTCACCCCGTCCAGCCTCTGGGGGGAAATCGCCGCGTACGCGCCGTTGAAGGTGTCCATTATCCTCACGTCGGCGGCCATCTGGGAAGTGCCCAGCTTGTACAGCGCCGCGTCCACCTTGCCGTTAAGCGCGCCGCCCCCCACTCTGGAGACGTTCGCCGCGCCGCCCGCATAGTCAACCTTAACCACTTCGCCCTTCTTTATCCAAGTCTGGGACACAGGGAACTCCGCCACGTCCCCGGCCACGGTGACTCCTTTGATGTAAGCCGCGTTGTAGGTCTGGTCGTTGGCGTTGGTGTACGCCTTCGTCCCCACCTCGGTGACGTACAGCGTCGTGGCCTCGGTGATGGAGGCGCTGGCTACCGCGTCAGCCACGCCGCCGTCCTTGCCCATCAGAAGGGTGATGGTGTTCCCCACCCGCAGGCTGCCCGACGAGGACAGCGCGGTGAAGGCGTTGGAGGACTCGAGCTTGTACTCCGTGCCCGACACCACCACGGAGGTCACGTCGTTCTGGCTGGGGTTCGCCCGCTCGAACACGCCCGTCACTTTTTTGTCGTAAACCCAGACGATGGACTTACCGTTGTTGTAGTAAAGCACGTCATAGGTTTTTATGTCGGACGGGGTGGCGGGCTTGCCATTTTTGTAAACCGCGTAGGTCAGGCCGGAAAGGCCGTTGTCGGACGCCCAGGAGCCGTTCTTCACCGTGTACGGCCCGTTCATGTTGCTGGTCAGCAGCGCGGCGTAATCTATTTCCCCGGCGGCGTTCAGCTTGTAATTCAACGACTCGGCGTATTTTTTGGAGCCGTCCTTGAGTTTCGTGTTGAGCATGTTGTAGATGAGCTTCACGGCCTCCCCCCTGCTGAGGGGCGCGCCCACGGCGGCGCTCATGCCCTGGGACAGCGCGCTGCCCTTGAAGATATTCATCTGGGCGTCGGGGAAGGCCCCTCTGAAATCAGACGTGACGTAGCCCAGCAGTTTAAGCGCGGCGTTCACGGCCTGCTCCGTCTTAACGGGCTCGTTGGGCCTGAAAGTCCCGTCACTGTAGCCTGACAGCAGGCCGGCCGTCACCGCCAGCTTCACGTAGCCCGCCGCCCAATTGCCCGCCGCCACGTCCTTGAACAGCGACGAGGACGACGCCGTGACGGAGTCCTTATAGGACGACGCCGTGATTATCATCTTCGCGAATTCCGCCCTGGTCAGTTGCCTGGTTAGATTGTAGCTTCCCGCGCTGTCGGGGCTTACCACGCCTATGGCGCTCAAAACGCTCAGAGCCGTGTCCTCGTCTGCGGCGAAGGCCGCCGCGCCACCGCCTGGGGCAACCCCCCACGAGGCCGCCATAAAGGCCGCCATCAGCGCGCAAAGGCATTTTCTGCTTATTTTCTTCATTGTCGCCTCCATTGCGGCTCGCGCCGCTTCACATTCCGCAATAACACCAGCGCCCGTCCGCCCGCGCCCTGAGGGAGGGGAAGGGGGTTTTCCTATTCGTACCGCAACGCGTCGATGGGGTGCAGTTTCGCCGCCTTGCCTGCGGGGAAGTACCCGAACACCATGCCTATGGCCACGGACACGCCAAAGGCTATCAGCACCGCGTTTATGGACGGCTTGACCGCCATGTCCAGCAGGGAGCCCGCCACCAGCGCCAAGACGATCCCCAGGATGATGCCGATAATCCCGCCGGCCGCGCTGGTCGTGGCCGCCTCTATGATGAACTGGCTGAGTATGGCGCGCCGCCGCGCCCCCAGGGCCTTCCGTATGCCTATCTCCCTGGTGCGCTCGGTCACGGAGACCAGCATGATGTTCATGATGCCTATGCCGCCCACCACCAGCGATATGCCCGCTATGCCCACCAGCACCATGGAAATGGACGAGGTGATCTCGTTCAGAGTCTCTATCAGCTGGGACATGCTGGAGACGCGGTAGGAGCTGCTGTCGCCGTAGACCAGGTACAGCTTGTCGCGCAGCTCGGTTATGGCCGCGTCGATGTTGCTCACGTCGGCGGCCTTGACCACCCAGTTGCCGATGTTGGAATTCCCCGACAGGCGGGTGGCCGTGGAGTAGGGTATGTAGACGATGTCGTCCGCCGACGCCTCCTCGCTCTTGGCCGTCTCCTTGAGGACGCCCACCACCGCGTATGTGGAGCCGTTGATTTTGACGGTGGAATCCTCGTAGACGCTGCCGTCGAAAAGCTCCTCGGCGATGTAGCTGCCTATGACGCAAACCTTCTGTAGCCGCTCCACGTCCACGAATTCCAGGAACCGCCCCGCCTCAACCTCCACGCTTTGTATGTCCTGGTAATACTCGTTAGTCCCCCGAACGCTGGTCGAAACGGACTTCGTGCCGTTCTTGACGGTCACGGAGGCGTTCACGTTGGGGCTGAACGAGGTGAAGAACGTGGGGTTCTCGGCCACCACCCGCTCCATGTCGTCGTACTGGAAGCTACGGTTGCCGCCCCTGCCGAACACGTTGACGGTGATGTTGTCCGTGCCCGCGTTCTTCAGGTTCGACGTTATCTGATCCGACAGCCCGTTCATGATGCTTATCAATATGATGACCGAGGCCACGCCGATGACAATGCCCAGCATTGTGAGGAAGGAGCGCATTTTGCTGGTTTTCATGCTCTTCAAGGCCATGAGCAGGGATTGCTTGACGTTCAATGGCGCACCTCCTTGTCCTCGACTATCCTCCCGTCCGAGAGGCTCACCACCCGCTTGGCGCGGCTCGCCACGTTCATGTCGTGGGTGATCAGCACCAGGGTGTGCCCCTCGCCGTTCAGCTGCTGGAGGAAGTCCAGCATTTCCGCCCCTGTCCTGGAGTCCAGCGCGCCCGTGGGCTCGTCGGCCAGAATCAGGGAGGGCTTGCCCGCCAATGCCCTGGCTATGGATACACGCTGCTGCTGCCCGCCTGAAAGCTGGTTGGGGAGGTTCTTGTGCTTGTCGGCGATCCCCACTTTTTCCAAAGCCTCCATGACCACCTCGCGCCTGTCCCTTTCGTGGACGCCTCTGTAAATCAGCGGCAGCTCCACGTTCTCATAGGCCGTGAGCTTTTGTATGAGGTTGTACTGCTGGAAAACAAAGCCGACGGTCTTGTTGCGGAAATGGGCCTGCTGGTCGTCGCTCATGGCGCTGACGTCCTGCCCGTTCAGCAGGTAGGAGCCGCTGGTGGGCACGTCCAGACAGCCGATAATGTTCATGCAGGTGGACTTGCCCGAGCCTGACTGGCCTATTATGGCCACGAACTCCCTTTCTTTTATGTCTAGGCTTATGCCGTCCAGGGCGTGGACTTCCTCGTCTCCCATGGGGTATATCTTGTATATGTCGATTAACTGTATCATGGGCCCCTCCCTAATTGCTCCTGGTGGCCGTGCGGCCCGTCTGCCCCGCGCCTTGGCCGCCTGTCGGGGCGCCGCCTTGGCCGGGCTGGCGCATGACCACATTGCCGCCCATGCCGCCGCCCATGGGGGCGCCCATCATCATCATCGGGTTTTGGGTGAGGGCGTTCTGGGACGTGACCTGTATGAGAATCACGTCGCCCTCGCTTAGCCCGCTTTTCACCTCTATGTAACTCTCATTGTTGAGGCCCAGCTCCACATAGGCGTAATGGCTGTTCTCAGGGGCCTGGGGCATGGAAGCCCCGACCCGCGCCGCGCTCGAGGCGCCCGAGCCTGCCGCCTGGGTCGTGGGGCTTTGGCCTGCAGACCCTGCGGTCGAGGTTCCGCCCGCCGCGTCTGCCGCGCCCGAACCCGACACGCTCACGGAGGAGACCCTGTCCGCCGCCGTCGGGGGGGCGCCCAAGCCCGCCGCGGAGGCCGTGGGGGCCGAGTCGGCGCCGCCAGTCGGACGGCCCTGGCCTTGGGGAGCCCCGTCGCCGCCGGCCCCGAACCTGGCGGCCCTGCGGGCGGCCCGTTCCTCCTCGGTCATCTCGCCGAAGGCGCCTGGGCTTATGGCCGCGCCGGAGGCCAAACGGCCCCCGCCTCTGCGACCGCCCCAATCCTCGGAGCCGTCGCCCATGGCGCCGGGGGAAACGTTAGGCCGATCCCCCGCAGGCGGCCCGCCCGCGAAGGCGCCGGGGGAAGCGTTAGGCCATCCGCCCTCAGGCGGCTCGCCCCTGAACCCGCCGTTTTGGCCGGCCTGGGTCACGCTGTCCCCCGCCGCGCCTGAAGCGCCCGCGCCGAGGCCCGCGCCTTCCGTCCCGCCGCCGCTTTGGGAAACGGAACCCGAAGGAGGGGACGAGGCGGCGCCGGCCTCAGCCGCGCCTTTGACCAGAACCATGTTGCCTCTGCTAACCGCCGAGACGGGTATCATAAGCACGTCGCTGGCCGAATCCACCACGATGTCAGCCGTGGCGTTCATCCCCGGCCACAGCCCTTCAGAATCGTCGAACACTATCTTGACGGGGTAAGTGGTCACGCCGTTGCTGGAGGAACCCAATATCCCCACATTGTCCACCGTGCCGGTGAAGCTTTGCCCCGACAGGGCGTCCACGGTGATTTGGGCCTGTTGCCCTTTGGAGACCTTCGATATGTCCAGCTCGTCCACGTTTATGGTGAAGCTCATGACGGACATGTCGGCGATTACCGCCATGACCGACTTGGTGTTGTTCTCCAGCGTGTCGCCCGCTTTCACGCTCTTGGATATGACTGAGCCTGAGATGGGCGCGGTCACTCTGTAGTCGCTTAACTGTTTCTCAGTGCTGGCCCAGGAAAGCTGGGCCTCCTTCAAGGAAATCTGGCTGTCCTGGAGGCTGTTTTTCGCCGAGTCGCTGGACAGGCTCGCCAGCAGGGCGCCGCTTTTGACGTACTCGCCCACCACCACGCCGACCTCCTCCACAAGGCCGCTGGCCTTGGCCAGCACCGTCTTTTCGGCGCCGCCCTCCAGGCTGCCGCCTTCCACGCAAGCTACCCCGTCGGCCCTGACGCTGACATACGTGCCCGCCGTCAGCGCCCCCGGGTTCCTGACCTGCACCTCCACGTCGGTCACGTCGATGTAGCCGTCTATGACGCGGCTGGAATCATAAATCTTCGTTATCACGCCGGGCAAAACCTCGAAGGTGTTCTCTATGACGACCTCGACGCCCTGCCCCAAATAGAGCGAGGCGGCATCAGGGACGCTGAAGGGCACCCTGGCCTTGAAACTGGCGTCGTCAATGAGCTTGGCCACCTTGCCCCCGTTGGACACGTTGTCGCCCTCCTTGACGTATATCTCCGCCACCCTGCCGTCCTCAGGAGCGGTCACGGTCAGCGCCTCATAGGATTCCTGCGTCCTGCCGTAGCTCAGCTGGGATTTCTCCAGGGACAGGTTGGCTCTTTCCACGGTGTTTTCTATTTCCGAGGAGTCGAAAACGTAAAGCAGGTCGCCCTTCTCCACCTGGTCCCCCTCCACGAAATAGTCCTCTATGACGTCGCCGCCGATCATGGAGACCACGTCGTACTGGGCGTTGGGCTGTATGCTCCCCGAACCGCTGAGCGAGACGCGCAGGTCGCCTCTGGCCACGGTGTATTCCGTGTAATTCTGCGCCGAAACCTCCTTGAAGAGGAAGCCCTTCGCCAAGTAGGCCCCCCCGGCCGCCAAGACCAGCGCCGCAGCCAAGGTTATCGCCAGTTTTTTCTTGCCGGAACCCTTTTTCGCTCTTGAAGCCATATGTTCCCTCCTTACACTAACCCGCATTTAAAATCTTGTCTTGAAGCGGATTGGTAGATACTATCTTCCGACGTCCGCCCAATAATTTGGGAGGAATTTAAAAAAGGACAAGTATTACTGCTCCGCCGGAAGGCGCCGCTTTGGGCCGCTTCGCCCTACATCCCTTTAATTC
>JAIRPE010000113.1 GCA_031257175.1 Eubacteriales Family XIII. Incertae Sedis bacterium | reverse complement strand
AATCCCTGCGACAAATCCGCTTCCTCAGGCTTGAGGGAGCGCGTCTTTTTTATCAGCTTGTGGCCGACTAGGACCGCCACGAAGAGGAAGGCTCCCAGATAGGCCACCATGAAGCCCTCGAAGGAGAAATCCGCGTTGGCGTAGAATTGCCCCAGTATCACCACGACGCACAGCACCAGCGCGAATATAGGCCCGAAGGGGTACATGATGGCCTTGTAGCGCAGTTCGTTCAGGCTGTGCCCTTGGGCGACGAACGCCTTGCGGAACTTGTAGTGGCTGAGCGCTATGCCGAGCCAGGCGATGAAGCCCGCCACGCCGGAGGCGTTGACCAGCCAGAGGTACACCGTGCCGCTCCCGAAGAAGGAGCCCATGAACGCCACCAGGCCGAAGGCCGCGGTCAGTACAAGGGCGGGCACCGGGATGCCCTGTTTGTTCACCCTCGTGAACAGTTTGGGCGCCTTACCCTCCATGGCCATGGAGTACAACATGCGGGTGGAGGCGTACATGCCCGAGTTGGCGCAGGAAAGCACCGAGGTGAGTATGACGCCGTTCATGACGGAGGCCGCCGCCGCGAAGCCTGCCCTCTTGAAAATCAGCGTGAACGGGCTGGCGGACACATTTTCCACGCCCGTCTGCAACAGGTTGGGATCGGTGTAGGGCAGGATGAAGCCTATGACGACGATGGCTCCCACGTAGAACAGCACTATGCGGATGAAGACGGTCTTGATGGCCCTGGGGATGCTCTTCTCAGGCTGCTCCACCTCGCCCGCCGCCACGCCTATAAGCTCCGTGCCCTGGAACGAGAAGCCCGCTATCATGAAAATGCTTATTATAGCCGCGAAGCCTCCGGGGAAAGGCGCGTCCTCGATGAACCAATTCTCCACTCCCGGCGATTGGCCTCCCATTATGCCTAAAATCATCAAAATGCCCACCACCAGGAACACGATGATGGTGACCACCTTTATGCCCGCGAACCAGAATTCGCTCTCCCCGTAGGCGCCTACCGAAAAATAATTCAAAAAGAAGAGAAGCAACAGGAAACCGCCGCTCCAGAGAACCTGCTCGAAGGGAGCCATCTGCCCTCTCCAGAAGGAGATGACTATGACGCCGGCCTCAAGCTCGGCTGCCACGGTAATCGCCCAATTGTACCAATAATTCCATCCGAGCGCGAATCCGAGAGACGGGTCCACGAATTTCGTGGCATACGTCTCGAAAGAGCCGGTCACCGGCATGTAGGTGGACATCTCCCCCAAGCTCGTCATAAGGAAAAATACCATGACGCCTATGACGCCGTAGGCCAGCAACGCGCCGCCGGGCCCCGCCTCGTGCAGTGAGCCGCCCACGGCGACGAACAGGCCGGTGCCTATGGCGCCGCCAATGGCTATCATATTGACGTGCCTTACCTTTAGCCCACGCTTCAAATCGCTTTGCTCAACTGTCCCCATAAATCAATACCCTCCTTTTTCGCATTTGCCTTAACCGCCCGCCGTGCCACGCCCTGATGTCCGCAAATCCATACCTTCATTATATCGGTTGTGCCGCGCGTTTTTTAACGACACGACGAAATGGCGATATCTATGCCATAATCATCCACTTTTTCAAATGATAACTACGCTATTTCCATAATTTCGCCAATTTTGTGAATTCATAATGTAATATTACACCATATTAACGCGACTGTCAAGGCATTTCACGACGGCTGATACCTGCGGGCCGATTACAAGCTTAAGTATCGTGGAATTTATGGCAATAATTGTACTAACCTCGGTCAAGGCGCATCTTCCGAGGCATTCCGCAGATGCTGGCCTAAGGCCGTTTTACAGGGGCGCCCGCCCGTAGGAGGCCCTGGCGGGGCGTCCCCCGTCCCCGTCCCGACCTGGCCCCGTCCCGTCCTGGCCCAAAGGCATCCCGCCACGCTCTGGCCCCGTCCCAGCCGCGCCAAGCCCGTCGCGCGGGGCGGCACGGGTCGTTCCGAACGAGCGCGCCCGCGTTATCTTTCCCCATTGACCTGCTGAGGGCTGCGGAGCCTTACCGGTCAGCCGAGACCGGTATGGCCTTGCCGAAGAATTTCCTTATGAGGAACATCACCCCTACGAACAGGGCCACCGCCATGGGCAGGACGGCCACGCTGCGCGCGAGGCCCGCTACTATGTACATGACGAAAGAAAACGCCCCCACCGTGGCCGCGTAGGGCATCTGGGTGTTCACGTGGTTGATGGGGTCGCACCGCGCCCCCGCCGAGGCTATGATGGTGGTGTCGGAAATGGGCGAGCAGTGATCTCCGCAGGCCCCGCCCGCCAGGCAGGCCGCGACGCCTATGATGAGAAGCGTCTGCTCGGAACCACCCAACACGGTGACGACTATGGGTATGAGTATGGCGTAAGTGCCCCAGGAGGTGCCCGTGGAGAAGGATATGAGCGCCGCCACGATGAAGACTATGGCGGGGAGGAAGGACTCGAAGCTCTGGGCCGGGCCTCGTATGGCCTCGGAGACGAACTGGGACGAGCCGAGGCTGTCCGTCATGGCCTTCAGCGTCCAGGCGAAGGTCAGGATGAGTATGGGCGGGCTCATGGCGCTCAACCCGTCAGGGACCAGCTTCGTCAAGTCCCGCAGGCTCAAAAGCCGCCTGGCGGCATAATACGCCGCAGTCGCCACTACGGTCGCCAGACAGCCCATCACAAGGCCGACGCCGGCGTCCGCGCCGGAGAAGGCGCGTCGGAAATCCAGGTAGCCGTCGCCCGCCGCGCCGCTGTCAAAAAAGCCGCCCGTGTAAATCATGCCCGTCACGCAGGACGCTATGAGAACCAGGATGGGCGCCACCATATCAACCACCTTGCCCTTCCCGTCCGCGGCCTTTTCCTCGGCATTGGCGTAGGGCCTGCCGTGGGTGGTGTAGAGGTCTCCGCTCGTGGCGGCGTTAAGCTCGTGGGTGGCCATGGGCCCGTAGTCGAACCTGAGGAGCGTCAGCGACAGAATCATGACGATGGTCAAAATGGCGTAGAAATTGAAGGGGATGGCCATGATGAACATCTGAAGGCCGTCGGCATCGCCCTCATAGCCGTCAGGCACGCATGCGGCCACTGCCGCCGCCCAGGTGGATATGGGCGCCAGCACGCAGACAGGCGCCGCCATGGAATCTATGCAATAGGCCAACTTCGCCCTGGAGATGCGCGCCCTGTCCGTTACGGGGCGCATGACGTTGCCCACGGTCAGGCAGGCGAAATAGTCGTCTATGAAGAGGAACAGATGGAACAGCATGAGGGAAAGCGTCGCCCCAACGCGCGTCTTAACCCTTCTGCCAGCCCAGGCGCCGAAGGCCGCCGAGCCGCCCACGTGGGCCATCATGGAGACGATCACCCCGAGAACGACGAGGAACACGATGATTCCCATGTTCCAGCCGTCGGCGAGTTGGGCGAGGAAGCCGTCGTGGATGATGTGGTTCAGGGCGCCCATGAAGATGTTCCCCGACTGCCAGACCGCCTCGCCCGCGTCGTCGTAAACCGCGGGATTCCCCCCTCCCGCCCACATAACGCCGCCTATCAGGACGCCGCAGAACAGGGACGAGAACACTTCTTTGGTGATGAGCGCCAGGACGATGGCCGCCAGGGGCGGGAAGAGAGACCAAAATGTGCCGTGCAGAGGCGGCTCATAGCGGCCGCCCCCTCCCTCCCGCGCGGCGGCGGCCAAAGGCATGGCTATCGCGCACAGCAAGACTAGGATGGCGGAAAGCCGCCTCGTCCTGTTTGTTTTTCTGCCATTTACCACAATTACTGCCTCCTCATGACGTCTGTATTATGCCTGTGGGGCTGTAGCGGGACGACGGCCCGCCCTGTCACGCCCGACAGGGCGCCCGCGCGGACGGGAACGTAACTTTTCGCCATAAAAATCCATTTTTTCAAATTGAACTGAATAAACCCCATATTATTACTGATTCTTGGATTCATAATATAATTTTACACTATATTTGAGAGGCTATCAAGAATTCCTGAGCGTCCGCCCGTGCCCGTCCCCCTCCTGGCCCCACCCTTGCCTGGACGGCCTTCCCCGACCCAGTCCCCGTCCCGCCCTATCCCCGAACGCGTCCCGACCCGGCCCCGTCCTTATCCCGACGGCTTCCAGCGCCCCCGCCCCGACCCCGTCCTATCCGCGTCCCCCATCCGACCTCACGCCGTCCTTGCCCTGATCCCTCACTGATCCGATTCCGTCCTTACCCCTTCTCCGCGCCCGCCCCGCCTCGCCCTCAAAAAGCGCGAAGCCCGCCGCGCGGGGCGCGACGGGCCGTTCTGGGCAAACTTGCGTTTCCTCCCTATCGTCCGTTGAGGACGACAGGGCTTATCGGCCTACTGAGACCGGCACGGATTTCCCGAAGAACTTCCTTACGACGAACATCAGACCTATGAACAGAACCACCGCTATCGGCAGGATGACGACGCTGCGCATGAAGCCCGCGATGATGTACATCACGAAGGAGAACGCCGCCACCGTGGCCGCGTAGGGCAACTGGGTGTTCACGTGGTTGATGTGGTTGCACTGCGCCCCCGCCGAAGCCATGATGGTGGTGTCGGAAATGGGCGAGCAGTGGTCCCCGCAGACGCCGCCCGCCAGGCAGGCCGCGACGCCTATGATGAGAAGCGTCGGCTCGGAATTGCCGAAGACGGTGACGACTATGGGTATCAGTATGCCGTAGGTTCCCCAGGAAGTGCCCGTGGAGAAAGCTATGAACACCGCCACCAGGAACACTATGGCGGGGAGGATGGACTCCAGGCTCTGGGCGGGGCCCTGCATGGCCTCGGAGACGAACTGGGACGAGCCGAGGCTGTCGGTCATGGCCTTCAGCGTCCAGGCGAAAGTCAGGATGAGTATGGGCGAACCCATGGCGTTCAGCCCGTCGGGGACAAGCTTCGTCAAATCCCGCAAACTCAAAAGCCGCCTGACCAGGTAATACAGGATGGTCACTACGATGGCCACGAGACAGCCTGTCACGAGGCCAACGGCGGCGTCCGCGTTGGAGAAGGCGAGACGGAAATCCATGTAGCCGTCGCCCGCCGCGCCGCTGTCGAAGAAGCCGCCGGTGTAAATCATGCCCAGCACGCAGGCCACTATGAGGACCAGTATGGGCGCGATCAGGTCCACCACCTTGCCCTTCTCGTCCACGGCCTTTTCCTCGGCGTTGGCGTAGGGCCTGTCAGGGGTGGTGTAGAGATCGCCGTTCGTCGCGGCGTTAAGCTCGTGGGTGGCCATGGGGCCGTAATCGAACTTGAGGAGCGCCAGCGACAGAACCATGACGACGGTGAGTATTGCGTAGAAATTGAAGGGTATGGCCAGAATGAACATCTGCAATCCGTCGATGTCGCCCGCGTAGTCATCAGGCACGTAGGAGGCCACCGCCGCCGCCCAGGTGGATATGGGCGCCAGTATGCAGATCGGCGCCGCCGTGGCGTCTATGCAGTAGGCCAGCTTCGCCCTGGAGATGCGCACCTTGTCCGTGACGGGGCGCATGACGTTGCCCACGGTCAGGCAGGCGAAATAGTCGTCTATGAAGATGAACAAATGGAACAGCATGAGGGAAAGAATCCCCCCCGTGCGCGTTTTCACCCTTTTGCCCGCCCAGGCGCCGAAAGCCGCCGAGCCGCCCACGTGGGCCATCATGACGACGATCATCCCGAGAACGGCAAGAAATATGATGATTCCGATGTTCCATCCGTCGGTGAGCTGGGCGAGGAATCCGTCGTGGATGATATGGTTCAGGGTGCCCATGAAGATGTTCCCCGACTGCCAGACCACCTCGCCGGCGTCGTCGTAAACCGCGGGGTTCGCCCCGCCGGCCCACAGCACGCCGCCTATCAGGACGCCGAAGAACAAGGACGAGAACACTTCCTTGGTGATGAGCGCCAGGATTATGGCCACCAAGGGCGGGAACAGGGACCAGAAGGTGCCGTATAAAGGCGGCTCGTAGGAGCCTCCCCCTTCCCCCTGCGCGGCGACGACCAAAGGTATCGCTATCGCGCACAGCAAGACGAAGAGAGCGGCAAGCCATCTCGTCCCGCTTACTTTCCTGTTACTAAACATAATTATTGCCTCCTTTACGGTAGAGCCTTGAAGAACACCGCCCGCAATCCCCTAAAAATCCATGCGGGGCCGCTAAAACCATATGCAGCGGCTATTCGATGTGGTATTTCTGCTTTTTCCTCATAAGCTGTGACTGGCTTATGCCCAGATGCGCCGCGGCTTTTCTGGTGTTCTTCCACTTCTTGAGCGCGTCCTCGATAAATTTGCGCTCATAGTTCATCATCATATGCTCTAACCCGTGATCCCCCAGCGCGGGAGCGGGCGCATCCTCATGCCGTTCCGAAGAACGCGGGCTTTGCCCCAGGGCGTGGTAGACGTCCGAGTCGCCGATGCCGTCGCCCCTGCTTGAGACCACCATGCGATGCACGGTGTTCTCGAGCTCCCTCACGTTGCCCGGCCATTCGTAAGCCAGCATGGCCTCCGTCGCTCCGGGCTCAAAACGCTTATTAATGCCATACATATCATTATAACGTCTGAGGAAGAAATCCGCAAGGCTTGAAATATCCTCAAGCCTTTCACGCAACGGCGGCACTTTAATCTCGCAAATATTCAAACGGTAGTACAAATCCTCGCGGAACTTCCCCTCGCGGACCAGCTCCTTCAGGCTGACGTTGCTGGCGCAGACCACGCGGACGTTCACGTCCATCTGCTTCATGCCGCCTATCCTGAAAAACTGGTTCTCCTGTAGGACGCGCAGAAGCTTGACCTGTATGGCCGCAGGCAAAAGCCCCACCTCGTCCAGGAACAGTATGCCGTTGTTGGCCAATTCAAAATACCCTGCCTTCCCGTTGGCCGAAGAGCCGGTGAAAGCCCCCGCCTCATAGCCGAAAAACTCCGACTCGGCCAGGGTCTCGGGTATGGCGGCGCAATTTATCCTCACGCAGGGGTTCAGCTTCCTGTCGCTGTTATTGTGTATGAGGCTGAGGATTTTCTCCTTCCCCACGCCCGTCTCGCCGAAAATGACCACGTTGCAGTCGTAGCCCGCCACGTTCAGCGCCTCGTCCAGAGCGGACCTCATGTTGGGGCTGGCGTACACGAAGTCGCCGATGCGCCCCGCGTCCATAAGCTGGGAGTCCCTGCCGCTCTTGGCCCCGTGGCTCTTCGCGTCGGGGCGTTTGGCGTAAATCCTGTCCACGGCGTCCAGCTTGTCCTTTATCTCCCGCAGCAGCCCCAGGGTGAAATCCTTGTACCCGTAGGTGTACTCGCCCAGAGCGCGGATGCTCACTTCCTTCCCCAGCGCCTCGGCGAAAAGCAGCGCCAGGTTGAGGTTGTTGATGAAGCTGGTGAAATTCACGGAGCCGTTCCTTTCGGTGAGCAGCACGCCCACCGCCTCCGCGCCCATCAAATCCGCGCAGTTCACGCTGAAATCGAAAAGAGCCTTCTCCTTGGCCAGAATTTCCTCGTAGCTTTTTATGGGTGACAGAATATCTATTATGAAAACCTCATCGACGAAGTCCCCCAGGACGCATCTGATGTCCTTGTCCGCTATGCGCTCCAGGCTCCGCTTGTCCAGCGCGGCCACCACGCGGCAGCTCTTGGCCGCGTTCTCGCCCCGCCCCGCCGTCACGGCCTTCCTGAGCGCGGCGGAATAAAGCGCGGCGCTCAAAAGGTCGCTGGAGAATATCAGGAACCGCTCCGCCTCGCCCTCCGCCGCCAGGCGGTAAACGCTGTGCAGGGAACTGGCGCCCTCCAGCGCGAACAGGGTGTAGTTGGACGGCAGGTCATAAGGCTCGTGGATGACGGGGTTTTGGGAGGACAGTATGGCGTGCCCCTCCACCGTCGCCATGCCGTAGCTGAAATCTATGGCGTCCACATGGGATATGTGAAGCGGCGTGGCCGCCAGGGACGTGAGGCTTATCACCCTGTCCCCCGCCTTGAACAGGTTCTTCTTCCCGTAGCCCGGCCCCACCTCGTCAACGACCCCGCACAATATCCCCCCGCTGCCCGTGGCGGGGTTGTGGAGTTTCCCTCTCTTCTTGACGATGTCGATGATTTTTTCTTTTACCTTGTCCCTGTCGTAGCCGCATTCGGAGCAAATCTGCTTGAAGCTCGCGTCCTCCAGCTTCAGCCGCTTCACCCTGACGCGCAGCTCCCCCTCCCTTAACTCAGGGCCGTTATCCAGCTTCCATGCCGCCACAGGTATGCCATTCAAGGGTTCCTCAACCCTTCCCGCCCCAAAATCCGGCTTCATCTTCCCCCTCCGTTCGATAACCCGTTCCCCAAAATCCCCGACAGGCGGGCGCGTCCCCCCGCGCCGCCGCGGCTACGCCAGAACCTCTTGCTCCCCTGCGGGCTCTTCCTGCCGCGTCTCTTCCGCCTCCTTCGCCGTCGGGGCCTTCTTCCTCGCGACGCCGTTCTTCTTGGTCTTGCGCTTCCTACGCCTGCTGCCGGGCTTGCCCTCGCTGATGGTGTAGCAGGATTGGCGGAATTTGATGGGGGACATACCCATCTCCTTCTTGAACAGCCTGCAGAAGTAGGAGCCGTCGTCAAAGCCCAGCGTCTCGGCCACCTCCGTCATGGACAGATCCGTGTTGGCTATGAGCCGCTTGGCCTCACTGACCATAGTCTGCCTTATCACCTCGCCGGGGGTCACGCCCAGTTGCTTTTTCACCTTCTCGTTCAGGTAGCCCATGGATATGTTCAGCTTGGCGGCGAAGAAATTCACCGAGCGGCGCTCCCCCACATGGATCAGCGTGAGCCGTTGGAACGCCTCGCACAGGTTCGCGTAGCCCTTGGAGTCGTCGTCCGCGAAGCCGCTCTCAAAATTCCTGTACAGCAGAATCATCAAAATATTCAGGTACGCCCTGATGGTTGCGGGATACTCCGCCTCCCTCTGGCGAAGCTCCCTCAACATGCTGGCGTATATCCTCCTGATCTCCACATGCTCTTCCTCGCTCAAGGCCAGCATTATGTAGCGGTTCATCTCCTTAAAGATGTTCAGCTCCCACACGGCGTTGGACTTGGCGTTCACATCATGCAGAAACTCCTCCCCGAAAGTCACCATCGCGCCCTTGATGCGGCTAACGCCCTGCCAGGAGCGGTTTTGGCCAGGGCAAAGCAGGAACACGCGGTTCTTGGAATTCTCATACGTCGCCTCGTCTATCACGATCCGCCCGTCCATCTCGTCAATGATAATGATTTCAAAAAACGGCGTCCTATGGGGAATAGGCGCCTTGTCGCCCGTCGCGAAAGACGTCAGGTCGTCATTCAGGTTGAACGACGCCAAATCATGCACAATCTCAGCGGCCAATGTTTTAACTAACAGTTTAGGTTTACGACCCATTTCATCACCTCCAACGCCGTATGGCACGGCAACTTTATATCCTTAAACAGTCCATGTGGTTGACACGGCAACGCTATTAGCGTGATAATATATACAATACGGCGCGGCTGGCGACAGCGCGCCCCACCGTTCATAACGCGGCGCCGCCCTCCCTGCGGGGCGAGCGCGTGGGAGGAGGCCAAAATGCCAATCGCAGCCGCTTTCATCGCGCCCCACCCGCCCTTCATCATCCCCGAGGTGGGAAAGGGGCAGGAAAAAACCATAAACGCCACTACCGAGGCGTGCCTGGAAATATCCAGGCGCGTCCGCGCCATAAAGCCCGACCTGGTCGTTTTCGCCAGCCCCCACGGCGCCATGTACTCGGACTACTTCCACATCCCCTCGGGAACCGTCGCGAAAGGGGATTTCCGAAGCTACGGCGCCGGAAAAGTGAAGCTGTCCGCGGAACACGACGGGGAATTCGCGGAAACCCTGGCGTCGCTGGCCCTCGCCGAGGGCGTGGCCGCAGGGCCTCTGGGGGGGCGGGGCGCCTCTCTGGACCACGGCGTCATGATTCCCCTTTACTTCATCCAGAAATCCCTCACGGATTTCAAGATAGCGCGGGTCAGCCAGTCGGGCCTCTCCTTCCCCGACCACTACAGGCTGGGCCAATGCGTCGCGGAAGCCTCCCGCATCCTGGGCCGCAAGACCGTCGTCGTCGCCAGCGGGGATCTGTCCCACAAGCTGAAAGCCGACGGCCCCTACGGCTTCGCGCCCGAAGGGCCCGAGTTCGACCGCTTCGCCACGTCCGCCATGGCCAAAGGGGATTTCATGGCGTTCCTGTCCTGCCCCCCGCCTTTCGCCGAGAAAGCCGCCGAGTGCGGCCTGCGCTCCTTCATCCTCATGGCCGGGGCCTTGGACGGCTTCGAGACGGAATCGGAGCTGCTGTCCTACGAAGGGCCCTTCGGCGTCGGCTACGCCGTCGCCTCCTTCATCCCCACGGAACAGTCCCCGTCCCGCCGCTTCCTCGCGGCCTTCCTGGAATCCGAGAAGTCCCGCGTCGCCGCCGCGAGGGCCGCCGAGAGCCCATACGCCGCCTTGGCCAGACACGCCCTGGAAACCCGCGTCGCCACAGGCACGAAGCCCGCCAGGCCGACGGGGCTGCCCGCCGAGCTGCTGGAAAACAAGGCCGGCGTGTTCGTGTCGCTGAAAAAGCACGGCGAGCTACGCGGCTGCATAGGCACCATATCACCGGCCACAGGCTGCCTGGCCGACGAAATACTGCGCAACGCCCAAGAGGCCGGCCTCCATGATCCCCGCTTCGAGCCCGTGGGCGCGGAGGAGCTGGACAGCCTGGTCTACAGCGTGGACGTGCTGGGCGCCTCGGAGCCCGTCCCCTCGGCGGACTCCCTAGACCCGCGCGTCTACGGGGTCATCGTCTCAAAAGGCTCCCGACGCGGCCTGCTGCTCCCGAATCTGGACGGCGTGGACACGGCAGAAGAGCAAATCGCCATAGCCCTCCGCAAGGCGGGAATCAGGCCCGACGAGGACTACGCCCTCGAACGCTTCAAGGTGGAGCGGCACAAATGAGGTGCCGCGTCTGCCCCCGCGCCTGCGACCTCGCCGAAGGGCAAACCGGCTTCTGCCGCGCCAGGGCCAACAGGGGCGGTCGCCTGGTCTGCCTGAATTACGGCAGGCTGACCTCCCTGGCGCTGGACCCTGTCGAAAAAAAGCCCTTCGCCCGATTCATGCCGGGCAGCCTCGTGCTGTCCGCAGGCAGCTTCGGCTGCAACCTCAGATGCCCCTTCTGCCAGAACCACTCCATATCCATGTCAGGCGAGGAGGCGGAGACCTTCCGGGCCGACCCCGGCCAACTCGCCCGCCTGGCGGCGGAGCTGGCCGCTAAGGGCAACATCGGCCTGGCCTACACCTACAACGAGCCCCTCGTCGGGTACGAGTTCGTCATGGACACTGCGGCCGCGGTGCGCTCGAAGGGCATGAAAAACCTGCTGGTCACCAACGGCTTGATATGCCCCGAGCCCCTGGCCGCCCTGCTGCCCCTCATAGACGCCGTGAACATAGACCTGAAAGGCCCCAGCGACAGCTTCTACGCCTGGCTACAAGGCGGGGCGGGAAGCCTGGACGCGGTGTTGGGCTCGATAGAGTCCTCCCTCAGGCATTGCCACGTGGAAGTGACCTGCCTGATAATACCAGGGAAGAACGACGACCCCGACGACATGCGCCGCCTGGCCCGAAGGCTGGGCGAAATCAGCAGGAGCCTGCCCTTGCACCTGACGCGTTTCCAGCCCCGCTGGCGCTGCCTGGACCTCCCGCCCGCCACTGCGGCGAAAACGCGGGAACTGGCAGAAGCGGCGCGGGAAAGCCTGGACTTCGTGTACGGGCGCTAGGCGGCCCTTCAGCCCTTCCGAGCCGGCTCGCCCATCACCCGCTTCAACTCCTCCAGCCTGTCCTCGGCCTGCCTCTTCAAGGCGGGCGTCCCGTCCCTGTTGGTGAAGGCCGCGTAGTAGAACTGGCGCGCCTGCGCCAAATCGTTGAGCTTGTATTTCAGCTCGCCGATGACGTAGCACAGTTGCTGCAAAGCTTTTCCATTAATGTCAAAGTTCGAGTATGAGAACATGTACTCGTCATGCGCCCGCTGGAGCGCGTAATGAGACATCCTTCCATCGCCGCAATCGTCGTAAATACGGCTGAGGTTCCTCCACAGCCTGGCGGTTATGCGCTGATGCTCGAAAAAGCACGTCGGCGCGCAGAGAACCGCGAGATAGTAGCCCGCGAACACCGTGAAGGCGTCCCTGGCCTGCCCGGCCTTGACCTCCATGGCGCCCACGTACGGGGCCGTGACCTTGGCCATGGCCTCCCTCATGCGCTTCGTGACCTCGATGTCCCGAAAGAGGTCCGTCATGGCGCTGAAAAGGCACTGCGGGCACGTGATGACCTCGTAGTACATGGGCTCCAGCCCCTTGAACCTGACGCGCTGATCCGCGTCCCTGGACTCCTGGACCAGCTTCGACGCCAGAACGCCCAACTGTGGGAACTTCGCGCCGCACATGGGGCATTCCGCCGTTTCCAGGTGCAACGCCTCGGACGCCGCGTTGTCCATGCTCAGAAGGTAGTGGCCGTGCCCCTCCGGGAATATGGGGCTGGCCTCCGACACATGGAGCCTCGGCGCGTCCTTGTCCCCAAGCGCCCGATACGAGGAAGCCACCGCCTCCATCCGCAGGCACAGGCCCTCCATAAGGGCGAAGGTTATCTCCGGCTGGGCGGAAAACAGCTCGGGGGCGTTCGTCCGAGTCATCTCCAACGCCACCACGTCGCTCTGCGCCACGGCGGTGACTTCCCTGGGCTTGCCCAGAAACAGGCTCGCCTCCCCGAAAAAATCCCCCGGCGCCAGCACCCCCGCCTGCGCCTCGTTCATCATTTGGTAATTTTTAAAAGTCTCAACGGCGCCAATGAGAATTATGTACAAACCCTCCTGCGCCGCGTCCCCCTCGGCCGCCAGCACCTGCCCTTTCGAAAATCGTCTTATCCCCGACAGCTTAAGCAACGATTTCATGTCCATATTCAGTTAACCTCTCCCCTGCCCTTTGTTTCAGATGTCTCTTAACAGTAACAATTTCGTGATGTCTCGCGGTTTTGGCTTTTTATTACTATTTTTAAGAATCCCGATAATAAAAGAGTAGCACTTTTTTGTTCCAATGTCAAAGCCAACGGGATAGTTTTTAAATTTATTTGGGGCACCTTAGCTCTAAGCGCGACAGTCGGATTTTTGAGCGCATTTTCGTGTATTTACGCTTATTTTCGGCACGGCGAACTCTCCCTGTTGAACGCAAGACAAGGACGATAAGCTCGAGCGCGCAAAGCGTGCCGGAAACCGGCGCCTTTCGAACACGCCCCGGCACAGCTGTCGAGTTTGTTTTTTTCATAAGTATTTGTTGCGAATTCTCATCTAACCCATGGGTTCGCCTGCGTTTTGCGCATAGTTTGACAAAAAAACACCTGCTTGGCCCTGTTTAAAAAACAGCATTCCAAACAAAACGCCCCATAGCCGCTAAGACTCATAAATAAATCGATCTTTATGCGTTTTCAATATATAGTCGATAAGTAGCGTCGATTTTATTTTCAAGTCAAATTTTTTGCCTAATTTAAAGCGCATGTTTCAAAGGCATTTTTCACCCATTATCTCCCATAAATTTATTTTATTTTACCAAAACGCCTTGATGAATTACAATTATTGTGTTAAAATAATCTAGATACGTAATCGATCGATTGCGCGGCGCGTTGAATATGCGACGCTCGGTCGAACAAAAGGGGGATAATCGTATGATAGGGGATTCTTTTGGCGCCGCCGTGCTGCAGCGCGCCATGGATGGCGCGTGGCGTAGGGAGCAGGCCGTGGCGGCTAACATCGCCAACCATGACACTCCAGGTTACAAAGCTATAAAAGTCAGCTTCGAGGACGCGCTGGACAAGGCGGCGCGCGCTTTTGGCGCGGGGTTGAGGACGCGGGAGGAAATCGACAAGAACCTGAGCGCTATCAAAAATTCCGAAATTGACGTTTTTCAGGACAGCGCTTTTTCCGAGAGGGCCGACGCCAGCAACGTGAATTTGGAGCAGGAGAATATCGACATGGCGAAGGTTCAGATACAGTACAGCTATCTGGCCAGGGAGATGACGGACGCCTTGAGCAGGCTGAGGTACGCCGTCCGGGAAGGGAGGTAGCGCGCTATGGATTTCTTGAACGCGCTTAATATTTCGGGCTCGGCCCTGACCGCGCAGAAGCTGCGCATGGATATCATGTCCCAAAACATCGCGAATTCCGACGTGACGCGGACGCAGACGGGCGGGCCTTACAGGCGGCAGATGACCTTATTTCAGAGCATTGACGAGGGCGTGTTCAGGAACGCCCTGCAAAAAGCCTCCAAAAGCGGCGGCGTCGCGCCTGCCCAGGCGTTGAAGGCGCTGGCGCGGGGCAGGGACATGACCGTCAATTCGGGCGGGGTGAAGGTCGCCGCGATCATTCAGGACCAATCGGATTTCGTGCCGGTGTATGACCCGACCCATCCTGACGCCAATGAGGAAGGTTACGTCCTCATGCCCAACGTTAACAGAACCCAGGAGATGATAGACATGCTGGGGGCGACGCGGGCCTACTCGGCGAACGTCACCATGTTCAACGCCACGAAGTCCATGATAAGCACGGCATTGCAGATAGGAAGGTGACGATATGTTCATAACGCCTATAAATTCAAGTATTGACGTCACTAGGATCAACTCCTTCATAGACGCTTTTGAAGGCGCCAAGCTCAGGCGCGACGAGGAGCCGCCGAAGGAAACGGGCTTCAAGGAGCTTTTCCAGGGGCTGATAAACGACGTGGAGAAAACCGAGGCCATTGCCGAGACGGACGCCTACAAGCTTTCCATCGGGGCGATGGACGACCCCCACACCGCGACTATTGACGCCGCCAAGGCTGAATTGACGCTGACGACCATGGTACAGATAAGGAACAAGGTGTTGGACGCGTATTCCGAGATCATGCGCGTTAACGTGTGATTTTTGACCAGGGTTACTAATAAATGGGTGAACAACTTACAAAGATATTGGCCCCGCTGGGGCAGTTCTGGAAAAACCTGGGCTCCACGGCGCGCAAGCTCATTATAGCCGCGGTCGCGGTGGCCGCCTTGGGCGCCCTTGGATTGAGCATATTCCTGAATTCAGAGGAATACGTGCCCATATTTGACGAGTTGCCGCAGAGCGAGACCACGGAGATATGGGCGCAGCTCCAAAGCATGGGGGTGAAGGTCAAGACCGACGGCGCCGGCCGCATTATGGTGCCTGCCAAGGATGAGGCGGGCGTGCGCATGCAGATGGCCACGGCGGGATACCCCAAGAACGGCCTGAGCTACTATCTCATCGAGCAGAACAACAACGTGATGACTACCGACTATCAGCGCAAGCTGACGGAGAACATGCAGCTGCAGGAGAGGATCGCGGCCAGCATAAAGACTCTGGAGGGGGTGCGGGACGCGGTGGTCACTATCACCATGCCGTCGGAGAACGTGTTCTATCTCCAGAAGGACAATCCGCCCAGCGCTTCGGTGATAATCCACATGCAGGAGGGCGCCGAGCTGGCGGGCAAGCAGGTCACCGGCGTGCGCAATCTGGTGGCGAAATCCGTCGCGGGCCTGCTGCCTGAAAACATCGCGCTGATTGACGGGCAGGGCAATGACCTCGTCGCCCCGGACGCCTCAAAGGATGAGCAAGGGCTGGACACCGCCAGGCAGATGGAGAACGATATCCGCAAGAAAGTTTTGAACGTCCTGACGGGCCCGTACCGCGCCGACGAGATAAGGGTGGCCGTCACGGCGGTGGTGAATCTGGACAGCCAGCTGACCGAGGAAGTGACTTACGTGCCGTCGCCTGACGGCAGGAACAGCGGCGTCATAAACGAGGAAAGCACGTCGTCGGAAAGCTCGTCCTCCACCTCGGGAGACGGCGGCGTTCCCGGGACGTCCACCAACTCCGAGGTTCCCACGTATCCCACGGGCGGGACGGGAGGGGAAAGCTCATCCTCCAGCTCCGCGTCCAACACCAAGTACGATGTCAGTTCCAAGAAAACCCAGACTATGAGGAACAGCCCTCAAGTGGAATCTATATCCATCGGCATAGCCATTGACAAGGCCGCTTTCGCGCCAGGCGAGGAAACGAACATCACCAGGCTCGCGGCGGCGGCGGCCAACGTGTCCCAGGGCAGCATTTCGGTGGTGAATTTCCAGTTTTATAAAGACCAGCCTGAAGAGCAGCCCGAAAGCGAGCAGGCTAGGACGCCGAACCTGTATATTATACTGGGGGCGGCCGCGGCGGCGCTGGCCTTGTTGGCGCTGATACTGCTGCTGGTTCTTTCCCGCAGGAGGAAGAAGCGGGCCGCGGAAGAGGCGGCGGCGCTGGCGGCGGCCGAGGCGGCCGCGGCGGCGGAAGCGGCGGAGGATTTGGTGGAATACGACGAGGAAGGCTTGCCCATCGGCCCTTCAGGCACCAGCCTGGAGATCGGCCCCATAGCGCCTATGAGGGACAAGAGGAGAGAAGAAATACAGGAGTTCGCGAAGTCGAACCCCGAGATAACGGCCCAGATGATAAAGAGCCTGCTGCGCGCCGACGAGGCGTGAGAGGACGTCGGCGGAAGGCAGCATTTTAAACGCGGATTGGTATTGATGGAGAGATGATAAGGGGGAGAGATGGCTGTTTCAAGTCTGAGCGCGAAACAGAAGGCGGCGCAGGTGATTATTTCTTTGGGCACCGACGCGGCGGCCGGCGTGTATAAGTACATGCAGGAGGACGACATAGAGAGGCTGACCTTCGAGATCGCCAGGCAGGAAAGCGTGTCCCCGGAGGACGCGGACGCGGTCTTGGACGAGTTTTACCAGCTCTGCGTGGCTCAAAAGGTGTATTTGGAGGGCGGCGTGCTTTATGCCAAGAGCGTGCTGGAAAAGGCGTTCGGCGCGCAGCAGGGCTCCATCCTGCTGGAGCGCGTGACGAAAACCCTCAAGACCAAGGCTTTTGAGTTTATCCGCAAGGCCGACTATAAGAATTTGATGAACATGATAGTGGGGGAGCATCCGCAGACTATCGCGCTCATTCTGTCCTACGCCAGGGCGGATCAGGCTTCGGCCATTATCGCCGAGCTGCCGAAGGCCATAAGGGTGGAGGTGGTGGAACGGATAGCGCGAATGGACAAGACGTCCCCGGAAATCATCAAGCAGGTGGAGGGGATACTGGAGAAAAAGTTCGAGTCGGTGGTGTCCGTGGACTTGCTGGAGGTAGGCGGGATAAATTATATAGCAGAGATAATGAACGGGGTGGACCGCGGCACGGAGAAATACATCTTCGACGAGCTGAACAAGAGCGACGCGAAGCTGGCTGACGAGATACGGAAGAGGATGTTCGTGTTCGAGGATATCATCACGCTGGACGGCATGGCGGTGCAGCGCTTCCTGCGGGAAGTGGAGACCAGGGAGATGGCCGTGGCTCTGAAGGGCGCGAACGAGAACGTGAAGGCGATGATTTTCGACAACATGTCGTCGCGCATGAGGGAGACGGTGGAGAGCGAGATGGAATACCTCCACAACATACGCATGAGGGACGTGGACGACGCCCAGCAGAAGATCGTGTCCATCATCAGGCGGCTTGAAGAGGAAGGCGAGATAGTGATAAGCAAGGGCGGCAAGGATGACGTGCTGGTTTAGGGGGTTACGCGGCGGCGGCGGGCGCGACCTGTCGCCGTCCGCGCCGAAGCCGCGCGCGATATGCCATGCCCGCCCCTAATCCTCAAAACGTATCATCTCCAAATGCGCCTTGAAATTATTCCTGAAATTCTCAATATACTCCTGCCGCAACGCCGCCTGCTCGGCTTTCTCCTCGTCGGTCAGGCCGACGGATTTGGACTTACGCGCCAATTCATTTATTCTTTCCAGTTTTTCCTCTGATACCAAGCCTCTTCTCCTTAAAAATTGTCCTTTTCTTTTAATTCCGCCAAAAATTACTGGGCGGACGTCGGAAGATATTATCCGCTGATCCGCTTCAAGTTGACCTTTTAAATGCGGATTAGAGCTACACCGTGATTTTGTCCTTTAGCTTCTCAAAGGTTTTCGCCCCTATGCCGCTTACTTTCTTTATGTCGTCGATCTTCTTGAAGCCGCCGTTTTTCTGTCTATATGCTATAATTTTCTCCGCAGTGGACGGGCCAACCCCGTTCAGCCGTTGCAGCTCCTGGGGGCCGGCGGTGTTGATGTTGATCTGCTCCGCGGCAGCCGCTGGGGCCGACGCGCTCCCGGCCTCGCTTGGGGGGGCGCCGCTGGCTTTCGGGACTCCCCTCGCGTCGGAAAGCCCCGTGTTGGAATCCGCGCCCACATGCGGGGGCAACGGGGCGGCGCTTCGCGTTTCTTCCCTCGTGGGGATATATATCCTGTCTCCGTCGGCTAATTCCACCGCCCTGTTGATTTGGCGCAGATCCGCGTCTTCTGTCACCCCTCCCGCTTTGTCCAGCGCCTCGTAAAGCCTGCTGCCCGAGGGCATGACCAGCACGGTGGGGCTTGACACGGCGCCCGCCACATCCACCACTATAGTCTGGCGCTCCGAATCCTGCGGCTCCTTTTGCTCCTGCCCCGCCGCCGCGCCGTCCGTCGCCTCGACTTCTTCGGGCGTCCCTTGCCTCAAACCTCCCGGCTCCACGCCCGACGCGGCGCCGACGCCCGGTCGCTCAGAAGCTATGACAATCCCTTCCTTGCCTTCCGACAGCTTGTGCGCGTAAGCGGAGAAGCCTGCCGCCAACAGCAACGCCGCCACCGAAACCTTGATAACCGCGCTCTTGTGGGCTATCGCCGCCTCTAATAAACCTTTCTTCATACTGCCACAGTCTCCTTCCATGGGACGCTCAGGCGTGACAGCCCGGGCGGATGCCGCGCGGGCTGTTGCCTAGTCCCTGCGAAATGTTTCCAACAACAGTATGATTATACTATAAAATATATTAAATGTCAATATATGTAAAATGCTTCCCGCGTCCCTGTTTCACGCCGTCGCCCTGGCCATGGCCACGGCTCTATGCCACCCGGCCACCATCTCTTCCGCCTTGGCACGTTCAAGGCTGGGATGGAAATCCCTGTCTGGGGCCCAATTGCGCGAAATCGCGTCTTGGCTTTCCCAGTAGCCCACGGCCAACCCCGCCAGATAGGCCGCGCCCAGCGCGGTGGTCTCCTGGCAGGCGGGGCGCCTGACGGTCGCACCCATCACGTTCGCCTGGAAGGCCATAAGAAAATTGTTGGCCGACGCCCCGCCGTCCGCCTTGAGGCTGCCCAGCTTCACGCCGCTGTCGCGTTCCATGGCCCGTATCAGATCCGTCGTCTGAAAAGCGATCGACTCCAACGCCGCGCGGACTATGTGGGCGCGCCCCGCGCCTCTGGTCAGCCCCAGCATCGTCCCTCTGGCTTTTGAGTCCCAATAGGGCGCCCCCAACCCCACGAACGCGGGCACGAAATACACGCCTGCGGTATCCTCCACCGACTCGGCGAGCCGCTCCGACTCGGAGGCCGAGCCGATGAGCCTAAGCTCGTCCCTGAGCCATTGCACCACCGCCCCGGCCACGAAGACAGAGCCCTCCAGAGCGTAGCGGACTTCGCCGCCGAGGCCCCAGGCCACGGTGGTCAAAAGCCCGGACTCGGAGCGCACGGGAACCTCCCCCGTGTTCATGAGGAGAAAGCATCCGGTCCCGTAGGTGTTTTTCGCCTCGCCTTTGTCAAAGCAGGCGTGTCCGAACAGCGCGGCCTGCTGATCCCCCGCCGCGCCGCCGATAGGTATCCCCCCGCCAAACAGCTCGGGGCTGGTCATGCCGTAAACATGGCTTGAGGGCAGAACCTGCGGCAACATGGAGCGGGGCACGCCGAACTCGCCGAGCAGGCCCTCGTCCCAATCCAGCGTGTGGATGTTGAAGAGCATAGTCCTGGACGCGTTGGAATAATCCGTCACGTGCGCCTTGCCTCCTGTCATTTTCCAGATCAGCCAGGCGTCAATGGTGCCGAAGGCCAATTCCCCGCGTCCCGCTTTCTCGGCCGCCCCCTCCACATTGTCCAGAATCCATTTTATTTTAGTCGCGCTGAAATACGCGTCCGGGATCAAACCGGTCCTTTCCCTGAAAAACTCCTGCTTTCCCGCTTTAATCAAGGCGTCCGTGACGTCCGAGGTGCGTCGGCATTGCCACACGATGGCGTTGTGGACGGGCTCGCCGGTGAGCCTGTCCCAAACCACGGCGGTCTCCCTTTGGTTGGCCACGCCGATAGCCGCTATGTCGCGGAAGCCCGCCCCGGCCTTTAACATGGCCTCCCGCGCCACGGCCATCTGCGCGCGCCAGATAGCCATGGGGTCATGCTCCACCCAGCCCGGCCGCGGGAATATCTGCGGGAATTCTTCCTGGGCGACGCTGACCGAAGCCCCATTTTTGTCGAACAGTATGCAACGGCAGCTGCTGGTGCCCTGATCCATGGCCATTATGTATTTGTCGCTCATGCGCGCCTCCATCGCGGCGGATGCGTCACGGCGCGCCCGAAGGCGCCACGCCCGCCCCCGCGCCCGTTTTACGCTTGGGGGCGAATGTCCCCCGCTTATTTATTGTCGTCGTACTTCAGCACGGCGGTAAACGCCTCCTGGGGAACCTCCACGGTGCCGAATTGGCGCATCCGCTTCTTCCCCTCCTTTTGTTTTTCTAGCAATTTCTTCTTTCGGGAAATGTCCCCGCCATAGCACTTTGCCGTAACATCTTTACGGTAAGCCCCGACGGTCTCGCGGGCGATGACCTTTTGCCCCAATGACGCCTGTATGGGAATCTCGAATTGGTGCCTGGGGATAATCTCTTTCAGCTTCTCGCAGACGAAACGGCCCCTGGCGTAGGCTTTTGACTCATGCACCATCATCGAGAACGCGTCCACCAACTCCCTGTTCAGCAGTATGTCCATCTTCACTATGTTGGACTGCTCGTACCTGGTGAACTCGTAATCCAACGAGCCGTAGCCTCTTGTTCTGGATTTCAGCGCGTCGAAGAAATCGTATATGACCTCGTTCAGCGGCATGTCGTAATGGAGATTGACGCGGATTTCTGTTATGTACTCCATATGGAGCATACGGCCCCGCCTGTCCTGGCAAAGCTCCATTATAGCGCCCACGTATTCCTTGGGGATTATCACGTCCGCTTTCACCATCGGCTCCTCGATATGGCGGATGAGCGTCGTGTCCGGCAGATTGGAAGGGTTCTGTATCATCTCCACGCGCCCGTCGTTCATGACCACCCTGTATATAACGCTTGGGGACGTGGTTATGACCGCCAGCGCGAATTCACGTTCCAGCCGCTCCACGATGATTTCCATGTGCAAAAGCCCCAGAAAACCGCAACGGAAGCCGAAGCCCAGCGCGGTTGACGTCTCAGGCTCAAAATGGAAGGCCGCGTCGTTCACCTGCAATTTCTCCAAGGCGTCCTTCACGTTCTCGTATTTTTCGCCCTCGGCCGGATAGACGCCGCAGTAAACCATGGGCTGCACTTTTTTGTACCCCGGCAGGGCTTCCGCCGTCGGCTCCGCGTCCAATGTCACGGTGTCCCCTACCCTGGCGTCGGCCACCTGTTTTATGCTGGCGCAGATATACCCGACCTCGCCCGCTGAAAGAAGGTCGGCGGGGACGGGCCAGGGGGCGTAGTGCCCTGTCTCTGTGACTTCGTATTTTTTCTTTGTGTTCATCAGGCGTATCACGTCGCCTTTTTTGACCTGGCCGTCAAAGACGCGCGCGTATATGACCACTCCTTTGAAATTGTCGTAATATGAGTCGAAAATCAAAGCCTTCAGCCTGCCGCCCTCATCGCCCTTAGGCGGCGGCACGCGCGCCACCACCGCTTCCAGCACGTCCTCGATTCCAATGCCCTCCTTGGCGGAAATCAGCGGCGCGTTAGAGGCGTCGAGCCCAAGCAGCTCCTCGATTTCCAGTTTAGCCTCGTCGGGGTTGGCGCTGGCGAGGTCTATTTTGTTCAACACAGGTATGATTTCCAGATCCTCGTCCATGGCCAGGTAGACGTTGGCCATGGTCTGCGCCTCCACCCCCTGGGTGGCGTCAACCACCAAAATAGCCCCTTCGCAGGCCGCCAAGCTACGCGACACCTCGTAAGTGAAATCGACGTGGCCGGGCGTGTCGATAAGGTTCAGCACGTACTCCTCGCCGTCCCGGGCTTTATATTTCAGCCTGGTGGTCTGGAGTTTTATGGTTATGCCGCGCTCCCGCTCCAAATCCATGTTGTCAAGAAACTGCTCCTTCATGTCACGCTGGGATACCAGCCCCGTTTTCTCTATTATGCGGTCAGCCAGCGTGGATTTCCCATGGTCTATGTGAGCTATTATGCAAAAATTTCTGATGTGGTTTTTTTTGTGCATTTTT
>JAIRPE010000091.1 GCA_031257175.1 Eubacteriales Family XIII. Incertae Sedis bacterium | reverse complement strand
CGGAGGGGGCCGACGCCCGTCGGCCCCCTCCGCGTCCGCTCGGTCACGTCGGCTTATTCCCCCGACGCTCCCAAAAACCTGTGCAGCATGGCCGCCGCTTCCGCCCTTGTGGCGTCGCCTCTCGGGTCGAATAGGCTGTTCTCCTTGCCGTTTATTATTCCGGCACGGTAGAGCGCCTCCACCGCCCCTTTGGCGTAGGCCGCTATTTGGGCCTCGTCGGCGAAGGCCGCGTAGGGCCTGGCCGCCTGGATGGGCAAGCCTGTCTTTTCCGCGTAGCGGCTGAGCATGGCGGCCAGGTCTTGTCGGGTGACGTTGTCGTCAGGCCCGAACCTGCCGTCGCCGTAGCCGCTCGCTACGCCGTTGGCCGCCGCCCATTTCACCGCGTCCGCGTAGTATTGCCCATCCGCCACGTCGCTAAACCTGTTGCCGTCCAGGACTGCGGGGCTTTTCGCGTGGCGGTGCAGTATCGTGACTATCATGCCTCGGGTCAGGCTCATGCCGGGGCTGAATTTGTCCGCCGCCGTCCCGTTCATCAGGCCGTTCTCGCGGACGTACTCCACGTCGTCGTAGAACCAGTCGCCAGCCTTGACGTCGCTGAAGGGGCTGGCGGCCAGGGGCGTCTCCGCCTCGCCGATGTCCACGCCTCCGCCAGTTATGGCGGGGCTGGTCGTGGCGGGCGGCTCGGCGCCTCCGCCTGAGCCGCCGCCCGTGTTCACGGAGCCGCCTGTCCTCAAATTGCCGAAGGCGGCGTTGAGCGCGGCGAGCGCGCCGTCAATATCCTTCTTTGTGGCGTATTCGTCGGAAAGAAGCTCCCGCGCCGCCTCTAAGGCGGTTTGGAACGCGTTCCAGCTTGTGGACGTGTAATTGCCGCGAACGACGCCTTTCACCTCTTCAACCTTGGCGGCCAGGGCCGTTTTGCTACCGACGCGGTCGAAGGCCGCCACCCCTCCCAATTCGCGTGTCCCGTCCGAATTGACCGCCAGTATCTCGGCGAAGCTGTAGCCGTCGGCGCCCCGCGCCGTCATCTGGAACAGCTCTAGCATTCGCAAGTCAGGGGCGAAGAGCCCGATCACGTCGCCTATGGTGAAATATTTGCCGCTGTAAACCATTCCGTAGTCCAGATATTCGAGGGAGCAGGAGGCGTCGCCGCTCGCCCGCATGAGGACGTCGTTGAACACCCCTTCCGCCTCGTCGTCGGGAACCATCGCCCGCCACGTCCCGTTGACATTGTTGTCCAGCGCGAAGGGCAGGTCCTCGCGGTTGGCCGCGCTGCCCGGCGTTCTCACGAAGGGGGCGGCGTCCCCGCGGATAAGTTCCCCGTCCTCGCCCACGCCAAGGATTTCCGTCACGTTGATGACGTCGTTGCCGACCACCTCGAAGGCGTACCACGCCGCGCCCTCAAAGTCCAAATAAGTGGCCATGTAACCGCCGTTCACCACATAGGCGCCGCTGCCTTCTCCGCCCTGGTCGGCGGGGACGCCAGGCATTTCGTAATCAAACGTTCCATCCGTCTTGTAGTTGAACTTAATCGTCATGCCGGCGCTGGGGATGTATGACTGCCACTCCCCGAGGAAGGGGTTGGCAAGCTCCGCCAGCCATACGGGCTCCGCGCCCGCCTCCCCCGCGAAGGCCACCGACCCCGTCTCGCCGTCGTAGGCCCATTCCTTCCACCAGGCGTCAGGGAGGGGGGCTATGGCCATATTTTCCGAATTGCCGTTGAGCAGCGCGGCGAAAGCGGCGCTCTTCATTTCAGCAGCGCTCTTGCCCGTGAGGCGCGGCGCGGAGCCGTTGCCTGAGGCGGGCACCGTGTAGCCCACTCCTGGGGTGGGGCTGAGGGCCGCGTCGCCCGAGCGGTGCGAGGCGTCGGTGTTGTAGTACGCCCAATCCGCCCTGGCTATCCCCGTGTGGCGGCCTATGACGCCGCCCACGTCGGTGGCCTGGGTGACGGAACGCACGTTCCCGAAGGCGTAAACGTTAGTGATGTAGCCGCCGTTAGTGCCGGCTATGCCGCCCACGGAAGCCCTGTTGATGTTGGGGCGTTCCTCATTGCCGCTCCAGGCCGTGACGTCGCCCAGGGCGTAACAATTGGCGATGTAGGTGCGGTTGGAGCTGCCTATGATCCCCCCCGCGTTGACCGAGAACGCGTGGCATTGGCCGTAAACTTCCACGTCAGTGCCGCAGTTCGTGATGAAAACGGAGTAGGAGCCTTCAGGGTCGTTGGCCTCCACATTGCCGTAGCCGCTGGCGAAGCCTATCAGCCCGCCCACGAAGGCGTACTGGACGCCCGTGGAGACGTGCCTGAGGCTGCCCGTGACGGTGACGCCGTCGAAATAGGACATGTCGTCCGCGCCGCCGACCAGGCAGCCGGCGAAGGAACGTTCCCCGCCGTCGTACACGTTGTTTATGCCGACGTCCTTAAGCGTGAGATTTTTGACCGCCGCCACCTCGGTGAAGCCGAAGAACCCCGCGAAACGGTAGTTTGACGGCGTGTCCGCGCCGCCTATGGACATATTGGCGACCGTGTGGCCGCCGCCGTCGAAGACGCCCGAGAAATCATGGGCGCCTGCGCCGCCTCCCGTCGGGACCCACTCGGCGCCCAGCGTGAGGTCGCTTGTCAGGAGGATGTGCTTGCCCTCGAAATTCTCGTCCTCGTTAATAGCGGCGGCGAAGGCGCGTAGCTGGGCTTCCGTGGAAATTTTGTACGGGTTGGCCTCGGAGCCGTCGCCGCCCGCGAAAATGGCGGGGTTGGCCGCGCCGTAGCCCGTGGCGTCGCCTATCTTCGCCTTGCCAATGGCCGTCGCGATGGCGTCCCTCAACGCGCCCAGCCGCCCTTCGGCCTCAATCAGGCCAATTTCGTTCGGGTTGGCGATGATTCGCGATATAAGTTCCGCGCCGCCCTCCACCGCCGCCGGCTCAAGGGGCGTGACGTCGGTGATCGAGTCGCCCGTGACCGTGATTCTCACCGTCTGGCTCTTAGCCTGGTCGCGTCCCACGTACTCACCCGCGTGGAAATCGGGCGGCGTGTCGTCCACCACCACGACAGGGACATAGACCAGGGCGGCCTCCGCGCCTGTGGGCGTGACCGCGCCGTCGGAAGCCTGCCAGGATTTCAGGGAGACGCCGCCGGGCAGGGTAGCGGGGTCGATGGGGAATTTCGCCAGATTGCCGTTCAAGAGCGCGGCGAAATCCGCAGATTTGAGGTAATCCGCCGTGAACGCCTTAACCTCATGGTTGAAGCCCGAGAGTATGACGGACGGGTTGTCCTCGTCGGGGGTCTTTACCGTCACGCCCACGCCCACGACGGGGCTGGGCCGCTGACCGCCGATGTTCTGCGCGGCCTCGCTGTTGTGGTAGAGGAAGTAGCCGCTGCCGATGCCCGTGGTGTTGCCGCTGACCGCGCCCACGTCCTGCGCCCAGTCGGACGTCGCGAGGCCGCCTGCCGCGTAGCAGTTGGCCATCACGCCCGCCTGCAGGCCCACCAGGTTCGAGCAGGCTATGCCCGCCTCCAAAGCGCGGCTCGCCGACGCTTGGACGTCGCCCAGCGAGTAGCAGTTGACGACGTGGCCGTCTATGCTCAACGCGGCTATGCCGCCGACCTCCGCCCAGTACTCGCCGCCCTGCGTTGACGACGCCAGCACGTTCGTGCCTGAATTGACGATCCAGCCGTCGCCGAGCCAGCCGACGACGCCGCCCACGTAGTTGTTCCCCCGCGTGACGGTCTCGCCGCGCACCGCCCCGCTGACGAACACGCCGTCGATGACGGCGGCCTCGTCGTCTATGGCGCCCGCCAGGCCGCCCGCGTACACGCTGACCGAGCCTACGGCGCGGATATCCACGCCCGCCAGGGTCAGGTTTTTCACGGGCCCGTTCAGCACGCCGAAGAACCCGACGTACCGCGTGACCGAAGCGTCCTTGGCCGCCCCGTCGCTGGCGTAGGCCAGCCCGCTGACCGTGTGGCCCGCCCCGTCGAAGCTGCCCGCGAAGGCGTGTTCGCCCTCGCCGACGGGAACCCACTCGCCGTGCAGGGCTATGTCAGCGCCCAGCCTGACGTGCTGGCCCGCGTAGTCAAGGGAGTCCGTCAATGAGACCGCGAAAGCCCGCAATTGCTCTTCCGTCTTGATGACATACGGGTCCGCCTCGCTTCCGTCCCCGGACTCAAAGACGCCGCCCGCGGGCTGGCCGCCCGTTCCCGCGCCTTTTTGCGCCAGCGCCACGACTCCGTTTTCAGATTTCCAATTTAAAAGTTCCACGCCGTAGGGCAGGGGCAGGGCGTTGCCCATGACCCCCTCGTTCAGATAGCCTGCCAGCGTCTCCGAGGCCATCTCGCCTGGGGAAAGCGCGACGGCCTGGACTGTCCCGCTCCCCGTCTTGCCTACCGCGACCGCGCTCCTGGGCGCCGAGTTGACCTTAAGCACGGCCTCGGCGCTATAGTAAGAATGGGTCAGCGAGCCAGTAGCCTGGGTGTTGCTCGCCGCCAGCGCGCCGATGTAGTCGGTGCCGAAATCGCTGCCGCTCTCCACGCAGCTTATGTCCCCCAGCGCGTAGCAATTGTAAATCTTGTTATTATTTGAGACGTCGCCGATAAGGCCGCCCGCCCTGGCGCTGTCGCCGGAATAATATTTGGCGTTGGCCGCGGCCACGTCCCCGAGGGCGTAAGAATTGGCGAGGGTCAGGTTGCCGCCCCCCATGGCCGCAAGGCCGCCGGCCAGGGCGCGTCCCGTGCCCTCGTCGTCAGCGGTCACGGAGACGTCCGTCCAGCAATTGTAAATCGAGGCGTAGTTGCCGGGGATGGCCACTATGCCGCCCGCGTGCGCCTGTTTGTTGGCGGCCGTGACCTTCACGCTGACCGTCCCCGTCACGTAGCAGTTGTCGATGACGGCCCCGACGCCTGCGGAGCCGTTGCCCGTCATGCCCGCGACGCCTGCCGCCCTCGCTATCTCGCTGTCGCTGCCGCTGTGGATGCTGACGTCTGTCAGCCCCAAGTTCCTGACGGACGCCGAGCCTCCGAGGGACCAGAACAGGGCCGCGTTCTGGTACGCCCGAGAATAGGCTCCGTCGGAGCCTATGGTCAGCCCGTTTATCACGTGGCCGCCCCCGTCGAGGCTGCCCGCGAAGCTTCTGGCGCTATTGCCGATAGGCTCCCACTCCGCGCCGCTTATGTCCAGGTCCGCGCCGAGCTTTATGTGTTCGCCCGCGTAAAGTTTGCCGTCCCTGTTCACGGAGTCACGGAATTTGCCGAGTTGCCCCGCCGTTTTTATGATGTAGGGGTCTTCCGCCGTTCCCGTCCCCGACTCGAAGGTCTCGTCCAAAGGCTCGCTTGAAAGCGCGGCGGCCACGGCGTTGATGATCGCCCTGCTCGAGATCGTCGCGCCGCTCACCGCGTCAACCCCTTCGACGCCGTTCGCTTCTATAATCTTCGGTATGACGGCCTTGGCGCTGTTCAGATAAGACGCCGTCTCGCCGTTATCCCCTATTTCCACCGCGCTTATTTTCCCGTCCGCGCCCACCGTCACGTAAACGGCGAGCGAGCCGCCGCGCCCCTGCGCGGCGCCCAGGTAGACGCCCTGGCGGTAGCCGTCCGCCGCCATGACGGGCGAGCCCACGCAGGACAGCGCTAGGGCCAGCGCCAATAGCAGGGAAAGCAGCCTGCCTGTTTTTCTGATACTGACTTTCATAGATATATCACTCCTTTTCCAATTTTTGTTTAGTTAGCCATGTCTAACTCATAGTTAGCATACTCTAACTTGGGGCGTTTGTCAAGGGGGGCAGGGGTATCTGTTCAGGGCGGCCTGGTCAGCAAAAAACGGTTCTTTAATAATATGCTGTATTCGCGCATATCGACGTTTGATATTTTGATATATTGTCTAAATTTTTTCAAACCGGAAGCCAGAAAATAAAACAAACCCGAACGCGTTCCCCAAGATTAGGCGAATCGGAGAACGGTTCGGATCTGCGTGATTTGGTGCGGTTGAAGGGACTTGAACCCATACTCTCTCGAACACGGCCCTCAACCGTGCGCGTCTGCCTATTCCGCCACAACCGCTCATAGCTTGCGAACACAGCGATGAAAAATGGTGCCGGCGATCGGGGTCGAACCGATACGGTGTCGCCACCACTGGATTTTGAGTCCAGCACGTCTGCCAATTCCATCACGCCGGCATGTCGCAAAAATAATCATAGCACAATTGAAGGACAGATTCAAGCAAAAATTACTCCCGATGGAAAAATCCTTTAAGAAACCTTGCGGAAGTCATGCGATGCCAGACAGAAATATTATCCTCAAAATAGGTTGCAATTTACCACGATTCATATATAATAGGTAATGAGGTAAGCTTCAAAACTATTTTTATTGGAGGTAAAGATGCCCACAGAAAATGCAGCGACACCTGGCGGGAGCATGAACGTGATGTCCATCGTCATGCTATTGGTTTTGATCGCGGTCATGTATTTCCTCATGATCAGGCCGCAGAGGAAGAAGGAGAAGGAAATCAACGAGATGCGCAACGCCGTGAAAGTCGGGGATGACGTCATAACCATAGGCGGCATCTGCGGCAAGATCGTCAAGACCAAAGAAGACGTGCTGACCATCCAGGTAGGCGCGGACAAGACGAAATTTGAGATCATGCGTTGGGCCGTGTCGAAAGTTGTTTCCGAAAGCACGGAAAAGCAGGTCAAGGTTTCTAAGAAGGAGGACGCGGAGGAAGAATCCCCCAGGAGCCTGCCTAAGAGGCTGAAGCCCAAGTCCTCTGACGAGGCGGGCGCCGAAGACGAGCGGGACGAGGACGGCGCGGACGCGCCCGAGACGGAAGCCGAGGAAAGCGCCAAGCAGGACTAGCCTGACGCGCCCGTGAGCGGGCCTCCCCGCGTGGCCGCTTTAGGGCGGGCGTGGGGCAGGGCTTGCGCCAAAATGGCAAAAATTTGTGTGCTTTAGCGTCATTTCCACTTGCCATTTTCCTGATTGTCGGGTATAATACTACTGTTGTAGGCGATTCTGATTTGTCAAAAGGAGGTGGGAGAGGAGTATGGCACAGGTTATCGTCAGAGAGAACGAGAGCTTGGAAAGCGCCCTTAAGCGTTTTAAGCGTTCATGCGCCAGGGACGGCGTCATGTCGGAGCTGCGCAAGAGGGAGCATTACGAAAAGCCTAGCGTCAAGCGGAAGAAAAAGTCGGAAGCCGCTAGGAAAAAAGCCAGGAAGTACTAATGGTGACGACTATGGGTCTGAAGGAAAGATTGGCTAACGACTACAAGGAAGCCATGAAGGCCAAGGATGAAATAAAGAAGAACACTGTAAGCTTCGCCCGCGCGGCTATCAAGCAGCACGAGGTGGACAGCAGGACGGAGCTGGACGACGCAGGGATAACGGCTGTTTTGTCGAAACAGGTCAAGATGAGGAAGGACGCCCTACCTGATTTTGAAAAAGCTGGAAGAACGGATTTGTCTGACGCCTACAAGCGAGAAATCCAAATCTTGACGGAATACCTGCCCGCGCAGCTCACGGACGAGGAAATCAAGGCCGTGGTCGAGGAGACGGCGGCTGAGTTGGGGATAGAAGGCGGCAAGCAGAACATGGGCAAGCTCATAGGCGCGGTCATGCCTAAGCTTAAAGGCGCCGCCGACGGCAGCAGGGTTCGGAAAATCATCGAAGAGCGCTTGGGCTGACGTGTCTCTACGTCAAAACGGACGGCCTATGTTGGAGTGAACCTCGCTATGCTCACTCCAACTTTTTTTTAGAGAGGGCTTGTAGGGGGTCTGGCACTCATCCGCGTTCATAATGTCACCTTGAAGCGGATCGGTGGTACTGTCTTTCGACGTCCGCCTGATGATTTTGGGCGGGGCTTAAAAAAGATAAGTATAAAAAGCCTCCGCGCCGCCCCTCGGCGGTTTTTCGGTCGGAGCGGCGGCCCTGGGGTTTTGGGGGCTGTCGGAAGGCCCCAAGGCGGCGTCGCGCCCCTTGAAGGGACGGGGAGTTGGATACGGTTAACTTGGAAGTGATAAAGCTGCCTATAGACATGGACGGCATAACAAAAGGCATATTCGGCAACCTTGACGTGAACCTGAGAATCATCAAGGACAACTACGACGTTGACCTCATCCAGAGGCAGGACGAGTTGATCCTGAAGGGGAGCGAGGCGGATTCGGCCAGGGACGTGGTGAAGGAGCTGGTGCATATACTGGAGTCGGGGGGGAAACTTGACCCCCAGACGGTGAATTACGTCATAAGCCTGCAGCAGAAGGGTCTGTCCTACCAGGAGAACAACGTAAACAAGGACATTATCTGCTTCACCCACAAGGGCAAGCCGATAAAGACCAAGACCATCGGGCAGGCCGAATACGTCAAGAGCATAAAAGAGAAGGATGTGGTGTTCGGCATAGGCCCGGCGGGGACGGGCAAGACCTACCTGGCCGTGGCGATGGCCATCAACGCCTTCAAAAACAAGGACGTGGAGAAGATAATCCTCGCCAGGCCCGCCGTGGAGGCGGGGGAGCGGCTGGGATTCCTGCCGGGCGACCTCCAGGAGAAGGTGGACCCGTACCTCAGGCCCCTCTACGACGCCCTTTACGAGATGCTGGGGCGGGAGTCGGCGCTGAGGCTGAAGGAGCGTGAGAGCATAGAGGTGGTGCCGCTGGCCTACATGCGCGGGCGGACGCTGGACCGCTCGTTCATCATTCTGGACGAGGCGCAGAACACCACGAAAGAGCAGATGAAGATGTTCCTGACGCGCCTGGGCTTCGGCTCGAAGGCGGTGGTCAACGGGGACGTCACGCAGATAGATTTGCCTAGGGGGAAGCGTTCCGGCCTGACCCACGCGGTCAAGGTGCTGGAGCATGTGAAGGAAATCAAATTCTGTTTTCTCAGGGATAGCGACGTGGTGCGCCATTCGCTGGTCAAGAAGATAATAAACGCCTACGAGCGCTACGACGTCCCCGACGCTGAGGACGAGTAGGCGCGGGGCGGCGCCCCTTGCCGCCGTTTCGGGGCAGGGGAAAGGGGGAGCGGTTTTCCGCTCGGGGTTTGCGGCTTCACGCCGCGATGGAGGTAACGATGAACATCATCTTTAGTGAGGAAAGGATGCCAGGGGAGTCCATAGTGCGCCTGTTCCGTGAGGCGGGAAGGCTGTGCGCCGAGGGCGCGGGCCTAGACCCGGACAACCTGGAGGTCAGCGTGACCTTCGTGGGGGAGGACGAGATACAGGAAATGAACCGCAAGTTCAGGAAGAAGGACGCGGTGACGGACGTGCTGTCGTTTCCCCAGTTCGCTTCCGCCGACTTGATTCCCGCCAATGACTACGTGTCCCTGGGGGACGTGGTGATATGCTCGGAGCAGGCGTTGCTGCAGGCCGACGACTTCGGCCACTCCCCTGAGCGGGAGCTGGTCTACCTTTTCGTCCACGGCGCGTTCCATCTCCTGGGGTACAGCCACGGGACTGACGAGGACAAGTCCCTGATGAGGGAGAAGGAGGAGGACGTGCTGGGACAGTTGGGGCTGGTTCGATGAAAACAGGCTTCGTCGCTATCGTAGGCAGGCCGAACGTCGGTAAGTCCACGCTTTTGAACAGCATACTGGGGGAGAAGATAGCCATCGTCACCAGCAAGCCCCAGACGACCAGGAACCGCATACGCGGCATATACACGGAGGGGGACGTCCAGATGGTTTTCATCGACACCCCCGGCATCCACAAGCCCAACAACAAGCTGGACGCGTATATGACGGGAACCGCCGTGGGAACCCTCCACGACGTGGACGCCGTGCTGTTTTTGATGGACGGGCCGCCCTCGGAGGCGGGGGGGGACCGCTATATCATTGATTTGCTGAAAGGCGTCGGCGTCCCCAAACTGGCGCTGATTAACAAAATAGATATTATGTCACCCGACGTGTTCAAGGCCGCCTTCGACGCCTGTGAGGCGACGGGGGTTTTCCAAAAGACGCTGGGCGTCTCCGCCAAGGACGGCACGCGCGTCCCCGAGGTTTTGGAGGCCCTGGGCGGCATGTTGGGGGAGGGGCGCTTTTATTACCCCGCCGACATGGTGACGGATCATCCCGAGCGTTTCATAGTTTCCGAGATAATCAGGGAGAAGCTGTTGCTCTATCTCGAGGCAGAGGTTCCCCACGGGGTGGCCGTGGGCATCGAGAGTTTTGAGGAAGGGGAGCGGCTGGTCAAAATCGGCGCCGTGGTTTACTGCGAGAAAAAGTCCCACAAGGGCATCATCATCGGCAAGGACGGGAAGAAACTCAAGGGCGTGGGCAAGAGCGCGCGGCTTGAGATAGAGGGCCTGCTGGGCACGAAGGTTTTTCTGGAGATTTGGGTGAAGGTGAAGGAGAAGTGGCGGGACAATGAGGCGCTGCTCGGCGCCTTCGGGTACAAGGACTGATGCATGACGACGCTGAGGCGGTGGTTTTCAGCCTGGTAAAGACGTTGAAGGGCAGGGGGATGCTTTCCCTGTTCACCGACAAGCACGGCAAGATCAGCGCGGGCGCCTTCCTCAGGGAGAGGGGAGGGGCCGCGGCGGCGTTGCGCCCTTTCACCTATGGCAGCTATGAGATAAAGAGGCTGCAGAGCGGCTTCCACATAATAAAGGGCGAGGTCATCAGCAGCTTTTACGCCTTGGGGGAGGACGTGGACAGATACGTGAACGCGGCCTACGCGCTGGAGTTCACCGACAAGCTGCTCCCCGAGGAGGCGCCCGCCCCCGGGCTTTTCGCCCTGTTGCTGGAGTTCCTGAGGATGATGGAGAAGAGGACGCGGGAGTTCGACACGCCCGTGCTGGCTTACATGCTTAAGGCCCTGCGGCTCTGGGGCGCGGCCCCTGAGCTTGACTCGTGCGCGGCCTGCGGGGAGCCGACGCCGTCGCCGGCCTGGTTCAGCGTCGCGGAGGGCGGCGTCCTGTGCGGGGGATGCGCCGCGGAGGAGGCCCGCGCCTTGGACTCGGGCAGGGATAAATTGCTTTATAAGACGAATTTTGATATAATCAATGTCATGAAATATTTGCTCGAACATCCCATGGGGCGTTTCAAGGGGTTGGCCATGGACGCTGATGTGGCTCGGACGCTAAGACGGCTGCTGAGGGGGCATATCTCGTATCATTTGGACATTCCGAGGCTTAAAACGGAATCCCTCTTGGATGGGGCGTTCCCCGACGAATCATGAAAGGAGATAACGTTATGGAAATCACCCTGGAAAAGATCGAATTGGTGAAGGACAGGACAGGCGTGAGCTACAAGGAAGCGAAGGAAGCCCTGGAGGCGGCCGACGGCAACGTGGTGGACGCCATCATCAGCATTGAGGAGAACATCAACATCGGGGCGAAGGGCAAGATGGGGGCGCAAAGCTCCCAAGTCATCGACAGGCTGAAAGAGTTGATAAAAAAAGGCAACGTCAGCAAGATAGTCATCAAGAAGGACGGCGAGCAGGTGCTGAACCTCCCCGTGAACGTGGGCATAGTGGGCACGGTCCTGGCCCCCTGGGCGGCGGTGATAGGAGTCATCGCCGCTTTCGGCACTAAATGCGTGATAGAGGTCGTTAAGGACAACGGCGAGGTGATAGACATAAGCGAGAAGGCGGAGGAGACCTTCGGGGAGGTGAGGGAGCGCGGCGCGGTCATAGTGGACGAGGTGAAGGAGCGCGGCGCGGAGGTGATAGACAACGTGAGGAGCATGGCCCGTGACATCGGCAAGAAGCCCGCCGACGAAGGCGGGGCCGAGGGCGGGGGCGCGGAGCCGCCGTCGGGGGACGAGAGCGGGGATTACGTCTCGACCTCAGCGGACGAGAGCGACGGCAAAGGCCCGGCGGAGAATTACAGCGGCGCCGCCGAGTGACGGCGCCCGGCTGTACGGCAATATTTAGACAAGGAGCGGCATAAGGAGTGAGATGAGCGCGGTAACGATGGAGAAGATAGTGGCGCTGGCGAAGAACCGCGGGTTTGTGTACCCCGGCTCGGAGATTTACGGCGGCCTGGCCAACACATGGGACTACGGCCCTGTTGGCGTGGAGTTGAAGAACAACATCAAGAAAGCCTGGTGGAGGAAATTCGTCCAGGAGTCTAAACACAACGTAGGGCTGGACTCGGCCATACTGATGAACCCCCAGGCGTGGGTGGCGTCGGGGCACGTGGGCGGCTTCGCCGACCCGCTGGTGGATTGCAGGAAGTGCAAGGCCAGGTTCAGGGCGGACAACCTGATAGTCGATTACATAAGGGAGAAAGAGGGCAAGGAAGTCAGCGCCGACGGCTGGGGGAACGAGCGCATGGAGCTGTTCCTGAAGGAGAACGGGGTGAAGTGCCCTGACTGCGGCGCCTCCGACTTCACGGGCATACGCCAGTTCAACCTGATGTTCAAGACGTTCCAGGGGGTGACGGAGGACTCGAAGGCCGAGCTTTTCCTGCGCCCCGAGACGGCGCAGGGCATATTCGTGAATTTCCGCAATGTCCAGAGGACGTCGAGGAAGAAGCTGCCCTTCGGCATAGCCCAGATAGGGAAATCTTTCCGCAATGAGATAACGCCCGGCAATTTCACCTTCAGAACCAGGGAGTTCGAGCAGATGGAGCTGGAGTTCTTCTGCAAGCCAGGCACGGATTTGGAGTGGTTCGGGTACTGGAAGGATTATTGCGTGAATTTCCTGAAGGCCCTGGGCATGAAGGAGGAGCATATAAAACTGCGCGACCACGCCAAGGAGGAGCTGTCCCACTACAGCAACGCCACCACGGACATAGAGTATCTGTTCCCCTTCGGTTGGGGCGAGCTTTGGGGCATAGCGGACAGGACGGATTTCGACCTGAAGCAGCACATCGAGCATTCGGGCGGCGACCTGTCCTACAGGGACCCCGACACCAACGAGAAGTACGTCCCGTACTGCATCGAGCCTTCCCTGGGCGCCGACAGGGTCACGCTGGCCTTCCTCATCGACGCCTACGAGGAGGAGGAGCTGACGGACGAGAGAAGCACGGACGACGCGCGGACGGTGCTGCGGTTCCATCCCGCCATAGCGCCCGTTAAGGCGGCGGTGCTGCCCTTGACGAAGAAGCAGGGGGAGGCGGCCGAGAAGATACATGAGGAGCTGTCCAGGCATTTCATGGTTGATTATGACGTATCAGGAAATATCGGGAAGCGCTACAGGCGGCAGGACGAGATAGGCACGCCCTTCTGCCTCACCGTGGATTTTGACACGGAGACCGACGGCACGGTGACAGTCAGGGACAGGGACAGCATGGCGCAGATACGCGTGCCCGCCCAGGCGCTTAAAGGCTATATTGAAGAGAAAATGATGTTTTAGCGGGATTCCGCGGCGCGAGGCCCTCTTTCGGGAGGGCCGTGCCTCCCCGCGCCCGTCTTGGGGCTGCCGAGGCGGGACGGGCCGCGGCGCGGGTTCCTAAACTATATAATTTATATATTGCTCCGCCGACTAAATATTGCGCGTTCGCCGATCTTTTTTTCGTCGGATCGCGTAGCCGCCTTCCCGACCGCGCTTCATCGCGGTCGGAAAAACGGACAGCGAAGCGAATCTGTCAGCCCTGCCTGCGGCAGGCAGGCGACAGGCGAGCGAAGTGGGCGTAGGAGCGAGGCGTAGCCCCGCGTCGCCTTTTTGCCCCGCGCTTCGGCGCGGTCGGAAAACGGACGGCAAGACGGAGAAAATCCTCGCCGAAGCGGTTTCAGCGCAACATTTAGTCAGCGGAGCAATAACATTAACACATGAAGGAGTTTGAGTTATGGGGAAGAAATACGTTTATCTTTTCAGCGAAGGGAAGGGCTCCATGCGGGAGCTGCTCGGCGGCAAGGGGGCGAATCTGGCGGAAATGACAGGGCTTGGGATGCCCGTGCCGCAAGGCTTCACCATCACGACGGAAGCCTGCACCCAGTATTATGCCGACGGAGAGCGCGTCAACGACGACATTCAGGCCGAGATATTGGGATATATCAAGGAACTTGAGGCCGTCACGGGCAAGAAATTCGGCGATTTGGAGAACCCCCTGCTGGTCTCCGTCCGCTCCGGCGCCAGGGCGTCCATGCCCGGCATGATGGACACCATACTGAACTTGGGGCTGAACGACGCGGTGGTGGAAAGCTTCGCCAAAAAGACGGGCAACCCCCGCTTCGCATACGATTCTTACAGGCGGTTCATCCAGATGTACTCGGACGTGGTCATGGAAGTGGGCAAGTCCTACTTCGAGAAGCTTATCGACGAGCTGAAGGAGAAGCGGGGAGTGAAGCTGGACACGGAACTGACCGCCGACGACCTTAAGGAGCTGGCGGGCATGTTCAAGGCTGAGTACAAGGCCAAGGTGGGCGGGGATTTCCCCTCTGACCCCGCGGAGCAGCTGATGGGCGCCATAAAGGCGGTGTTCCGCTCCTGGGACAACCCCAGGGCGGTGTATTACAGAAGGATGAACGACATACCTTCCTCCTGGGGCACGGCGGTGAACGTCCAGTCCATGGTTTTCGGCAACATGGGCGACACCTCGGGCACGGGGGTGGCGTTCTCCAGGAACCCGTCCACGGGCGAGCCGAAGCTTTACGGGGAGTTCCTCATGAACGCCCAGGGCGAGGACGTGGTGGCGGGCATAAGGACGCCCCAGACCATAGACCAGCTGAAAGAGCAGAATCCGGCGGTTTACGACGAGTTTTACGATATCGTGTACAAGCTGGAGGACCACTACAGGGACATGCAGGACATGGAGTTCACCATAGAGGACGGCAAGCTTTACATGCTCCAGACCAGGAACGGGAAGCGCACCGCGGCGGCGGCGCTGAAAATAGCCTGCGACCTGGTGGACGAGGGGAAAATCAGCGAGAAAGAGGCTGTCATGATGATAGACCCCAAACAGTTGGACGCGCTTTTGCATCCCCAGTTCGACGCGGCGGCTTTGAAGGCGGCCGCGCCCATAGGGGCGGCGCTCCCCGCGTCTCCGGGGGCGGCCTGCGGCCAGGTGGTGTTCAGCGCCGAGGACGCCACGGAGTGGGCGACGGCGAAGGGCGCGGACGTGATTTTGGTGCGTCTCGAGACCTCGCCTGAGGACATCGAGGGCATGCACTACGCCAAGGGCATCCTCACCGCCAGGGGAGGCATGACCTCCCACGCCGCGGTGGTGGCCAGGGGCATGGGCACCTGTTGCGTGGCGGGCTGCAGCGAGATGAGCATTGACGAGGAAGGCAAGACGTTCAGCCTGGGCGGCAGGACGTTCAAAGAAGGGGACTACATCTCCCTGGACGGCTCCACGGGCAACATTTACGGGGAGGCCGTTAAGACGGCGCCTGCGGGGATTTCGGGGGATTTCGACAGAATCATGTCCTGGGCCGACCAATACAGGACGTTGAAGGTGAGAACCAACGCGGACACGCCCAAGGACGCGGCGCAGGCCGCCGCTTTCGGCGCGGAGGGAATAGGGCTGTGCAGGACGGAACACATGTTCTTCGAGGCCGACCGCATCGCCGCCATGCGCGAGATGATAGTGTCCAAGACCGTGGAGCAACGCAGGAAGGCGCTGGACAAGCTGTTGCCCATGCAGAGGGGGGACTTCGAGGGCATCTACGAGGCCATGGGCGGGCGCCCCGTCACCATCAGGCTCTTAGACCCGCCCCTGCACGAGTTCCTGCCCACGGACGAGGAGGACGTGGTCGCGCTGGCGAAGGAGATGGGCATAGACGCCTCCGAGCTTAAGGCGAAAATCACCTCCCTGCACGAGTTCAACCCCATGATGGGCCACAGGGGCTGCCGCCTCGACGTGACATATCCCGAAATCGGGGAGATGCAGGCCACGGCCATCATCCAGGCGGCCATCAACACCCAGAAGAAGCACCCCGACTGGAAGGTGGTTCCCGAGATAATGGTTCCGCTGGTGGGAGAGATAAAGGAGTTCCAGTTCGTGAAGAACATCATCACGGAGACCGCGGACAGGCTCATCAAAGAGTCGGGCGTGGAGCTGGAGTACATGGTGGGAACCATGATAGAGATTCCCAGGGCGGCGCTCACCGCGGACGAGATAGCCAAGGAGGCGCAGTTCTTCTCCTTCGGCACCAACGACCTGACCCAGATGACCTTCGGGTTCAGCCGCGACGACGCGGGGAATTTCCTGGATTCCTACTACGAGAAGAAGATTTACGAGAATGACCCCTTCCAGAGGTTGGATCGGACGGGCGTGGGCAAGCTGGTGGAGATGGCCGTGAGGATGGGCAAGGAGAGCCGCCCCGACATCAAGCTGGGCATCTGCGGCGAACACGGCGGCGACCCCTCGTCGGTGGAATTCTGCCATAAGACGGGCCTGAATTACGTGTCCTGCTCGCCCTTCAGGGTGCCCATCGCCAGGTTGGCGGCGGCGCAGGCGGCGTTGCGGGGCTAGATGGACGTTTGTCTTATTGAAGGGTAAAGCCAATGTTGCTTTTGAAGCGGATTAGCAGATGCCCCCTTTCGATGTCCGTCCAATAATTTTGGGCGGAGGATATGTATAAAGGCGCCCCCGTAGTGACGAGAGTCGCGGCGGGGGCGTTTTAGGATTCATAGGCGGCTTTAGCCTCTGTCAAAGAATTTTCGCGGCGGTAACACGGCAAAGAGCCTATGTTTTTTATGCCCAAGTGGAGCCGCGGCCTTGGAAAATCGCGGCCCGCCCCTCTTGATTTCATGGATTCACTGTAGTAGAATAAAAACAACAAATCGGTTGGATAACCAACGATAAGGTGGCTTTATGAAAAATTTTTTCTCAATCCTCAGCGCCTCCCCTCTGTTCTCGGGAATAGGCGCGGAGGGATTTGGCTCGTTGCTCGGCTGCCTGGGCGCGGCGGTGAAGTCCTACGGCAAAGATGAGACGGTCTGCTTCGAGGGGGACGCCGTGTCTGAAATAGGGCTGGCGGTCAGCGGCAGGCTCCACTTGATGAAAAGCGACGTCTGGGGCAACAATTCCATCGTGACGGAGGTCACGCCGCCTGAGATGTTCGCCGAGGCCGTAGTGTGCGGCGGCTTGGGGCGGGCGCCTGTAAGCGTCGTGGCGAAGGAGCCCAGCGAGGTTCTGTTCATCGACTACAGGAAAATCGTGACGGTCTGCCCGTCCGCCTGCGGCTTCCACGCGAGGCTTATACGCAACATGATAGGCGTTCTGGCGCGTAAGAACATAATGATGTCCTCCAAGATGGAACACATGGCCAAGCGGACGATAAGGGGGAAGCTGCTCTCGTACCTTGGCGAGGCGTCAAGGCAGAAGGGCGGCAGGGCCTTCGAGATTCCCTATAACAGGCAGGAATTGGCCGACTACCTGTCCGTGGACCGTAGCGCGCTCTCGGCCGAGATGAGCAAACTCAGGGCGGAGGGGATAATCGACTACAGGAAGAACCATTTCGAGCTTTTGCGTGAACTGGCGCAATGAGCGGGCTGCCTGAGCCTGCGGCCTCCCCCGTGAATCCCCCTGCGCGGCGGCGCCGTAAGGGAAGAAGGGAATAAGGGGAGGGGGCAAAGGGGAGGCGAGGAAGCAGGGGAGCAATCAAGTAAGGGAGAATGAAGAAAAAGGAAACGGAAGAAAGGAAGGGAACACATGTTGTACGAATACAGGCTTGAGACGCCTAAGCGGAATTTTTACGACGTCACGGCGCAAGTTCGCGAGGCCGTGGGCAAGAGCGGCGTGTGGGACGGCATTGCGGTGGTTTATTGCCCACACACCACGGCGGGCATGACGATAAACGAGAACGCCGACCCTGACGTGGCGCGGGATTTGCTCTTCGCGCTGGACAAGACGTTCCCCGACCGCCCCGAGTTCAGGCACTCCGAGGGCAACAGCGCGGCGCACCTGATGGCGAGCGCGATTGGCTCCGGCGTGACCGTCGTCATCGACGGCGGGCGGCTCCTGCTCGGGACGTGGCAGGGGATTTATTTCTGCGAGTTCGACCCGCCGCGAAGCAGGAAGTTTTACGTGAAGATCGTCGGATGGGCGGGGGGCGGCTGCCTGTGATGTTTATACTTACTTGCCCGACAGAAAAAATCCTCGCCGAAGTGGTTTCAGGGCAACATTTAGTCGATGGAGCAATAAGAAAAACCCTTTATATCGAAGGGCGTCCTGATACTCCCGCCAGCCGTGCCAACATATGGCCGAAAAGACGCAGAGCAACAGGATGGCCGCCGCCCGCAGTATGCGGGCGTGAAGGGATGGCTCTTGCATTTTGGCGTTCCTTTCTCAACCCCCCGCTAAGGAGCCCCAGATCAAACCTGGCCGCCCCGAGGCACACGCGCCCGTGGGGGACGGCGCGGGCGCGCGCTCATTATTCCCACGGCGCCGCGCCCAATAATAAATTTTACGCTAAAGCGCCTAACTGTCAATAATTAAAAATATTGGATGTAAACATATGTAAACCAAGTAACACAGTGTTATATAGGGTGTCTATTAACAATACGAGACGATCGGCGTATGGTTTAGGCAAAAGGAAAGGAGCGGGGCCTCTATTCCAAAACCCTGCGGCTCCCCTTGAATATCCTTCGGATTTGTATTATGCTTATTGCGTTGGGAAATCCTGCCGCGGACTAAGCCGCGCCCGTATGAGGCGGGGAGGCGCCTGGCCGGGCGCCTCGCTGTGGCCGGCCTATAGGGAGAGGGAGAAGCGCCATGAAACTATTCCATCTTTCCGACCTCCACCTGGGGAAATCTTTGCATGAATTTTCCCTGCTGGAGGACCAGGAGCATATTCTGAAAGTCGTGCTGGGGATCGCCGACGCGGAACAGCCGCGGGCCGTCCTCATAGCCGGCGACGTCTTTGACCGCACCGTCGCGCCCACGGAGGCCCTGCGGCTCTTCGACGACTTCCTTGACGGCCTGGCGCGGCGCGGCGCCGAGGTGTTCGTCATCAGCGGCAACCACGACTCGGCGGATCGGCTGGCCTTCGGAGCAAGGCTCATGGACGGGAGCGGGGTGCATATCTCCCGCGCCTATGACGGCAAAATAGAGCCTTTCATACTCTCGGACGAACACGGCGAGGCGGCGTTTTATCTGCTGCCGTTCTTAAAGCCCGTCCAGGCGCGGAAATTCCATCCCGACGCCGAAATCGAGGATTGGACGGACGCCGTCAGGGCCGTCATCGCCAACATGGACATTGACGGAAACAGGCGCAACATCCTGCTCTGCCACCAATTCGTCACGGGCGCGGCCACCTGCGAGTCGGAGGAGCTGTCCGTGGGCGGCGCGGACAACGTGGACGCGGACGCCTTCGCCCCCTTCGACTATGTGGCGCTGGGGCATTTGCACGGCAAACAGCACATAGGCCGCGAGACCCTCCGCTATTGCGGAACCCCCCTCAAATACTCATTTTCGGAGAGCGGCCACGTAAAATCCCTGACAGTCGTGGAGCTGGGGGGCAAAGGGGACGTGGCCGTCAGGGAGATACCCCTCGCGGCGAAGAGGGACATGCGGGAGATACGCGGCAAATACATGGAAATAACGGCGCGGGAGTATTATCGCGGGCAGAACACCGACGATTATCTGCGCGTGACGCTCACCGACGAGGACGACCAGCCCGACGCGGTCAGCAAGCTTCGCGTGATATACCCGAAGCTGATGAGGCTCGATTACGACAACAAGCGCTCGCGGGCGGCGGGCCTCGTGGAGGGCGTCGCGGACGCGGGCAGCCAGGCGCCGATACAACTTTTTGAAACGCTCTTCGAGGAGCAGAACGGGCGGCCCCTCTCCGATGTCCAGAGGGACTTCATGAACGGTTTGATCGCCGAGGTGTGGGAGGGGGGGCAATGAGGCCGCTGAAACTGACTATCTCCGCCTTCGGCCCCTACGCGGGCGAGACCGTGCTGGACTTCTCCCTGCTGGGGACGAAGGGCCTGTATTTGATTACGGGCGACACGGGCGCGGGCAAGACCACCATATTCGACGCCATAGCCTTCGCGCTCTACGGAGAGCCGAGCGGCGAGAACCGCGAGCCGTCAATGTTGCGGAGCAAGTACGCCCAGGATGGGACGAGAACCTTCGTGGAACTGGTGTTCGCATATGGCGGCGAGGAATACGCGGTCAGCCGAAACCCCGAATACCGCCGCCCGAAATCGCGGGGCGAGGGCTTCACCTCCCAAAAAGCGGACGCGACCCTCACTTATCCCGACGGCCGCCTGGTGACGGGAAGCCCGCAGACGACGGCGGCCATCCGCGACGTAATCGGGCTTGACCGCAACCAATTTCGCCAGATAGCGATGATAGCGCAAGGCGATTTCCTGCGCCTGCTGCTGGCGGGCACGAAGGAGCGGCAGGAGATATTTCGGCGCATATTCCGGACGAAAAACTTCGAGACCCTGCAATACCGCCTGAAATCAGAGGCGGGCGGCCTCAAGGCCCAATACGACGATATAGGGAAGAGCGCGCGCCAATACATAGACGGCATAGCCCGCGACGAGAACGACGCCCCGCCCGCAGACGCCCGCGACGGGGAGGGCGGCGGCCTGACGGCCTCAGAGGCCCTGGACTTCCTAGCCGAGCTGATTGAATGGGACGAGGACAGGAAAAACGCAGAAAACGAGGCGCTTGCCGACCTGGAAAAAGAGATTTCGGCAGTGGACGCGGCGCTCGGCAAGGCGGAGCAGAACGCCAAAGCGCGCGCGGAACTTCTGGCGGCGCGGGAAGAAATGGCGGCGGCGGAGGGCGAGCTGCCGCGGCTCGTGGCCGCCCACAAGGAGGCGGCCGAAAAACAGCCCGAAATAGACGCGCTGACAGGCCGAATCGCGACGGAGCGGCAGATGCTGGCGCAATACGACGAACTTGACAGAGGGGCGAAAGCCATCGCCGAGAAACAGGCGTCGCTGACTTCGCTTGCTAAAAGAAAAGAAACGCTCGCCGACGCCATAGAGGCGGAAACCGAGAAACAGGAGAAATGGCGGGCCGAGGCAGAATCCATAGGAGACGCCGCCATGCGGGCCCTCAGGCTCGAAACGGAAAAAAAAGGGCTCTCGGAACGCAAAGAAAAAGCGGCGGAACTCGCCGCCCTTAGAAAGGACGCGAAAAACGCGGAAACCGCCCGCGCCTCGGCGCAAGAGGCGTATCTGGGGGCGCGGGCCGCCGCGACCGTCGCGGAGGACGAACACAACAGACTGAACAGGGCCTTCCTAGACGCCCAGGCGGGGATTCTTGCCGAAAGCCTCACGGAAGGGGCGCCTTGCCCCGTCTGCGGCTCCAGGACGCATCCAAGCCCCGCGGCCTGCCTGTCCGAAGCCCCAACCGAAAAAGAGGTTGAAGCGGCGAAGAAAAAGGCAGCCAAAGCGTCAAAAGAAGCCGAAGCCGCGAGCCAAACCGCCGCCGCCGCGAATTCGAGGGCGGAAGAGAAGGAAGAAGCCGCCCGAAAAGCCGCGGCCGCCCTGTTCGGCCCGACGCCCGACGATTTGGACGCCGCCCTCGCCGATGAGACCCGAAGGCTCGACAGCGAAATGGCGGCGATAAACGGCCAAATCGCCGCAGAGGAAGCAAAAGCGGCCCGCAAGGCCGAAATTGAAAGAGGGCTGCCGCCCCTGGCGGAGGAGATAGCCAGACTGGCCGCCGAAGCCGCAGGCAACAGCCAGGCTATGGCCGTCCGCGAGGCCGAAATCAAAGGGCTGGCCTCCGTCGGCGAGCAACTGGCCAAAACCCTCGCCTTCAAGAGCAAATCAGAAGCGGAAAGCAACATCAGGGCGCTCGCGGAAAAAAGGACAGGGCTGCTGGCGGACGCCGCCGCCGCGAAGGAAGCGCTGGACGGCCTGAACTCAAAGCGCTCAGAGCTACGGGCAAAAATCGCCGCGCTTTCCGAGCAGCTCTCGGGCGAGGATGAAATTGGCACGGCGGAGAAGCTGACCTGGAGCAAACGGGAACTGACGGCGGAAAAACAGGCGCGCGTAAGCGCGGCCACCGCCATCGCCTCGCGGCTGGACAAGAACCGCGACATCCAAAAGCGCCTCGCCGAAAAGGAAAAAGAAGCCGCCGCCGTCGGAGGGCGGCTGATTTGGATGAAGGCGCTCTCCGACACCGCCAACGGCCAGCTTTCAGGCAAAGACAAGATAATGTTAGAGACCTACGTGCAGATTTCATGCTTCGAGCGCGTCATACGGCGCGCCAATCTGCGGCTGATGGTGATGTCGAGCGGCCAGTACGAGCTGAAACGCGCCGAGAGCGCCGAAAACCAGAAGGCGCAGAGCGGCCTGGACTTAAACGTGGTCGATCACTACAACGCGACCGAGCGCAGCGTGAAAACCCTGTCAGGCGGCGAGTCCTTCATGGCGTCCCTCTCCCTGGCCCTGGGCCTGTCCGACGAGATTCAGTCCGCCTCAGGCGGCGTCCGCCTGGACGCGATGTTCGTGGACGAAGGCTTCGGCTCCCTGGATGAGGACGCCCTGTCGCAGGCGCTGAAAGTGTTGAAGGGCCTGGCGGAAAGCAACCTGCTGGTAGGGATAATATCCCACGTCTCCGAGCTGAAAGAGAGAATCGACAGGCAGATAGCCGTCAGGAAGGAGAAAAGCGGGGGCAGCAGGGTTGAAGTTTTGGGGTGATGTTTTTAATACCAATCCGCATTTAAATTGTCGCCGTGAAGCGGATTAGTAGACACCATCTTCCGACGCCCGCCCGACAATTTTGGCAGGAAATTTAAAGAAGGGTAAGCATAAGCTGAAAAAAAGGAGGATTCCATGAGCGATGATTTAAGCGCGGGGCGGATACCTTCTTCGCCCGTCGGCGACGAGTTGTCCAAAATGATACATGCGTCACGTTTCCTGCTGATGCTTTTGGTGGTACTCCTTTTGGTGGTACTCCTTTTGGGTGTACGCGCCCCATGGGGTGGCCATGGCCGTGATAGTGAAGTTAAGCGTGAGGGCGATGCCCATGCGCGTCCTCGCGCTGGTCGGCGTCGGCGCGCTGTTCAGAAAACTGTTCCCAGGGGCTTTCGCGGCGTTGAGCGGCGGGAGATTTTAATAATCCTTGTTTGATAACCCCGCCCGCAACAGGTATAATGGTAACATGCGCAGGGGAAGGCCGCGCCGCGCGCGTGGCCCGCAAGGCGCCAATCCCAGGCGTCGGGACTAAGAAAAGGAAGGGGACGGCCCATGGCGAAATACCAGATAAATCTGCGGGGGGATTTTGATGAGTTGCTGGAGAGAGTCAACGACGAGATTCTCAGCGGCAGCATAACCGCCAGCTTCGAGGACGGCAGCGATTGGCAAGGCGGCGGAGTCCGTTGCGCCGTGCGGGTTTACGAGCGGTACAGCGTTTCGGGGGGCAATAGGGTCAGCCTGAACCTGACGCTCGTGGGGAACGGCGACGAGCTGTTCGTCTCCGCGATAGCCAGCGGGGGGAGCCAGGGGATGTTCTGGAAGATAAACACCTTCGGCGAGGAAAGCTTTTTGGACGGACTTGTGGACGTCATCGAAGGCTATCGTCGCCAGCTTTAGGATGTGAGCATGACCAAGACAAATGTTATCAGAATACTGGAATCTGCTGGCGCGCCCCACGTCGTCCACGAGTATGACACGTCGGACGGCAAGATAGACGGCGTGAGCGTCGCCGCCAAGTGCGGGCGCCCGGCGGACATGGTGTTCAAGACCCTCGTCACAACGGGAAAGACCACTGGCCCGAACGTGTTCGTCGTCCCCGTGGAGTTCGAGCTTGACCTAAAAAAGGCGGCGACGGCGGCGGGCGACAAATATATCGAGATGATAAAATCAAAAGACCTGGAGCCGCTGACGGGCTACATCCACGGCGGCTGCTCGCCCATCGGCATGAAAAAGAAATTCCCCACGTTTATTGACGAGACCGCCCTGCTCAACGACACTATATGCGTCAGCGCGGGACGCGTCGGCCTGCAAGCCGAGCTGGCCCCAGGAGACTTGGCGCGAATAGCGGGCGCGGAATTCAGGGATTTGATATGAGGCCACGGAGAAAGCTTTTGACGCGCGCGCGCCGAGGGCAGGAGTCGCCCCTCGCCTGAACGGAAGGGGCCTTGGTTCGGATTATATGACAATCAGGAAAAAATCGGCGGCCTACGTCCTTACGCGCTCCCGCCGCAGGACGCTCGCCATACACATAAAGGCGGACGGCTCGGTGGAAGTTCGCGCGCCGCTGAAACTCGCAAGATCAGAAATCGAACGGTTCGTTGCGGCAAAATCAGCCTGGATAGCGCAGAAACAGGCGCAAATCTCCGCCGCGCGGCTCGACGCGCCGCGAAACCCGCCCGTGTCGGAATACGCGAGCGGGGGCTTCTGCGCCGCCGTCCGCAGGCTCGTGACGGAGTGGGAGCGGCGGCTAGGCGTGGAGGCCGCCTTCGTGGGCATACGCCGCATGTATTCCCGTTGGGGAAGCTGCACGGCGGGGACGCGCCGAATACGGCTGAACGCCATGCTGGAATACTGCCCGCAGGAGTGCCTGGAGTACGTGGTCGTCCACGAGCTGGCCCATCTGCGGGAGAATAACCACTCGCCGCGTTTTTGGGCTATAGTGGCGGAAGCCCTGCCGGACTACAAGGCGCGGCAAGCAAAACTAAAGGAGCGCCAGTGGGTTCTGGGCGCGCGGGGAGGGGACGGGCGATGAGGCGCCGTGGGAGGCGCTTCGGGCAGCCGGTAGGCGTGTTCGTGTCTCACTTTCATCCAGCTCGCGCGGAAAGCAACCAGAATTCGTACTAGAGTTTATTTTTATCGTAAACGCGCTTCTGAGATTATTACAACATTGTTAAAAATACGAGAATCGCTTTTCATGTCAATGAGCCTTTGCTATAATAAAACTAAGTGGCGCGATGTGTGGATATGCCTGCCGACCTACAAATAGGAAATTTAAGGGAGGCGCATGAAGGCTGGTGAGACGTTATTATGGATAGGAACACGATACTTTTCAATAGCCCGGAGAAAGAGAGCGGGCAAAACACGACAGAAGACATTCTTCGCGCCGTGTTCAATGCGTTGGAAGAAAAAGGGTATAATGCCATAGATCAAATGGTCGGGTACATATTGTCGGGAGACCCTTCCTACATAACCGGCCATAACAACGCCAGAAACCTGATTCGACATATAGAGAGGGATGATTTAGTAGAGGAACTGTTGCGCGGATTTCTCAAGAAATGAACCAGGATGTCAGTGATGCGGGCGCTGTAGCTCGCAGTTTTCTATTTGTCGGGAAATAGTCGCCTTTGTCGGTTTGCCGTGGGGATGAGGAATAAGGTCGCATTCCTGTGACGAGTGTCTTTATTAAGAGTTTTGCTTCATGTCGTATGGCGCGGCATCTTTTAGCCTGTGTTCTCAAGGGAGGTGTTTTCATATGCCAAAGACTGCTCATGATATCCGCGTACGAAAAGCTCGAAGTGACGACTTGGAAGGATTGTTGGGTCTTTATGGTTTTTTAAATAATGTTGAAGTGCCTTCGGCCTCCGATCCCAGAATAGTGGATGTTTGGAACAAAATATTAAACAACAGGTCGCAACATGTTTTGATAGGCACTGTGAACGAGGTGCCGGCTTCTACTTGTGTGCTGATAATTGTTGAAAATTTAACTAGAAACGGAAGATCTCACGCGATCATAGAGAACGTAGTGACTCATCCGAGTTTTCGCAAAAATGGCATAGGCACGTTGGTTCTAAATGAAGCGAAGCGTATTGCCGAAGAATACAATTGCTACAAGATCATGCTTATGACAGGATCTAAAGACCCAAATGTATGGAGCTTTTACGAACACGCGGGCTATAATACGAACGATAAACGCGCTTACTTGATGTGGGTAGGGGATCCGGTGACGCATGGTGTTGAGTAGATATTGGTTTCCCGACAAGACGCATAGTTTGTTCGTTAGCTTAGGGAGTCAGAATAAATGTTCTGCCGCAACATGATAGAATATAAAGGGTTTCTATGAGAGTATTAGGGTTGGACGTAGGAGATAAGACAATAGGCATAGCTGTCAGCGACGAATTGCTTATAACCGCCAATGGCCTGCTGACTATTAGGCGTGTAGGTATACGCAAGGATGCGGGCCAGGTGTTGGATTTGATACGAGAGTATGCTTGCGGAAAAGTCGTTATAGGGCTTCCCAAAAATTTGAACGGCAGTGACAGCATTCAAACCGAAAAAGTTTACGAATTCAAAACCATGCTGGAGAACAAGCTTAAGGGCTCCGGTATGGCGACGGTGGAGTTGGAGTTTCATGATGAGCGGTTTACCACGAAAATAGCGGAAAGAGTGCTGATAGAGGCTGATTTGAGCAGGAAAAAGCGCAAGAAGATCATTGACAAGCAGGCTGCCGTCGTTATCTTGCAGAGTTATCTGGACGGGATGCGCGTTTGACGGCAGGGTGGACGGTATAACTACGAGGGTTCGTTCTGCAATTGTTCCTTAAATCTATGTTTTCGGCATAGTTGCCGTCCGCTCGCGACCGCGCCTGTGATCGCGCTCAAATCGGCACTTTAACGAGTTGTCCTGGATATACGTTGCTGTCACTTATGCCGTTCAGTTTTTTTATTTCGAAAATAAATTTTCGCATGTCATCCCCGTCTGTTTTATATTTTTTTGCCAAGCCCCAAAGAGTGTCGCCTGGTTTGATTTCTTCTATCACGTATTCGACAGGATCCGTGACGCTGGCGGCGGAATTTTTTACGAGCGTAAATCTGCCCGTTAGAAACATCGCCAGCGACAATACTACCAAAAATACGATGAACCTAATGCCAGAAGTTATTTCATGACGTCTGTGAACGTCATGATGGCCTATGGGGCGCGTCATGTTTTTTCGAACGCCGAACTTCGCCCGCGTATCATGCAGCCCTCTCGTGCCCGTGGCTCCTCTGCGTTTATATTCGCGTTTTGCGTAAACGTCGTATGTAGTCGTCTCATGCATAACACATCTCCTATACTGCCGTTCCTGTTGGACGGTTGAACTGACGGCCTGCGCTATGAGTGTTTTAGAACGTATGTACTCGTACGATGCCGGTGCATGCGGAATGCTAACATAGCCAACACACGCCGGCGCGCATTTGAGTTCGGAACACCCGGCCGCGAATGCGCGTTTCAAGAACTTGTGTTCTAAATAATTATATCAGAACGCGGAGATTTTGTAAACATATTTTTAGAACATTTATTCCGATCTATTCAGGAACTTCTATTAGAGCGTCACTGCGCCTCGCGAGGAAAACGAAGGGCCCTCCCCCACCGTGCAACAATTAATGGGGGTGAGCCCTGAACATGTCTAGGCATCGCGTTTTTCGGCTAGCCACTTTCAAATCGGATTTGTTTTGAGAATAGCATTAAATATAATCATAGCCGCCGTCAACTGACAGCACGGCGCCGTTTACGTAGGTGTTCTCGATCAAGGCATGGCACATGATCGCTATTTCTTCCGATGTGCCAAAGCGGGCCAACGCGGTTTTGCCTTCTATTCGTTCCCTCAACCATTGGGGTTTGTTCTGTTGCCAGTCTGTGTCTATGAAGCCCGGCGCGACGACGTTAACTCGAATACGTCGCTCCGCCATCTCTTTTACCAAGCAGCGAGCCAACATGTGAGCCGCGGCTTTCGAAACGCCGTAGGGTAAAGATGTGGCGTGAGGATGCACGCCCATGCCTGAGCCAACGAAAAGCACGGAGCCATGATCGGCTATGGCGTCTCTAAGTTTCTGGATTATGTAAAAAGGCATGTTGACGTTCATGTTCATGACATAATTCCAGTCATCGCAACTTATCTGGCCGAAAAGCTTCCTGCATGTGGCGCCTGCGTTCAGCACCAGGCAGTCTAGCCGGACTCCTTCTGACAAGATGACGTCCGTCAGCAAATCCGCGCCTGGTTTTCCGGATAAATCCGCCTTAATTAACCTATGCCGCGCGGCATCCAAACCAAGACTCGAAACAGCTGCGTCGTCATGGGCATAGTTGACGTACACAAAATACCCATGTTCCACCAACAATCGCGATATAGCTAAGCCTATACCTTTTGTGGAGCCGGTGACCAAAGCTTTCCTCATAGTATATGCCTCCCTTCTGGCAACCGACGATGAAAGGGACTTCTAAAAACCTCCGTAGCGCCTCTGTGCAGCATTCCTCTAGCCGGCCGCCACTCCGTCGCCTAAGCCGACGAAAAAACTAGCTTAGAGGCACAGGAGAAAGCAGATGCTCCCCCAGTTACGGTTCAATAAACCTATAATTAAATATTAAACTTTAACGAGCATAATGTCAAGGCGTTTTCTAAATTCTTTAAATATAACTATTCCAAAGGTTTATAAACAAGGATTATTATAGTAATAATTGAATTTGCTTCTTGCGAGAACTTCCTGGACGGTGCATGAGTACGGCAATAGGAATCCCACCTAATAATTGCAGATGTTCGTACAGACCGGCTTATTTAGGTTTACCGACACCATTTTCTGTAAATCTATCATATACCCTGTTAAACCAAGCCGTGAATTTGGAGTGGAATATCACGCCCAAGACGAATAGCGCTAAACTGACTGAACCCAAAATTATCATACCTGTGTAACTGCCGTTCTTCCACATGCCGCCTAAGAGAATGCTCCCCATCATAGCGGGCGTCCTGGCTATGAGCGATATCGGAATAAAAATTTTCGCCTTCATTTCTGATATCCCGGCAGCGTATATCAGCGTGTCTTTTGGTATTCCTGGAAAAAGAAACAAGACGAAGGCGGTGACGACAGCGCCTCTGCTGTTTAGAGTTTTTGTGAATTTGCGTATTTTTTCGTCGCCGAAGATAACATGCATAGCGTCTCTTCCCAGGAATCTGGCTATATAATAGGCGGCGACAGTGCCTAAAAATGCGCCTCCCATACTCACAATATACGCTATTCCAAAGCTGTAAGTATATCCGGCAGCCATTTGCACAGCTTGCCCCGGTATTACTGAAATAACGATCTGGATGATTTGAATCGCCAGGAAAAAGAATACAGAAACGGAGCGGTAACGTTCCACCATAGCGTCTACGGCTTCCCTGCTTTTAAAATTCTCGAGCAGTTCCGGCCTATAAATTATCAACAAAACAGGCAAAATCACGACGACAAAAACCAGTGCCGCCAATTTCAGCATAGACAACGTGCGCTTAACACTCCTGTTTCTCAAAAATTCTGCAATATTCATATCATTATTGTACAAGATTTCAGGCATTTCCGCAATGCGCCCGGAAGATTCGACGGTGTCAAGTTGTTGTGGATGGGGGCGAGAATCTTTTTTTTAAACGCCCCGTTCCCATGGCAATTTTTGCTAACTGATTTTTCTTCTTTTCCCCAGCGCGTCGAGGGCGACCTTTGTTCCAGTGACCTTCCCTGACGGCTGCCAGGCCGCGTCGAACAGGCTCCAGTCCTTCATGCCTTCCAGCGCCTCCTTCTGCTGCTTCCTGACGATCTCCCCGTATTTGTCCGGGACCGCGCCGCCGGGCCGGGCCGTCAT